>NZ_CP119809.1:2761133-3122267 GCF_029338395.1 Halorussus caseinilyticus
ATCGGCGGCGACCAGCGCATCTTCGTGGAGGATGTCGAAGAGGCCAAGTCCGTGAGCCTCATCCTGCGAGGAGGCACCGAACACGTCGTGGACGAAGTTGAGCGCGCCATCGAGGACAGCCTCGGCGTCGTGCGCGTCACCCTCGAAGACGGCAAGGTCGTCCCCGGCGGCGGCGCACCCGAGACCGAGCTGGCGCTCGAACTCCGCGACTACGCCGACTCCGTGGGTGGCCGCGAACAGCTCGCAGTCGAGGCGTTCGCCGACACCCTCGAAGTCATCCCGCGCACCCTCGCGGAGAACGCGGGTCTCGACCCCATCGACTCGCTCGTCGACCTCCGCTCGAAGCACGACGGCGGCGAGTTCGAGTCGGGTCTCGACGCCTACACCGGCGAAGTCGTCAACATGGAAGAGGACGGCGTGGTCGAACCGCTCCGAGTCAAGACCCAAGCCATCGAGTCCGCTACCGAAGCGGCCGTCATGCTCCTGCGCATCGACGACGTTATCGCCGCTGGCGACCTGAAAGGCGGTCAGGTCGACGGCGACGACGGCGGCGACGGCGGCGCGCCCGGCGGCGCTGGCGGCATGGGCGGCGGCATGGGCGGCATGGGCGGCATGGGCGGTATGGGCGGCGCGATGTAACACGACCTTTTGCCGCGCTCGGAAATCCGCCGCTGGCGGATTTCCTCGCTGGCAAAAGCTCGACCAAAATCCTGCGTCACCCTCAGTCACGCGCCTCCGGCGCGTGACTTCGAGGGTTCCTCGGTCCGCTCGCTTCGCTCGCGGCGAGTGACCGAGTGCGCAACTACACCGCCGACCACACAGGCCGACCATCTCGGCCCGCGTGCTGTCGTCTGACATCACGCCTCGAAACCCATTGTCGTTTTTCCGCTTTTTTGCGGTTCGCGGCACTTCGTCGCCACCGCACGCGAGAACTGGATGACGAGTGTCGAGCTATGCATGAGAACAATCTAGGCGTCTCTAAGCAATATTTTTCGTTCTTTACGATAGGCAGAAGCGTCCGGCGAACGCGGCGACGTAGAACGTCGCCGCGTTCGGTCTCGCTTCAGAAGTCGCTCAACAGCGTGTTCGAGACGAGTTTCGAGACGCCCCTGCGGAGTCGCTCGGAGGCCGACTGACCGCTGATGTCGAGTTCCTCGCCCAACTCTTCGAGTGCGGCCTCGCGCGGAACATCGAAGTACCCCATGCGCTCGGCCGCCGTCAGCGCGTCCCGTTGCTCGGAACTCAGGCCGAACTCGTCTTCGAGTTCCGAGTCGCCCGGCGTGTAGAGTCGCTGGAGGCGAAACTGCACGTCCTTGTCGGTGCAGATGCGGCGCATCTCAACCACCGAGTCCCGGTCGGGGAACCGGACTCGGCGTTGCCACCCGTCGGCAGACCCCGTGGCGGCCATCGGCGACGCCCCGAGTTTCTGGTAGACGGGGTAGATGGCGCAGACGTTCTCCGTGTCGAGTCGCACGCGGTAGAGTTTCCGGTTACCCATCTCTTCGATGACGTTGCTCTCGCGGACCGTCTCGTCGCGTTCGAGTCCCGCCTCCAACTGCTCGAACCCGCCGCCGAACGCCCAGAAGATGAGTACGGGCGCGCCGAACTCGGTCGCCATCTGCTGTTCGAGTTCGACGGTCGTGTCCGGGGCCGCATCGAGAGCAGACGCCAGCACGAGGTCCGACGACCGAAGGGCGAACTCGGCGATGAGACTCATTACGGAGCAACTACGGTCGATTGCTTGAAAGCTTATCGGTACTGAATCAAATTTGCCCCGACGGAATCGAAATTACTCGTCTTCGATGGCGAGTTCGAACTGCTCGTGTTCGCTGGCCGCGTTCAAGACGACGCTGGTGTTGGACTCCTTGATGTCGGGGTCGTTGAGCAGGGTCTTGATGCCGCGGTTCATGCCGTCGGTGTCGGTGAACTTGCCGACCGCGATGATGTCGTAGTCGCCCGTGACCTCGTAGACGCTTATCATCTGGTCGTGGTTCCGGAGGTTTTCGGTGACGCTGGGGAGGGCGTTGCCCTCGACTTTGAGTTGGACGATGGCGGTCACGTCGTACCCGAGGGCGTCGTAGTCCACCTTCGGCGTGTAACCGTCGATGATGCCTTGGTCTTCGAGGTCCTTGAGGTGGTTCGAGACGGTGGTGACCGACACGTCGAGGTCCTCCGCGAGACTCCGGAGACTGGCCCGGCCGTCGCCCAACAGTGCATTCACCAACTTCGCGTCGAGATTTTCGTACGTCATTACGTTCAACGACGGTAGCCGCCCTTTAGAATTTTACGAATATCCAATTATAGCTCGGAAAGCCAGAATTGAGCCAATCGGTAAGGTTTTAGTAGTACACGTCGTGGTGTAGAATGCCAACAAAAATGACGGATGGACAAATCTCAGCGAGCAAGGAGTCGGGGTTGACGGAAGCCGAGCAGGACGTACTCGAACGCATCGAAGCGGAGAACGTTGACTTCGTTCGCCTCCAGTTCACGGACATCACGGGAACGGTCAAGAACGTCAGTGTTCCGGCCTCGCAGGTCGAGAAGGCCTTCGAGGAAGGTATCTGGTTCGACGGTTCTTCTATCGAGGGGTTCGTCCGGATACAGGAGAGCGACATGCGACTCGAACCGGACCCCGAGACGTTCGCGGTCCTACCGTGGCGCTCGGACGGCGACACGGCCAGCGCGCGCCTCATCTGCGACGTGGTGAACACCGACGGAACGCCGTTCGAGGGCGGTCCCCGTCAGGTACTCAAGAGCGTCCTCGAAGAGGCCGAGGAGATGGGGTACTCGGTCAGCATCGGCCCGGAACCCGAGTTCTTCCTGTTCGAGAAAGACGACGAGGGTCGGGCGACCACCAAGCCCCACGACTCGGGCGGTTACTTCGACCTCGCGCCCAAGGACCTCGCCAGCGACGTGCGCCGCGAGATTATCTTCACGCTGGAGCAGATGGGCTTCGAAGTCGAGGCTAGTCACCACGAAGTCGCCGACGGCCAGCACGAAATCAACTTCAAGTACGACGACGCGCTCTCGGCCGCCGACAACATCGCCACCTTCCGGGCGGTCGTTCGCGCCGTCGCCGAACAGAACGACATCCACGCCACGTTCATGCCCAAGCCCATCAGCGCCATCAACGGGTCGGGCATGCACTCCCACATCAGCCTCTTCGACGACGACGGCAACGCCTTCGCCGACGAGGACGACGAGTTCAACCTGAGCGAGACCGCCTACAAGTTCATGGGCGGCGTCCTGAACCACGCCGAGGCGTTCACCGCGGTCACGAACCCGACGGTCAACTCCTACAAGCGCCTCGTCCCCGGATACGAGGCACCCGTCTACGTCGCGTGGTCCGACGTGAACCGCTCGGCGCTCATCCGCGTCCCCGACGCCGCGGGCGCGAGTTCCCGGTTCGAGATTCGGAGTCCCGACCCGTCGTGTAACCCCTACCTCGCGCTGGCAGTCGTCATCAAGGCCGGACTCGAAGGAATCGAGAACGACGCCGACCCCGGTGATGCGGTCCGTGAGGACATCTACGAGTTCGACAGCGAGAAACTCGACGAGTACGGCATCACCACGCTCCCCGGCAGTCTCGACAGTGCCCTCGACGAACTCGAAGACGACGAAGTCGTCCGGGAAGCGCTCGGCGAACACGTCACCGAGAAGTTCCTCGAAGCCAAGCGCGCCGACTACGCCGACTACAAGACCCACGTCTCCGCGTGGGAGAAAGAGAAGTACCTCGAAAAGTTCTGAACGCCGTTAGGTCGGGGACGCCGACCGCTCTCTTTTCGCGCGCTCCACGACGACCGGGAGCAGAAGGATTCCCGCCGGGACCACGAGGTTCAATCCGAACGTCGTCGCCAGTGACAGTCCTAATTCGTTGCCAGCGTATCCGACGACGCCGAGAGCGGCCAGTCCAGCGAACGCGGCGGGCGCTTCGACCGGAGACTCCGGCGGCGCGTCGAACGCCGCCCACGTCAGGCCCGCGCCGACGACTCCGGCGACAGTCGCAACCGAGTCGGGCGTGAGACCGGCGGTGACGACGGCCGCCAGCGCGGAGACGGCCGCGACCACGAACGCCCGATTGGGTCGCCACTTCGCCCAGCGGAGGAGTCCAGCGAGGTAGGCGAGTCCGACGACCACGCCGACCAACACGTCCACCACGTAGTGGACGCCGATGACGACCCGAGAGGTGGTGACGATAGCGATAGCCGCGGCCGCACCGACCGCGCGCCACCGGCGTTCGCCGTGTTCGAGGGCTTCGACGAGGAGGCCCCAGAGGACTGTCGCACCGATAGCGTGACCACTGGGGAACCCGTAGCCGCTTGCGTGCCCGGCGCGAATCGCCGCGGGCGGGCGCGGGAGTTGGAACAGTCCCTTGAGCGCGACAGTCAGCGCTATCGCGCCGAGTACCGTGGCGAGCGCGAACGCGCCTTCGTCGCGTTCGCCGAACCAGTACAGGAGCGCGACGGCCGCGAAGATGAACCACGCGTCTCCCAACTGGGTCAACACGGCGAACACCTCCCGAACCACGTCCGGGAGTAGTTTCTTCAAGGTCTCTACGACGCCGAAACCTCGTCCGGGCATCGACCGGACGTAAGTCTGCGAGGGGGTTATACGCTACGACCGGAAGTTGCCGATTCGGTCGGTGATGCGACCGGGGAGACTCAGCACGCCGATGCCGAACCCGAACATCACCATCAGGGTGTAGAGACCGAGCGTCGAGAGCCAGACGATTGCCATGGCGAAGATGGCCCACGCGCCCCGAAGCCAGAAGAACGCCCCGAGGGTCATCACGGTTCCGTACAGCAACACGAGGTACGGACCCCAACCGCGGGCGTGGCCCCGGCGCATTCGCTTGCGGACGTACTGTTTCAGCTCCGACTCGACTTCCGGTTTCTCGACCGTCCGTGTCTCGATGTCCTCTTCGAACGATTCTACGTCTGCTCGCAACTCCCGCAACTCGTCGCGGAGTTCCACGATGTCGGGAGCGGATTCGTCGTCAGTCATGTATCGGGAGAGTAGTTCCTGCTTTCGTTCGATGCGCGTTTCGTCGGGTTCTCTCGTTCGCTCCGCGTAACTGCCGCGGTCGGCGAGGACGACGTTCACGACGCCGCCGAGCAACACCAGAACGCTGGCGAAGTAGAGCCACGTCACCAGCAACAGCGCGGTGCCGAGAAACTGGGACGGACTGGTCGAAGAGACCCCGGCGTAGATGCGGAACAACACCTGTAGGACGGTCCAACCCACCGTGACCAGCACTGCTCCGGGGAGCGCCTCCCGAATCGACACGTCCACGTCGGGGAAGACGACGTAGAGGGGGAGGAACACCGGGACGAGTGCTACCAGTTGGACCAGCGTGCTGAGAGCGCCGACGAGCGGGAACTGGGGGAACAGTGCAGTCGCCGCTCCCGTCAACACGAGAACGACGACGCCCGCGCCGATGGCGGTCAACACGAGGAGTGCGTCTTTCACTTGGTCGGCGATGCCAGTCTCACCGTCGGTCGCGTAGATGGTCGAGAAGGCCTCGTCGAAGCCTCGGAACACCTTGATTGCGCTCCACGCCAGCACCACGAGTCCGATTACGGTCGTCCCGCCGCGCCCCTGCGGGTTCGTGATGAAATCTATCAGTTGCTCCTGACCCGTCGCCGTCAACAGGCCCGACGCCTGACTCACCACGTCGCGCGCGAGTTGGTCGCTAGCGACGAACGAGACGACGGTGAACGCCAGCAAGAGCAGGGGGATGAGCGAGACGAACGCGTAGTAGGCGGTACTCGCCGCGAGGAAGGTTATCTCCTGTTCTCGTGCCTCCTCTACGACCGAGCGACCGACGTTCACGACGCTTCCGAGACTGGGCACGCGACTCATTTCGCCAACGAGATACAAATATTCACTGGCAATACGTCGCGTATCCGGTCGCGAGACCCGAAGTCACGAGTTTCGTGTCGCCTCACGTATCTGTTCGACCGTCGCGGGCGTCTTGAACGTGGTTCCGCCGTAGTGGGTGCGCGAGGACTCGAAGCCCGCGTCTTCGAGTTCGCCGAGGAACTCGTCCATGCCCGGTGCCGCCCGGCCCCACTCCTTACAGAGGCGGTGCTGGTCGTAGTGGGTCGGCCGGTGGAGTTCGCCTTCGAGGGTGTCGAGCAGTCGCTCGGCCTTGCTCGCGGTGCCCATCTCGGGGTCGAGTTCCTCGCGGACCGCCGCCACGAAGTCGGCGTCGTGGGCGGGACCCAGCCACAGTGGTCCGGCCGTCAGCATTCGTTCGCCGTCGCACTCCGGGCAGGTGTCGAGGGGGTCGGCGACGAGACCGTACTCGTGGTCGCGGTAGAGGCAGTCCTCGCAGTGGTAGACGTGGCCCAACTCGTCGATTGCGGCGTTGGCGTCGGTGGCGCTGTGGTCGAGTTCGAGGTAGGTCCGGACGTAGTGGCTGGTCGCGTGGGTCAGGATTGGCGTCACGCCCGCGTCGTAGCGCGCCGCGGTCCGGGCCATCGCCGACAGGAGGACACGGACGCCCATCTCGGCGTGGTAGTCGGTGTTGCGCGGGACCGCGCCGTACTTCCGGACGCCGCTGTGGAAGTGCGCACCACAGAGCGGCGCGGTGTCGGTGGCGGTGACGCACACCAAGTCGCGGGTGTTGGCGAACGCCGCGTCCGCGAAGGGGATTGGCGTCCCGAAGGGGTCGATGTCCACCACGTCGAACACCTCCTCGTGCATGAGCGAATTGGCGTTCCGATGGACAACCTCGGCGTCGAGGTCGTTTCGCTCCAGATTTCGCTCGCAGAGGTCGATGGCCTCCTCGTCGATGTCCGCGAGCGTGGTGTTCCACCCCTCGGCGGCGGCCCGGACGCCCCGGATGCCGCTGGCGGCCATCGCGTCGAGGTAGTACTCCGCGCGCGGCTCGCGGTCCCGGTAGGCCCGGAGTGTCGCCACCGTCAGGTCGCGGTTCAACTCCTGCACCGGGTTGAAAAACACCTCGTCGCCGATACCCTCGTCGTCCTGTTCGGGGACCTCGACCTCGATTCCGCCTTCGCGGACGTGCATACCCGTAGTCGTCACTCACCGGCGAAAAGCGAACCGATAGACGACCACCTTTTTTCTCGTCGGGTGTTCCCGCTCGCTCCCGCCGGTCGCTCGCGGTACCGCTATCGGTTCGCCCGATGGTCGTGCTGGCTCAGCCCTCTCGGGGTAGTCGGACTGGCGGTCCCGCGGCGCGCGGGCGATGCCCGCGCGCCGCCCGCGCCCGGAACCGCGCGAGGCGTCCGCGCCGAGTTCGTCCCGTTCTCGGTGATAAACTCTCGGGACGACTGCGCCGGTCCGCGACCGGCAGAAGAAGTGATACTCTTTCTTTAAGAAATATTTTTATTTGGTAAACAATTACAGAGATTTCCTGCGGCGGCGTCGGAGACGCCGCCGCGCCCGCGTCGTCCCGACGCCGAACGCGACACCGGAATCGGTTTAGGCCCGCCGTCCGAACCCTGCGGTCGTGTTCCCGGCCGACGCCACCGAGCGCCACCGTTCGACTGTTTCCCACCGGAGGCGATGCGCGTGAACCGAGTCGAGCAGTGGCAGACTGACCTCGAAGCGGCGGGCCGACTCACCCCCGAGGTGACGAACCGAATCCTGTCGGTACACGACGACAGGGGCGCGCAGGCCATCGAAGCGGTCTCGGAGGGCCGAGTCAAAGAGTACCGGGACTTCACCGTCGTCGTGGGTCACGACGACGAGTACGTCGTGGAGGGCCACGGATGCGGATGTCGGGACAGCGAGTACAACCTCGACCCGGAGGACCCGACCGACCTCTGTTGGCACGTCATCGCCGTCGCTATCGCGCGTCGGGTCGGCGAGGTAGACGACCACGACATGTGGTACTCCGACGTGCGGGACTTTCTCTAAAAAATACCGTCGGGTGTCGGAACCGAGATTACGCCGTAATCGGCGACTGGGTAATCGGACCCGTAATCGGCGATTGGGTAATCGGCACGTCTTGGGTAATCGGTCCCGTGATTGGCGATTGAGTAATCGGTACGTCTTGGGTAATCGGACCCGTTATCGGCGACTGGGTAATCGGAACGTCCTGCGTAATCGGAGCGTCCGCCGTAATCGGCGACTGGGTAATCGGTGCGGCGGCCGCACCGCCGGTGAAAGCAGTACCAACCACGACGAATCCGAGCAGGATTCCGAGTGTTCGCGTATTCATAGCAATCACAACGTAACTGCGTATCTCAGTTTCCATTCTTTATTCTAAAACTTTTCTAAGCAACGATGGTATTTCTATAAATATTTTGGTAGAGAGCCAATTATAATTTATATTATTGCTTTCACTACTCGAAGAGTGAAGATGAAACAGCCATCGGACGGTAGAGGCCCGAACTACCGTGTTGAACGGGATTTCGAATCTGGCGGATTCGCCCTCAGAAAACTGAACTTAATCTTAACATATACTAAATCAGTAACTTCCTTATCGCTATTCTTTTATTTCCTCTAAATTGAGATGGTAAAATCGGTGCGGGGAGAAGTCGCGCGTGGCGTACCGAAACGGGGTACTTATTCCCGGCAGATGTCCACGAAATTCCGCAGGATTCGGAGACCCGTCTCGCCGCTCTTCTCCGGGTGGAACTGCGTGCCGAAGACGGTGCCCGACTGGTCGGCGACGATAGCCGGGAACTCCCGTTCGTAGTCGGTCGTGGCGACGACGGCGTTCTCGTCGTCGGGGACGGCGTAGTAGGAGTGGACGAAGTAAGCGTATCGTCCGTCTACGCCCTCCACGAGCGGATGGTCGCGCTTTACGTTGAGTTCGTTCCACCCCATGTGAGGGACTTTCTGGCCCTCGGCGAACCGGACGTTGGTGCCGGGAATCAGGTCGAGTCCCTTGACTTCGCCTTCTCCGGCGCGTTCGGCCTCCTCGCTCGTCGTGAGCAGCATCTGCATCCCGAGACAGATGCCGAAAACGGGCGTTCCGCTCTCGGCGGCGTCGAGGAGGGCCTCGCGGTACGGCCCGGCGTTCTCGACGCCCTCGCGGAACGCCCCCACACCGGGAAGGACCACGCCGTCGGCCGACCCGAACGCCTCGGGGTCGTCGCTGATTTCGACGTTCGCGCCCGCACGCTCCAGTCCGCGCGTGACGCTACGGAGGTTCCCGAGTCCGTAATCGACGACGACCACCGACGCCGCAGTCGCTTCGCGTTCGTTGCTACCGATAGCACTCATAGGAGAGGTTTGCGGGGGCACGGCCAAGTCGCTTTCCCTCGTGGCGAAAATCGGACTCCAGTCGCCGACGGGTCGGTCGGCCCGCGGGGAAGACGACTACTTCCCGACATTTTCGAGAGAGTATTTTGTGAATATATCACTCCGACGCTTATTTGTTTTGTCGGTTGGGGATTAGAGACCAAATATTTAAATTTAATATGTTAAAGATATAGAATAGAACTGCAAATGAACCGGCGAAAGTTCCTCGGAATGATGACGGCGGCGGCAGGCGGTCTGGCAACGGCTCAGACGGCTATCGCGGCCGACACGCAACTCGAACCGAATACGTGGTACGACGCGACTGTCACCGACGTTACCGACGGCGACACAATCGACGTGACCCTCGACAGCGACGGGACGGAGTACGAGATTCGCGTCCTCGGCATCGACACGCCCGAGACCCGGCGTAACGGCCGGTACGAGAGCGTCCCGGAGTGGGAAGGTATCGAGGACGACAAGTACCTGTCCACGTGGGGCGAGAACGCCAAAGACTACGCCAGCAACCAGTTGCCGGACGGAACCTCGGTGAAAATCGCGGTCGATTCCGAGGAAGACGAGAAAGACCCGTTCGGTCGCCTCCTCGCGTACATCAAGTACGACAAGAACGGCGACGGGTCGATGGACACCCTCTACAATCGTGACCTCATCGAACAGGGCTACGCCCGCGTCTACGGGTCGAGTCTGACCAAGCACGACGACTTCTGGAACGCCGAAGACGACGCGCAGGCGGCGGGCGTCGGCGTCTGGGGCCGGAGCGACCCCGCGAACACCACCGAGACGGGCGACGACTCGGTGACGGAAGTCTTCTTCCCGAACGTCTCCAGCGTCCGCACCGACACCGGCGGTCTGGTCGACTCGCGCGCGCCGGTCTACGCGCCGACGAACGCGACCCAGAGCCTCAGCGGTGGCTACGACTACGGCGGGGACATCCCGCTGGTCGGCGTGGACAGCGACGCGAACACCGCGATGGTCGGCGGACTGTTCGTCAACGAGGAACACGAAGGGGCGGCGGGCCAGCACTTCGTCTTCCTGACGAACCTCATCGACGCCCTCTCCAGCAAGTCCGGGCAGGTCCTCATCGACGGCGGCCACCACCAGTTCAACGCCGACTACGCGCTGTCGAGCGAGGACGCGGTTCACTACCAGCGCTACCTCGAAGGGCAGGGCATCGCCTTCGAACAGGTCAACACCCTCGACGGCGCGGGCGACAACGCGCTTTCGACTGCGCGAGCAATCGTCGTCACCAGTCCCTACGAGGCGTTCACGTCCTCGGAGAAGACCGCACTCGACACCTTCGTCGGCAACGGCGGGGCAGTCGTGTTGATGGGAAGCGCGAAGTCGTCGGCCACCTCCCGGTCGAACCTTAACGACGTGGCGGCCGCACTCGGGTCGGACCTCCGACTCAACGACGACCAAGTGTTCGACGGGTCGGGCGACAGCAACTTCCAGACCTCGAACGTCGATACGACGAACTTCTCGCTCTGGAGCGCCTACAGCTAAACCGACAGACGTGACGGCTCGCAGATAGTTTTCGCCAGCATATTTTGGGAATATATACCAAGCGTGTTCATTTGATTCATAGTCTCGAAGGTTACTTCCAAATATTCAAGTTTAATAATAAGCAGTGAGAGAATCGAATTGGAATGCAACGACGGAACTTCCTCAAACTCGTAGCGGCCGCCAGTGCGGGTACGGCGGCAGTCGAAGGCACGGGCACCGAGTTCGTCGGCACCGCGCGCGCGGCGGTCGGCGCGAACTGTGGTGGCTCCAGCACTATCGCGGATGTCGAGTTCGAGTCGGGGTCGAGTCTCCTCGACTCGAACTACGAGGCACTGACCGACGAGTCGGTCGTCGCGGTGTGGGCCGAAAGCTCGGCCTACAACACAGACGCCGACAACGACGGAGACGCGTACTACTACAGCGACTCCACGGACATCCCGGTTGCGGCCGTGGACGGCAACGTCGTCGGCTTCGGCGCGATGCTCGTGGACGACGGGGACGCCAACTGGAAGTACGGCAACGAGGAGTTCGTCCTCAACGTCTGGGACGAGAAACTCGGTGGCTCGGGGACCGTCCTCTGGGACGAGGGCCACGGCCAGTACTACGACCTCTCGCAGTTCTCGGAGTTCGAGTCTTACGCCGAGAACAACGGCTACACCGTCACGCCGACCTCCTCGCTCATCAGCGACCTCTCGGGCGCGGACGCGGCGGTCATCACCTCGCCGAGCTACAACTTCTCCACGAGCGAACTCAACGACCTGTTCGACTACGTGAACAACGGCGGCGTCCTGTTCCTCCACGGACAGGCCGACTACAACAACTACGACGAGACCGAGAACCTCAACGACATCGCTGGCTACCTCCAGCGCGCGTTCCGATTCAACGACGACGAAGTTCTCGACTCCACGAACAACTCGGGGAGCGACTACGCCGTCCTCACCGGGAACTTCAACACGGCCAACTTCAACTACTTCCAGAACCGCTCGGGTCTCGGAAGCGGCGGCGGAAGCGGCGGTTTCGACGGTCCCAAGACCGGCACCGTCTCGTCGGTTTCGGACGGCGACACGTTCACCGTGGACTTCGACGACGGGACGACCGAGGACATCCGCGTGCTGGGCATCGACACGCCCGAGAAGAAGCGCAATCAGGACGCCGAGCTCATCCATGAGTGGGAGGGCATCGAGGACCTCAACTACCTCGCTGACTGGGCCAAGAGCGCGACCGATTACGCCACCCAAGAGGTCGAGGGCGCGACCGTCACGGTCGAAATCGACGAGGAGGAAGGAGCCTACGACCCGTTCGGTCGTCTCCTCGGCTACGTCTACTACGACAAGGACGGCGACGGGTCCCGCGACGACCTCTACAACCTCGAAATCATCAAGGAGGGCTACGCTCGCGTCTACGGGTCGAGTCTGACCAAGCACGACTCCTTCTGGGACGCCGAGGCAACCGCGCAGGCGAACGGCACCCGCGTCTGGGGCCAGAGCGACCCGAACAACTCCAGCGAGATTCGGGACCGCAACGTCACCGACATCTTCTTCCCGAACACCACGAGCGTCCGAACTTCCTCGGGAGCCATCGCCGACTCGCGCGTGCCGGTGTACGCCGAATCGACCGCTTCCCAGAGCGGCGGTAGCGTGAGTTACAGCCAGATTCCGCTGGCTGGCGTGGACGAGGACGCCAACGTCGGCGTCGTCGGTTCGCCGCTCATCGACGAGAGCTACGAGTCCTCGGAAGGGTTCGGCGTCGATACGTCGGACTACGAGAACTTCGTGTTCGTGACGAACCTCGTGGATTACCTCAGCGACACCACCGGAGAGATACTCATCGACGGCGGCCACGGCCAGTTCGGTGCCGACTTCGCGCTGTCGAGCGAGGACGCCGCCTACTACCAGCGCTACCTCGAAGGACAGGACATCGCCTTCGAGCAGGTCAACACCCTGAGTTCCTCGAACCTCTCGCGTGGTCGCGCACTGATTATCACCGCGCCGACCGGGTGTTTCACTTCGACCGAAGTCAGCAACATCAACGACTTCATCGCCAACGGCGGCGCAGTCGTCCTGCTGGGTAGTTCGAGCGCCTCGGACGCCGCCCACCAGACGACCAACGACCTCGCCAACGCGCTGGGCACCGACCTCCGACTCAACGACGACCAAGTGACCGACTCCTCGAACAACGTCAACAACGACGACACCATCCCCTACACGACGAACTTCGACACCTCGTTCCCGCTGTTCGGCAAGTACAGCTAACGAGGTTCGACCGCCGTTCCGCGATTCCAATCTTTTTTGCGCCGACCGATAGATGTGATTATTCCCGCATCGAATGAGAGTGATTCTCACGTTTTCGGGGCTATTCGGGGCTGTACGAACCGAACGAATGAACAGTACATAGAAAAAATAGGAAGACTTAACCGACGCGTGTCTGAGGAATAAGATGATTCGGTCATGGCAAACCGACGGAAATTCCTCAAGACTACTGGCGTAATCGGGACGGTCGGACTCGCAGGTTGCATGGGCGGCGGTAGCTCCGACGACGAAGAGACCACGACTTCCTCGGACACGACCGAGGAGAGCGGCGGCGACTCCACCGAGGCGACGGAGACGACCGAAGAGAAGATGGACTTCCAGAACGGCGAGATAAACTTCAACGTCTCGCCGTCCGTCGCCCAAGAGAAGCTTCAGGCGCAGTATCAGCCCATCAAGGAGCATCTCTCCAACGAGTTCGGCGTTCCCGCGAAGCTCAAGCTGGCGAACAACTACAGCGCCGTCATTCAGGCGCTCGGCGCTGGCACGTCCGACATGGCCGAAACTGGTCCGTTCGCGGCCGCACTCGGCGTCAAGGCGGACAAGGCCAACATCGCTCTCCAGCGGAAAGGGTACGGTAGCTGGGAGTACAAGAGCATCATCGTCGCGGCCGACGAAGTGGACGTGAGCAACCTCGACGAGATGAAGACGTACATCGAGAACAACGACGCCACCATCGCGTTCGCCGACCGACTCTCGGCGAGTGGCTGTCTGTTCCCGCTGTACGACCTCAAGAAGGCGGGCATCGAAATCGGCGACCTGCCCGAGGGCGGCGGCGGCAACGCCGCGTTCACGCCGAACTTCTCGAGTCACACCGGCGCGTACGAGACGCTCAAGAACGGTCAGGCCGACTTCGCCGGGATGGGCGGCTTCGTCCCCGGCCTGCAAGACGACTTCGAGGAGAACGCGACCATCATCAACGAACACAAGGGCCTGCCGCGTGCGCCCATCGTGGTCAGTCCCGAACTGACCGACGAAGAACAGACCGCGCTCACCGAGGCGTTCATCAACGCGCCCGACAAGATTTACCTCGGCGAGAACGGCGAGGAAGGCGGCGACGACGACCTCTGGTTCGACGACGTTCGGAAGGTCAGCGTGGACAAGTACCAACCCGTCATCGACGCCGCGAACGAACTCGGCGTCGGCACTGACTACTTCAAGTAGCGTCAGAGAATAAGTAGATAAATAAACCGGAACATTCGTTTTTTTAATCGATGCCAGCAGTCTCACTCGATAACGTTACCAAGATATACGGGGGAGACACGGTCGCCCTGCGGGACGTGAGTTTCGAGATTCCCGAGGGCGAATTCGTGGTTCTCCTCGGCCCGTCCGGAGCGGGGAAATCGACCATGCTCCGGGTACTCAACGGGTTGACGCAACCGACCGAGGGAGAGGTCCTCATCAATCAAAAGCCAGTCGGCGGCGAGCGAAGCGAAGTCGGGATGGTCTTCCAGATGCACTACCTCATCGAGAGCATGAGCGCGTTCCGAAACGCGCTCACTGGTTCGCTCTCCCGGTCGAGTTTCGCCCGAAGTGCGCTCACCATGTACCCCGACGAGGACAAGCGTGCGGCGTTGGACGCGCTCGACACGGTTGGTCTCTTGGACGAGGCCGGTCAGCGCGCGGGGTCGATGAGCGGCGGTCAGAAACAGCGCGTCGGCATCGCCCGCGCGCTCGTCCAGCAACCCGACCTGTTGCTGGCCGACGAACCGGTGTCGAGTCTCGACCCGAAGGCCGCCAAAGACGTGATGCGCTACATGAAGGAGGCCGCAAAGGAGCGCAACCTGACGACCATCGCAAGCCTCCATCAGGTCAACATCGCCCGCGAGTTCGGCGACCGGTTCCTCGGCGTCCGCGACGGCGAACTCATCTTCGACGGTGACCGCGAAGACCTCACGATGGACGTGGTAGACCAGATTTACTACGGCGAAGACGGCAACGAGGAGGGCGAGAACCTCGCTACCACGGCACCCGAACGAGGTGAGGGCGATGAGTAGCTCCCGCATCGACCGGACGCTTCAGACGCTGGAGCGTCGGCGTCGAATCCGGCAGTTGTTCGGCGTCGGACTTCTGGGAATCGTCCTCGTAGTGACGTACTTCGGACTCAACTTCATCGGCTTCGACCCGAACGAACTCGCCAAGCAGATACCCCAAGAGGTGGAGTTCGTCAAAGGCTTCGTGCCGCCGAACTTCGTGGACTTCACCATCTACACCGAGAAGAACAACATCACCGGTCTGAAGGCGATTCCGGCCAGTTTCCGGAACTTCGGCCAACCCATCATCGAGAGCGTGACCAGCGACAGCGCGTCGCTCGTCCGCCTCAGCATGGTGACGATAATCCTCGGGTTCACCGGCACGGTACTCGGCTTCCCGCTGGCGCTGTTCTTCGGCGTCCTCGGGTCCGAGCAGGTCACGCCGTTCCCGTTCAACTTCATCTTCCGCGGCGCGATGAGCGCGATTCGGGCCATCCCCGCGCTGGTGTGGATTCTCATCTACGTGCCGCTGGCGGGCATCAACGAGGTCAGCGCGGTGCTGGCAATCGCCACCGACACCATCGGGAACCTCGGCCGACTGTTCACCGACGAGTTGGAGGAAATCGAGGACGGACCCATCGAGGCCATCCAATCGACGGGTGCCTCCCGGCCGCAGGTCATCGGCTTCGGGATGTTGAGTCAGGTCTCGACTTCCTACGTCGCGTGGACGCTCTACATCCTCGAAATCAACACGCGAATCGCCATCAGCCTCGGCGTCGTTGGCGCGGGCGGTATCGGGCGGTACATCCGCCTGCGACAGGACCTGTTCAAGTACCAGAAGGCCGCGGCGGGCATCATCATGGTGTTCGTCATCGTCATCTCGGTGGAACTGCTCTCCTCGCGTATCCGCGCGCGACTCCGCCCCGACGAACACGAGAGCAAGTCCATCGTGGACGCCATCAAAGACCTCGCAAACGGCAACAAGTGGCTCGGCACCGGGACGAACAAGTAACGCGCTCTTTCTCGCCGTTTCCGCGACTTCGAGTCGGTAACGCTGTCCTTTAGCAATATTTTTCTTTCTTTTACGATTGTGTTCGTGTTTTAGATAGTTCTATACGTGTGTTCATAGGGACCGCGACTGCGACGCGACGGCGGCGGAAAACACCGCACGGCACCGCAACTACACCGCGACCGGACGCATCGACAGCGACCGTGAAAAGACGAAAGACGTTAGCTTCGGGCTTGAGCCAATCAGGACCCCACCGCCCCGCGCCTCGTCCTCCCCACCCTCGGCGGCCGCATCCGCGGCCGCCTCCTCGCGCGGGTGGGCGCGGCCACTTACGGGCCGCGCCCGCGCGCGCCGGGCCGAACGGTCCACCGGGCGCTGCAGGTCGAACGGTCCACCGAGCGCCGCCCGGCCGACCACTCCACCGGACGGGACAAAGGGGCCGGTCGCTCGCACTCACTGCGTCTGCGATTCTTGCAGTCGCGGTCCCTGCGGTCGCGGTAACTGTACGGAGCGAGCGACCGGGGGCTTTCGAGACCGTCGTCGCCGTGACTCTCACGAAGCCCCCACCGAGCCGAAGCGACCCAAACGCTGAATATCGCCGAGCGTCCCGTCCCGATATGGTTCCCCGAGAGACGAGTCGGCGAGCGTTCCTCCTCGGCGCGGGCGGCGTCGGTACCGCCCGCACCGCCGATACCGAGTCCCGAGTCGGCGCGACCGGGCAGTCGGCAGTCGGCGTCCCCGGTATCGACACCGGCCACCGGATTCGCTGGACGTTCGAGACCGACGGCGAATCGACAGTCTACCCCGCCGAGCGGACGCAGGGGGCCGTCGTCACGCTGGTCCGGTCGGAAGACAGCGACGGCGCTCCCTACACCGTCCACGCCTTCGACGCGAAGACCGGCGAGACGCGCTGGCGACACGAGTTGAGCGGAAATTCCACCTTCCCCGAAGTCGAGGACGGAACGGTGTACGTCCCGGAGGGCGACCGCTTGCTCGCGCTCGACGCCGCCGACGGGAGCGAGCGCTGGCGGTTCACTCGACGCGACATCGACTTCCGGAAGTTCGCGGTCGGCGACGAGTCGGTCTACTTCACCAACGGCGCGCGAGTACTCGCCGTAGACGCCGAGACGGGCGACGAGGACTGGACGGCCGAAGTGACCCGCGACACCCGAGTCAGGGGTCCGCTGGTCGATGGCGGGCGCGTCTACCTCGGGAGCGGCCGCGGATTCTACGCGCTGGACCGCGAGACCGGACGCGAACAGTGGTTCACCCAGACGCCCCCCGACGAGCGAACGTGGGTCGCCGGAGTGCGCGACGGCCTGCTGGTCGGGTGGTCCGAGCAAGCGGTCTACGGACTCCGAGTCTCCGACGGGACCCGACGCTGGCGCACCGAACACGCGGACCTGCGTCCGTTCGCCCAGATGGGCACCGTCACCGCCGACACCGCCTACGTCTGGGGCCAGTCGCTCGCGGCAATCGACCTCCGGACCGGCGACGAGCGCTGGACCTTCGAGTCCGACGGTGGCCGCGGATACAGTCCCCTCGCCCGCGGCGGCGGCGTCTACTTCCCCTTGGGCGAGGAGTTCGTCGCCCTCGACGCCGACTCGGGCCGCGAACGCTGGCGCGCCGACGCCGGAGACGGGCACGGCTACTGGGGCAACGTCCTCGACGGACTCGTCTACGCCATCGGCGACAACGGGGCCGCCGCACTCGACACCGCCTCGGGACGCGCGGAGTGGACGCTCGACTTCGAGGACGACCGGGGTCTCTGGGCCGACGCGACGGGGGACCTCGCGCTGGTCGCCACCCGCCGCGGGACGCTGTACGCTATCGACCGGCCCTCGCCGCTCGCCACCGCGCCAGTGAAGACGGCCGAGCGCTTCGCCACCTCGCCCGCCGGTCTCGGACTGGCCGGACTGCTGGGCGCGGGACTGCTCGGCGTCGGCTATCGCCGGGCGAAGCGCCGCGCCCGCGAGCGCGGTCCCGACCTCGAATTCGGCCGCCTCGACCGGCTCGGCCGCGGCCCGGTCACCGAAACCTACCGTAAGCGCGTCCGGACGCCCGACGGTCCGCGACTGGTCGCCGAGACCCGCCTGCGCGGAGACGCCGACGCCGAGACCGAACGTGAGTTCGCCGGCGCGGTCGAACGGTGGGCCGACCTCGACTTCGACGGACTCCTGCCGGTCCGGGAGTACGGCGTCGGCCCGGACGACGACCCGCCGTGGTTCGAGACGCCCTTCGTCGCGGGCGGGTCGCTGGCCGACTCGTGGCCCGTCGGCGTCCGCGAACGCGTGGAAGTCGCCTCCGGGGTCGCCCGGACGCTCCACGCCGCCCACCGCGAGGGGGTCGCTCGCGGCCGACTCGCACCCCGACACGTCTTCCGCGGCGTCTCGAACGAGGGGCGACACCCCCGCGTCACGGGCGACGGCGTGCTGGTCGGAGAGTGGTTTCTCGCGGACGCGCTTGCGGGAGTCCGGGACGCGACCGACCCCTACGCTCCCCCGGAGGAAGTCCGCGGCGCGGGGAGCGCCGCCGACGACCCCGCTATCCGCGCCGACGCGTACCGCGTCGGCGCGTCGGCGTACCACCTGCTCACCGGCGCGATTCCGGGACCGGACCCCGAACCTGCGAGTTCCCGGAACGCCGCGCTCCCGGCCGAGGTGGACGACGTGCTGGCGCGTGCGCTCGCGGCCGACCCGACCGACCGCTACGACTCGGTGCTGGCGTTCGACGACGAGTTTCGGTGGGCCGCGATAGACCGGTAGCGAACGCGGGACCCGCGGCGATGAAGCGCGTCGG
Source organism: Halorussus caseinilyticus (assembly GCF_029338395.1). Classification (NCBI taxonomy): domain Archaea; kingdom Methanobacteriati; phylum Methanobacteriota; class Halobacteria; order Halobacteriales; family Haladaptataceae; genus Halorussus; species Halorussus caseinilyticus. The sequence continues at coordinate 2,779,961 of NZ_CP119809.1, forward strand.
TCCGCTCAGAAGTCGCCGAGTTGCGACTGGCCGCCCGCGTCGTCGCCCGCCATCGCCGCGGCCTTGTCGAGGGCGGCGTCTAAGCTCTCCTCTTGGCTGTTGTCGTAGAGGGTCGCGGCGGGGTGGACGCAAATCAGCACGTCGCGGACCGAACCGCCGAGGTCGGCCTGTTCGACGCTCGCGGCCTCGCTCGTGACGGCCACGTCGCGGTCCAGCAGGTGTTCGCTCGGGACCTTCCCGAGGGTGACGACGACCGCGGGGTCCACCTGCTCGATTTCGGATTCGAGGTAGGGCCAGCAGTTCTCCAACTCCTCGCTCGTGGGGTCGCGGTTCTCGGGCGGGCGACATCGCACGCAGTTGGTGATGCGCACGTCCTCGCGGGCGAGACCCCTGTCGCGCAACTTGTCGTCTAAAATCGTCCCGCTTCGGCCGACGAACGGTTCGCCCTGCTGGTCCTCCTGTTCGCCGGGTCCCTCGCCGACGAACATGAGGTCGGCGTCCGCGGGACCGGTGCCGTTGACGATTCGGCTCCGACTGTCCACGAGTGCGGGACAGCGCGTGCAGTCGGTCACGTCGAGACCGTCCATTTCTCCCATGCGGGTGGCTTCGGGGGTCGAGTATTAAGAATCGGCGGCCTCGCGCCGGAGTTCGTCGCCCGCCCGCGCCGCCAGTCTCGCCACTCGGAGGGGTTCGGGCCGACCGCCCTCCGGCGTGAAGGCTCGAACCGCGTCCCGCGCTTTCCCGGCATCGACGCCGACCGAGCGCACGAAGACGGTCTGGTCGTTGACCGAGAGTCGCTCGCGGGGGGGCTGGCGCTCGAAGAGTTCCTCGCGGGTTGCGAGCGCCTCGCCGTCGAACTCGGCCCGTAGCGCCGCGCGGAGTCCCGGACTCTCCTCGAACGTGACCGAGACGACGGGGCGGTCGATTTCGTCGTGGACCCGATGGAGGTCCACGACGTTGTACCACGCCAGCGCGATGCCCGCGACGAAGACGTATCTCACGTCTTCGCGGTCGAGCGCGGAGAACAGGTCGGCGATGGCGTCGGTCGCGTCCGTCCCGCCGACGGTGCAGGTCTCGTAGGCGAACCCGTCGGTGACGCGACTCGCGCGGGTGACGACGCCCGCGAGCGTGCTACGACGTTCCCGGTAGGATTCGGCGACACCGAGCGCCCGGACGCCGGACTTCACGGCTCAGGTCTCGCTCTGGCCGTCGTCTTTGATGTCTTTGAGACGGTCGATGAGTTCGTCGTTCGAGGCTCCGATTTCGAAGTCTACACTGCCTTCGTGGGAGTTTTCTTCGGTGTTGACGCCGCTGTCGTCGTCGAGGTCGGCGTCGTACTCTTGGTTTTCTTGTTCGGACTCGTCGTAGCTCCCAAATCCCATGTGTGTTTGTACCTAGGTCCTTCGCCCACTAAAGTCCCCTGCCGCCCGTCAGTATTTTGAGGGGTGCGGTCGAATACCCCGGCATGCGAGTTCACAACGTCACCGCGGAGGCGGAGACGTTCACCTGTAACGCCTATCTCGCCGAGGGCGACAGGACCGTGCTGGTAGACGCCGGGAGCATGCCGGGCGTGGTGGACGCTATCGCCGACCACACCGACGACGTGGACGCAGTAGTGTTGACTCACCAACACGGCGACCACGTTGCGGAACTGGACAGCGTGTTGGACGCCTACGACCCGGACCTGTTCTGTTACGGCGACCACCCCCGCCGGACCCGGAGACTCGAAGACGGCGACACCCTCCGAATCGGCGACGAGGAGTTCGAGACCGTCTACTCGCCGGGCCACGCCGACGACCATCTGGCGTTCGTCTCGGAGACGACCATCTTCAGCGGCGACGTGGTGGTGTACAGCGACGGCGCGTTCGACGACGGGAGTTTCGGCCGGACCGACATGGCCGGGCAGTCCCGCGAGCGCGAAATCGAGAGCATCCGCGAGATTCTGTCCCGACTGCCCGAGGGGGTCGGAGAGATGTACGCCGGGCACGGCGAGGAGTTCCACGGCGACGTGCGCGAGGTGATAGCGCGCGCGCTCGAACGGGCCGAGCGCCGCGAACCGAAGTACCCCGACGAGTAGCGACCAATCGACACTCGTTTTACCGTTCGGCTTCCGCTTCGAGTCCGAAGATGGACGCCCAACGAAAGGTCGCGGAGTTTCTGGCGGAACACGAGATGGACGCCGACCCCGCCTACCGAATCTTGGACCTCGCGTCGGAGGTCGGCGAACTGGCGAAGGACGTGAACGAGTCCACCGACTACGGGGCCGCGCCGGAGGACGTGGCCGTGAACAGCGACGAACTCGGGGACGCGCTGTTCGCTCTGCTCGCCGCCGCCGAGTCACTCGACGTGGACGCCGACGACGCCGTAGACGAGGCGCTGGCGAAGTACGAGGCCCGAATCGAGGCGACCGGCGACCCCGGTTCCGGGGAGTAGCCGGAAATCAGGCTTCGGCGTCGAGCGCGAAGCGGGCGCTCCCGACGGAGGGTCGCGGGATACGAGCGTCGAAGAGAGAAGTAACTATCCGAGACAGAGCCGTCCCGTGAGACGAACGGCACCGCTTTGGGACGCCGGGTTAGGCGTTACGCGGTTCTTTGCTCTTGGGTCGGAGTTTGCCGTAGCCGCACTTTCGGCAGTTCTCGGCTTCGTGGGGGTTGCGAGCGTTGCACCGCATGCAAATCATCTTGTCGAGGATTCGCGCTTCCGCTTTCTCGAAACTAGCCATACCGACGCGTTGGCCGTCATCGCATTTAAGTCTTGCAGAGTAGCGCGGCCGCGTCCGCTCCCCGACGCCCGAGGGCCCGCCGCCGACGAAACACCGCCGAATCGTTGCCTCGACAATATTTGTAATTTTGAAAGAAATCCAGATAATATTAATAGCACCTATTACATTGCTTACTACGCGACGACCGGACGCGACCGACTGCGGAGACGCCTCGCTCGCGGAGAACACCGCGAGCGAGACCCGCGCAGTCGGTGAGTCGCGTCGTGCGGACTTCGTGACCTCTCAGGCGGCGTCGAAAAGCTATACCCGCGACTCCGATGTGGGTCCGCCATGGCCGACCCTTCGCCCGACGCGGCCGAACTCCCACTCGCGGTCGGTCTCGCGTTCGCTCTCGCAGTGGTCGCGGCGGTCGGCCCCGCGAGTGCGGGGCCGACCGCCGCGTTAGACCGGGGGAGCGCGACACCCATCGGCGACTGCACCACCGTCACGGAACCCGGCGAGTACGTCCTCACCGGGAACGTGACCGACGGCGGGACCGAGACCTGCATCGAAATCCGGGCCGACGACGTGACCGTAGACGGCGCGGGTCACGCCGTAGACGGCGAGTCGGTCGGACAGGCCACCGCTGGCGTGTCGGTCGCGCCGGGGTCGGCCAACGTCACGGTCCGGAACCTGACCGTCTCGCGGTGGGCGTTCGGCGTGCGCTACGAGGGGGTCGCGGGCGGCGAGATTGCGGACGTGACCGCGCGGTTCGACGCCGACGGCATCCACGTCGCCGACTCGTCGGGCGTCGTGGTCCGGTCGGCGACGGCCGAGAACAACGTCGTCGGCGTGTCCGTCAGCGACTCGTCGAGCGTCGAGATTCGGGACACCGACGCGCGCTGGAACGCTATCTACGGCGTCTCGGTCGCCGCGGCGACGAACGTCTCGCTCTCGAACGTCGCCGCCGCGCAAAACGAGGAGGGCATCGGACTCTTCCGGACGGAGGGCGTCGAGATTCGGGACGCGACGGCCGTCTCGAACCGCATGATTGGCGTCGAACTCGTCTCGGCGGCGGCGACTCGCGTCTCGAACCTCACGGTCCGGGACAACGCGGCGGAGGCGTTCGTCCGCACGTCCCGCGGCTTCGAGGCCGTGGCCGCCAGCGACCTCGCACTGACCCGAACCCGCGACAGTCGCGTCTCGAACCTCACGACCGGACCCGACTGGTCGGTGTCGCTCGGTCCCGAGACGGCCGACGCCGACATTTCGCTGGCCGACGGAACCGAGCGGTTCTCGTTCTCCGGGTCGGGCGTCGTCGTTTCGTCGGCCGATGCGCCGCCGCCGCCAGCGAACCGCTCGGCTCTCAGCGAGGCCGTGCGCGCCGAAGCGACCGCCGCGAACGCCACGCTCTCGCTCGCGGTCGAGTACGACGACGCCGACCTCGCGGCCGCGGACCTCGCCGAATCGACGCTCGGTCTCTGGCGCTACGACCGAGTGACGTGGACCCCCGTCGCCGACCGCGCCGACCCCGACCGAAATCTGGTGTGCGCGACCGTCACCGACTTCTCCGTGTTCGCGGTGTTGGGCGAGCGAAGCGCCTCGTCCGCCGACACCGACGACCGAACCGACTCCGCCCCGGTCAGCGTGACCCGGCAGGCGGGCGTCGAAATTCGGTTCACCTGCGAGAACGTCCGGGTGTCGGTCCCCGAGGGGACGACCTACTCGCTGGTCGTCCACTACTACGTCCCCGAGACCGGCGAGTACGGCCGCACGCTCGTCGGTCCGTTCGAGGGGACCGTCGAAGAACCGTTCGACGCGGAAATCGTGTTCTTCGAGGTGGGTGTCCTCGTCGGACGCTCGGTCGTCGCGTCGGGGTACATCCCCGAGGAGTGTCCGAACGCGCCCGGAATCACGCTCGTCGGCGACAAGCCATAACTTCCCGTCCGGTGACTTCTGGGCCGTGACAGACAGACCCACGACCGCGGTTCTCGCGCTGGTAGTGGCTCTCGCACCGGCGTTCGGACTTCTCGCGCCAGCGTTCGGTCTCGGTGTCGCCGCACCTGCGTCCGCGAACGCGGGCGCGGGCGCGGCGACCCCGACCCAAATTTCGGGGTGTACCACCATCGCGGAACCCGGCGAGTACGTCCTCACCCGCGACGTGACGAACGCGACCCCGAACGCGCCCCGGACCGGTCTCGGGACCTGCATCGCGGTCCGGGCCGACGACGTGACCCTCCGCGGCGACGGCCACGCCGTCGCCGCGGGTGGGAGTGGCGGGCAACCGGGCGTCGTCGGCGTGCTGGTCGGCGGACGGGAACCCCGGTCGAACGTCACGGTCCGGAATCTCACGACGACGCGATGGGGTGGCGGAGTCGCCGCGTTGGGCGTCTCCGGCGCGACGTTCCGGAACGTTTCGGCCGTGGACAACCTCGGCGACGGCTTCTTCGCGGAGCGGTCGCCCGGTCTCGAAGTCCGCGGCGGGACGATTTCCGGGAGTAACACCGGCCTGTTCGTCCGGAACGCGCCCGGCGCGCGCCTCGCGGACCTGACCGTCACGGGGAACCTCGCGGGCGTCTCGGTCCGTCAGTCCGACGACGCGACGCTCCGGAACCTCTCGGTCGCCGACCACTCGCAGTTCGGCGTCGGTCTCTTCCGGTCGGCGAACGCGACCCTCGCGAACTCGACGCTCCGGGACGACGGCTTCGCCGAAGTCGCCCTCGCGCACTCGTCGGACGCCCGACTCCTCGGCGTCTCGGTGGCCGACGCGCCGGGGTGGGCGGTCTACGCGGTCCGGAACTCGACGGCGGTCGGCCAGCGCGTCCGAATCGGCGAGGCGGGTCGCTCGTTCGAGGTCCGGGACGCGGCGCTCGACTCGGCGGCCGACGCGCCGCCGCTCCCGACCGACCGACAGGTCGTCGGCGACCCGCTTTGGCGGTCCCGACCGGTGCGGACGCCCGCCTGTCGCTGTCAGTGGGCTACGACGCCGCCGCGGTCGAACGCGCTCGGACGACCGAGGAGTCGCTGTCGCTCTGGCGATTCGACGCGGGCGAGGGCTGGCGGCGCGTCCCGACGACGGTGGACGCCGCCGCCGACACCGCGACGGCCGAGTTCGGGAACCTGACGCGGAACGGGACGGTCGTCGCCCTCGTCGGCGAGGGATTGGCCGAAGCCGAAAACGGGACGGAGGCTACTGCTCTCCGGCGTCCAGATACTCCTGCTGGACCGCGACGACTTCCGAGGAGTCCTCGCAGTCGGCGTACCGACGGAGGGGTTCGGCGTTGAGGTCGAGGAACGTCTCGCCCCACGTGAACTTCGAGAGGATTTCCTCGGCGTGGTCGCGTTCGCCGAGAATCGCCAACGCCCCCGCGAACGCCTCGACGGTGTTCAACTGGAAGGGCTTGCCGTAGTTGACGGGGTTGGCGGCCACGAGAAACGGGAGCGCGCGGTGGACGCCCGGCATCTCGAACAGGGCTTTTCCGGCGGTCTCCCACGAGCAGTCGAGCGCGACGAGTCGGTCGGTCTCGGCGCGGTCGGCCGGGGACAGCGCCTGCTCAGCGTGGGGGTTCAGCACGATTCCGTAGGGGGTCGCCCCGGCGCTCCGGTGGAGTTCGGCGAGGTCGAACCGCGCGAGTTTCCGGGCCGTACACTTGTCGGGGTCGTCGTCGCCCTCGTAGCGGACGTGAAGGTTCACCGGATAGACGTTGGCGAGAGCGGTTCAAAAGTTGCTCGGAGCGCCAGCACCCGGTGGACCCCTCGGCCCGGCGCGCGGGCGCGGCCCGCAAGTGGCCGCGCCCACTCGTGCGAGGGGCGGCCGCGGACGCGGCCGCCGAAGGTGGGGAGGTGTGAGGCGCGGGACGGTGGGGTCGCGGAGACTCCTCGGAGTCGGTAGTAGCTAGCTCCCTGTAACTTCCGGGCGTCGTCTACCGAGCGTCCAAGGACGGCTATAGGTGGCCGAAAGAAACTAGAGTACACCTCAAAGAACGATATAGGTGTGTCTATCGGCGCTACTCGTAGGCCGCGATACCCGTCAGGTCCTCGCCCAGAATCAGGGTGTGGATGTCGTGGGTACCCTCGTAGGTGTAGACCGTCTCCATGTTCGCCATGTGGCGCATCGGCGAGTAGTCGGTCGTGATGCCGTTGCCGCCGAGCATCTCGCGGGCGACTCGGGACTGGTCGCGGGCCATCCGGACGTTGTTGCGCTTGGCCATCGAGACGTGCTGGGGTCGCAGGTCGCCGCGCTCTTTCAGGTCGGCGAGGCGGTGGGCCAGCAGTTGACTCGTGGTAATCTGGGTCGCCATCTCCGCGAGTTTCTGCTGTTGAATCTGGAACCGACCGATGGGACCGCCGAACTGGTCGCGCTCGGTGGCGTACTCGCGGGCCGTCTCGAAGGAGTCGCGGGCCGCGCCGATTGCGCCCCACGCGATGCCGTACCGGGCCTGCGTGAGACACGAGAGCGGTCCCTTCATCCCTTCGACGCCCGGAAGCACCGCGTCCTCGGGGACGTACACGTCGTTCAGACCGATTTCGCCCGTCACGGAGGCGCGCATCGAGAGCTTCTCGTCTATCTTGTTGGTGGACACGCCGTCTTTGTCGGTTTCCACGAGGAACCCGCGGACCGGTTCGTCCTCGGCCGAGCGGTCCCGCGCCCAGACGACCGCCACGTCCGAGATGGGAGAGTTGGTAATCCACGTCTTCGACCCGTTGAGGACGTACTCGCCGTCGTCTTTTTCCGCGTAGGTCTCCATCCCCGAGGGGTTCGACCCGTGTTCGGGTTCGGTCAGGCCGAAACAACCGACGAGTTCGCCCGTGCCGAGACCCGGAAGCCAGCGCTCTTTCTGCTCTTCGGACCCGTAGGCGTAGATTGGGTACATCACGAGCGCGCCCTGCACGCTCGCCATCGACCGGATACCGGAGTCGCCCGCTTCCAACTCCTGCATCAGCAGGCCGTAGGCTTTCTCGCTCACGTTCGGGAGACCGTAGCCGTCCAGATTCGGCGCGTAGAAGCCGAGTTCGCCCATCTCGGTGATGAGTTCGGTCGGGAAGGTCCCGGCCTCGAAGTGGTCGGCGATGTCGGGGTTGACCTGCTCCTCGACGAACCGACGGGCAGTATCTCGAATCATCCGCTCTTCCTCGCCGAGGTCGTCTTCTAGTGAGACGTAATCGAGCATGACGGGAGTTGAGTCGGGAACCGTGAAAAACGCTCCTACTCGGACGCAATTTTTGTAGCGTCCTGCGCCGAGACGTGTCGTCAGACCGTCACACTCCGACGTTCTCGTCCCGACTCGCCGCGATGTCGAGGTAAGCGTCGGCTTGTTCGGCGTAGGGACCGCGTTCGACCACGCCGTCGGTCTCCTCGTACTCGATGAGACCCATCATCGCCAATTTCGGCAGTTGAGAGTGTCGGAGCGAGGTGAACACGCGCTTGCAGTGTTCTTCGGACACGAGGTCGATGGGCTTGTTCGTCTCCCACGCCGCGACGGTATCCACTAACTCGCGGAGGTCGAGGGTGCCCTCTGCCTCCCGCAGAGCGACCAAGACGTACCGGCTCCGCTTCGAGGACAGCGCGTCGAAAACGTTGTCCTGAGACAGCGGCGGAACGTCGAAGTCCGGTTCCCGCGGGGACGGAGCAGGTGACGCCGAACGTCCGTTACCGTCGGCTAAATCGTCTTTCATTTTCCTATAGTAGTCGGCGAGAAGGGGTGGCTTTGCTGGTTCACTAGTAATGGTTTTTAAATACTCGACTCGGCAGAATCGACCGAGTACGTCGATGTCTCTCGTCGGGGTTGTCGAACGAGGCGTTCGACAGGACTTTTCCGACTCGCCCGCCGACGAGTAGCCATGCGCGAGGCGTTACGCGAGAGCGCGACGGCGGGGGTACTGTTGGTCGTCGTCGCGACGCTCGCGGTGCTGACGGGTCGGACGTTCCTCTTCCCGAGTCTCGGCCCGTCGGCGTTCTTGCTGGCGACTCGGCCGTCAGCGCCGACCAGCGTCCCCCGACGAGTCGCGGGCGGTCACGCGGTGGGCGTCCTCGCCGGACTCGTGACATACCACGCCGTCGCGTCGGGCCTCGCGGTCACGGCTCCCCCGCCCGCGCTCACGGGCGCGAGCGCGGCGCTCGCGGCCAGCGGCGTCGTCTCGGTGGTGCTGACGACCGCCGGGATGGTCGCCGCGGACCTCCGGCACGCGCCCGCCTGCGCGACGACGCTCATCGTCTCGCTCGGGTTGCTCTCGTCGGTCGCCGACGCCCTGCTGGTCGGGACCTCCATCGCCCTCCTGCTGGCGACCCACCGGGCGCTCCTCGCGGCGGACATCGCGCCCGTGCGGACCGAAGTGGACCGAAGCGGACCGACGGCTAACTCGTCCGACCGGACGAGTTAGCCGGTCGTTTCGCTGGCGTGCCACCGCCGCCGGGGACGGCGTTGCACCCGGTGAGGACGAGGAGGAGCCAGACTGTCAGGACGGCCGAGCGGCGCATGGCCCGCGGTTCGACGTTTTCGGATAAAGGGTTTCGGGGATGACCTGTCCGGCGATGGTCGAAAAGCGGGAGCGTGGCGGGGATTTCGCGCGAGGTGGATTTTTCGACCCGGCGCGTGCGGGCGCGACCACTTGCGGGTCGCGCCCATCCGCGCGAGGGATGAGCGAACGAGCGCCGAAGGCGTGAGTGAGCGAATCGGTTGGGGAGGGTGTGGTCCGCGGTTGCTGTGCGGGGCGGTTGCGGTGCGGTCTTGATTGGTTCCCGCCTGAAGCTAGCTCATCGCGTCTTCGGTCTTCTCACGGCGCGGTGGCAGTGCGACGCGGTGCTGTTCGTCTCGGGGCGGCGATAGTCGAAGCCGACCCGTGCCAGCCAGTCGTCTTCGACTAGGTAGAAAGCAATTAGAATCCACCGTAGACAACGGTATATAATTCTATAACAACTCTGAAGATGGCCGAAGGCCGCCTACAGCATTCCGATTGCCTGTTACGCCGAGACCGTACCGCTCTCGCCCGGCGCGTCTACTTCCCGCACCTCGCGGGCGAACTCGCAGAAGTTCTCGAAGACCAGTTTGGCTTCGCAGGCCGCGTGGTAGTTCTCGTCGTTGATGCCCGCCAAGACCGACTCGATGCGTTCGTCGGGTAGGTCCTTGCCCTTCGTGACCGACGCCGCCGTCTCGGTGTCGTACTCGGGGTGGAACTGCACGCCGAACACCCGGCCCTTCCGGAAGCCGTGGTTCGAGTAGTCGTTGGTCGCGAGTTCCTCCGCGCCCGGCGGGAGTTCGACCACCGCGTCCGAGTGGGTGGTGAAGACGGTGAAGCGCCGGTCGATGCCGTCGAACAGGCGCGAGTCGCCGGTGTGTTCGACTTCCCGGTAGCCGATTTCGTACTCGCCCATGTCGTCTACCTCGCCGCCGAGAACGTCGGCGAGAAGTTGGTGGCCCCAACAGACGCCGAGACACGGGAGTCCGGCGTCGATGGCGTTTCCGACCCACGCTTTCGTGGGTTCTATCCACTCTTCGTCCCAGTAGACCGACGAGCGAGACCCGGAGACCACAACTCCGTCGAAGTCGAAGGTCTCGGGCAACTCGCCGCCCGTCGCGTCGAACTCCACGAGGTCGGCGTCCAACTCCCGCCGGAAGTTCCGCCGGGTGTCGGTGCCGTCGTGGGCGGCGTTCACGAACGCGATTCGCAATCGGCTCATTGTCGAACAACAAGCGTCGCTCGGTCAAAAGGGGTTTCGTTACCGGGAAACCTGCCGGTACCGCGTCAGGACGGCCAGAGAGCGGTTGAGAGATAATATCATGCATAACCTCTTGGCTCTGTAACGAGAACGTCGAACAGAATGAGCAACGCGACGACCCTCTACGACCTGCTCTCGGGCGGCGGAGAACTCAGCATCGTCTGTCACAACAATCCCGACCCGGACTGTCTGGCGAGTGCGCTGGCGCTGGGCCGCATCGCCGCCGACGCGGGAATCGACGAGCGACGAATCCTCTACAGCGGCGACATCTCCCACCAGCAGAACCGGGCGTTCGTCAACCTGCTGGAGATGGACCTCAAGCAGTTCGACCCCGAGAGCGTGCGCGACCGGCCGGAGGGGACCCTCGTCGCGTTCGTGGACCACTCCGTGCCCGGCGTGAACAACGAGGTTCCCGAGGACGTTCCGATAGACATCGTGATGGACCACCACCCTGCCGAGGACATAGACGCCCGGTTCGTGGACCACCGCGAGTCGGTCGGCGCGACTGCGACCATCCTCACCGAGTACGTCCGGGAGTTAGACGTGGAGTTCGACGAGATACTGGCGACCGGACTGCTGTTCGCCATCCGTCGGGAGACGCTGGGGTTCCTCCGCGGCGTGACCCCCCACGAGTACGGGGCCGCCCAGACGTTGCACGACTACGCCGACGGGGACATGCTCCGGCGACTCTCGACCCCGGCGGTCAGCGGCGCGACGGTGGACGCCATCGCCGACGCGGTGGACAACCGAATCGTCCGGGGGTCGGTCCTCATCTCTCACGTCGGCCGGACGAACGAGCGAGACGCTCTCCCGCAGGCCGCCGACTACCTCGCCACGCTGGAGGGCGTCGAGACGGCCATCGTCTTCGGTATCGTGGGCGACGAGATAGAACTCAGCGCGCGCTCGACCGACTCGCGGGTCCACATCGGCAACGCCCTCCACGACATCTTCGAGGACGTTGGCAGTGCGGGCGGCCACCGCGAGATGGCGGGCGGCCAGATTCCGCTCGGGGTCTTCGCCGACCTGACCGCCAGCGGGACCGACGCGGAACTCGTCGGCATCGTCGCGCGGGTCGTCACGAACCGCCTCGTCGCCGGTCTCCACCTCGGTGAGGAGTCCCCGGAGTCCGGTTCCGGGCCCGACGCGGCGTAACTGTCGGTCTCTCCTCGTCAGGTCACTTCCCGTCGAGGCGCTCTTCGTCCGCCGACCCGAGGAGGTAGTAGTCGCCGCCCTCGCGGTGGGCGAGGTCCCCGGTCGGCACCCAGTCCGGGAACGTCTCGCCGTCTCTTCCGTCACCGCCCTCTCCGTCTCTTCCGTCGCTCGCCAGATAACCGCGGGCCGTCACCGGCCCGCGGAACCGGAGTTCGCCGACCGTACCCTCGGCGACCGGGTTCCCGTCCTCGTCGGCGACTCGGACCTCGCAGTCCGGGAAGGGTCGGCCCACGCAGTCGGCGTCCGGCGACTCGCCGGACGCCGACTGCGGCGGGCGATAGAGGTTGTTCGGCCCGGTCTCGACCCGACCGTAGGTCCGGACCACGGGTGCGCACCGGGCCAGTTCCTCGCGGGCGTCCGCGGGGAGCGCCGACCGCGTGCCGACCCACTCGACACTCCCGAAGTCGGTCGTCTCGAACGCCTCGCTCTCGACCACCTCGCGGTACTCGGTCGGTCCGGCGAGCAGTGCGGTCGCGCCCTCGGCGTCCACGGCGCGCATGGCGTCCTCGGGGTCGAACGCCCGGAGGACGACCACCCGGCCCCCGACGTAGAGTAGCGGCGCGACGAGGCAGAGGAGACCGTCGGCGTCCGAGAACGGCAACAGGGCGGGCGCGCAGTCGCCGCGGCCGAGACCCCACGCCGCGACCGCAGTGATGCAGTTCCACTCGACCGCCCGCGCCGGAAGGTCCACCACGCGCTCTCCCCCGTCGGTGTGGAGGTAGCAAAGCGACTCGTCGGGGTCCGGGTCGGCGCGTTCGTAGTCCGCCCCCTCGTGGCGGCCGAGGTCCTCGAAGGCGTGGGTCCGGTCGCTCGGGAGTTCCCGAACCAAGTCGCGCTGTGCCGTCTCGTGGACCACCGCCGCGGGGTCGATGGTCTCCAGCGGTCCCTCGACGGTCGCGGGCGTGAGTCGGTGGGAAATCGGCGCGAACACCGCCCCGAGTCGCCGGACCGCGAACAACAGCGCCAGCGTCTCGACCCGGTTGCGCGAGACGACCGCCACCGGGTCACCCGACCCGACACCGAGCGCCGAAAGCCTGCGCGCCATCGCGTCGGCCTCCGATTCGAGGTCGGCGTAGCTGACCCGCCGGTCGGCGCTCGCGTCCACTATCGCGGTTCGGTCCCCCCAGAGCGCGGCCCGGCGTTCGAGCGAGAGCGTCATGGCGAGTGGTTCGGCGTCTGCGACCGTAGGCGTTGTTGCAGGCGCAGTGACCCACGTCAGTCGAGTCCGAGACTCAACTTCAGGGCCTCGTCTATCTCGGCCATCGTCTGGTCGTCGAGTCGTCCGGCGACCGAGTGAATTCGCGTTTCGACAGAGACGACTCGAACTTGGTCGAGACGGACCGACGAGTCCTTCTCGAGCGGTGAACTGTCTGCTTCGACCAATACCTCGAACGGGTATCCCCGGTGAGTTCCCGTCGCCGGAGCGACTATCGTCGTGTTGGCGTTTCGGTTTCCAACGTCGTTCTGGACGACGACGGCAGGCCGAGTCTTCTTCATCTCACTTCCTTCGGCAGGGTCGAGTCGAACGACGACGACATCGCCACGACCAACCGTCACCTCGTCAGTCATCTATCCAGTTCGTTCCACGCCTCACTCGACGTTTCCGCCCACTCCTCCGCGAGGGTTTCCCCGCTTTCGGAAGCGTCACGGTACGCGGCGGCTAGTTCGTCCTCGTCGGGTCGGTCCGACTCGACTTCGACCACGGCGACGGTCACACGCTTGTTCGCGTATTCGGTTCCGAGATACATCCTACCTCTATCGTCCGTCTCGTTGGTTTGAAGCTCGTCAGCGTCTACTTTGGGCATATCTCTCCAAAGCATTCGGCGACGAATAAGTTTTACCCACTATTACCCACAGTTCGCGACTACCGAGGTCCAAGTCCAGTTACTCCGCGTCGTGGTCGTCCAGAAACCCGACCAGCGCGTCGTTGACCGCCTTCGAGCGCTCCACGAAGAAGAGGTGTTCGCCGGGGAACTCCCGGAACTCGCCCTTCGGCAGGCCGTCTGCGAGCAGACGGCCGTCCTCGACCGGAACCACCCGGTCGTCCGCGCCGTGGGCGACCAGCGCCGGAATCGTAATCTCGTAGAGGCGGTCGCTGGCGTCGAAGTCGGCCATCGCCTCGAAGTGGCCGCGTTGGGCCGCGGGGTCGGCGTCCTCGGCGCGTCGCCACGCCGCGATTCGCTCCACGAGGTCGTCGGTCTCCAGCAGTTCCCCGCTTGCGACCGGTTCGAGCGACCGGCGGAGCGAGTCGGCGTCGGCGGGACTCGCCATCAGGCGCTCCCGAACGCCGTCGGGAATCGCCGACGCTCGCGGACCGCCGGGCGAGGTCCCGAGCAAGGCGAGCGTCCGAGCGCGAGAGAAGTCGAGCGCGTACCGGAGCGCGACCATCCCGCCCATCCCCGCGCCGACGAGGTGGGCCTTTCGCGCGCCGTAGTCGGCGAGGACCGCTTCGAGGTCCGCGGCCATCGCCGCGATGCTGTAGGCGTCGGCGGCGTCCGGGTCGGGAGTTTCCGAATCGCCGGTTCCGCGTGCGCTCGGGACGATTACGTCGTGAGGACCCGCCAGCGCGGGAAACTGCCAACTCCACTGCCACGGGCCGTACCCCGCGTCCGCGAGGAGAACGACGGGAGTCTCGGCCGCCGCGGTTCCGTCGCCGTCGCCGACTTCGTAGTGGATAGAAACGCCGTCGCTGTCCGCGTAGGGCATGGCCGGAAGTTCGAGGGACCGGGGCTTGAGTCGTTCGCTCTCGGTCGGTGAGGGTCGTCGCGCTCGCGCCCGTGAGAGCGGGCGCGAGCGCGACCGGGCCGAGCGACTACGCCAGAATTTTGTCGGCAGTGGGTCAACCCGCAGGGCATGAAGGCCATCAAGGACAGCGTTCACGACCACATCCCTATCTGCGAACTCGCGGCCGACCTGCTCGAAACGCCCGAACTCCAGCGACTGCGCCACATCAAGCAACTCAGCACGGTCCGACTCGTCTACCCCTCGGCGAACCACACCCGGTTCGAACACAGCCTCGGCGTCTACTACCTCGCGCGGGAGGCCTGCTCCCTGCTCGACGTGGAGGGCCAGCGAGCGAAGGCGGTCCGGGCGGCGGCGCTCCTCCACGACGTGGGCCACGGTCCCTACGGCCACCAGACCGAGGGCATCATCGAGCGCCGACTCGGGAAACACCACGACGAGGTAGACGACTTGCTCGGGGAGGGCCGACTCGCCGACGTGCTGGAGTCGCACGGACTCGACCCCGAGGAGGTGGCGGGTCTCGTCGCGGGCGAGGGGAAACTCGGCCAACTCGTCGCCGGGGAACTCGACGTGGACCGGATGGACTACCTCGTCCGGGACGCCCACCACACCGGCGTCCCCTACGGCACCATCGACCACTCCCGTCTTCTGGCGGCTCTCCAGTTCCGCGACGACCGCCTCGTCCTCTCGGAGGGCAACGTCCAGACCGCCGAGGGGACGCTGGTCGCTCGCGCGCTGATGAACGCGACGGTCTACCGCCACCACGTCTCGCGCATCGCGGGCGCGATGCTCGAACGCGCGGGCGAGCGCCTGCTCGACTCGACGGACCTCGACGCGACCCAGTTCGCCCGGATGACCGACGACCGACTGCTCGCGGCGCTCCGGGACTGCGAGGCGACGGCCGACGCCGCCCGGCGTCTCGAACACCGGGACCTCCACAAGCGGGCGGCGTGGGCCAAACTCGACGCGGTACCCGAAGAAGTCGTCACCGCCGAGCGCGAGCGCGTCCGGCGGTTCGAGCGCGACATCGCCGAAGTCGCCGACGTGTCGCACGACGACGTGCTGGTCGATACGCCCGGCGAACCGAGCATGCCCGAGACTTCGACCCGCGTGGTCGTGGACGGCGAGGTGCGGCGACTCGCCGACGAGTCGCCGCTGGTCGAAGGGCTACGGGCCGCCGGGCGCGCCCAGTGGCGACTGGGCGTCTACGCGCCCGAAGAAAAGATTCCCGAGGTCGGCGCGGCGGCCGAGCGAGTGCTGGGCGTGGAAGTCGAGTAAGAGGGCGGAACCCCGTTCGAGTGCTAAAGTTTCGGATACTCTTCGACCACCACGTTGTCGATTCCTACGGAAGACGGATTCACGTCCGAAAACGCACCATCGTTCGTGATGATACGGGACGTAAGGTTACTGACGCCGTTGTCCCGTAGTCGGTTGAAAAAGCGCATCTCTTCCGGTCGGCGGACGAGAACAGGATTTGCTATCTGTTTTCGGTGCGTTCCGATACCTTGCTCGGAGAGAAGAGCCATCTTGTAGGCGTCGGCGAGAATCGGAGCGTCACCACGTTCTAAACTATCGAACACCCCTTCAAGAAGAAGGCTAAACGGGTTGTGACGTAAGTGCGTTATCTGCAAGGGACTCGTCCGGCGTCGGTTCACCGGACCCCCGTAGAGGTCAGTCGTATCCGGCGGTGTGATGACTTCCTGCGGATGCGGCATAACGGTCGAATCGAGGTTCCAGAGTGTACTGAGATGTAACTGTGCATCTTCTGCTCCCTCTTTACCCCGTTCACGTAGCGAAACTTCGTAGATTTCAGAGACGATATACCGACTGAGATAAACGAAGCGTTGGTCAGCGACTACTTCGTCGTATAATTTCTCCGCCCAATCAGTTTGCCAATTGATAGCTTGCACCCAGACGTTCGTGTCGATTACATCCAAGAACATCCGAAAAAGACCTCAATGTTCGCTTCGTCGCTCGGAGGAGAATCCGTACTGGTGGAAATCGGTTGGGGAGACTAGTGATTCGGGAATCGAAGTCCACTGCATCATAGCGAGAGTTCGTTCGAAATCCGACGACCGCTCCGGAAGTTCACTCCGGTACTCCGACAGCGCCGCGGACCAGTCGATTTCGGCGTCCCCGGTCGTGTGTTTGAGAGCTTCGTACCGTTCTCTGACCGTCTCGGAGGTCGAAGCACCGAGCGCGTCCGCAAGCTTCTCGCTCATCTGTTCGTGTTTCACTACTTGACGTGAGTATATTAGTCTTTTCCGACGACTGAACAGGCGGTACCCTGAAACTGGTGTCCGTCCTCACTTTCGGTATCGAGAGTCTCTCCCTCCGAAAAACGTTACTGAAGGTCGGCGTAGCCGCCGAGCGAGTGCTGGGCGTGGAAGTCGAGGTCTGAGCCGTCAGTACCGCGTTCGTCCGCCGTAACCCTGCTGGCCGGTCTGCTGACCCTGCATCCGGTTGACGCCTCGCTGAGACTGCGCTCCCTGCTGAGACTGCTGGCGGTACTGCGACGGCCGACCGCCCTGCGAGCCACCACCCCGTCGCATCGACGCCCCCGGACTGTCCGGAATCGCGTCGGGGTTCACTGCCTGCAAGTGAGCTTCGAGGAAGTAGAGTTGCTTGTCCACCTCCCGCGAGAGTTCGGTGTACATGTCGGCGGTGTCCTCGTCGTCGTGCTGGACCGCCGCCTCGATTTCGGACCGGAGGTTGTTGGCGTGGATGCCCACGCGTTCGACCAGCGCCGCGACGTACTCCGGTCCGGTGGTCGCGTCCGGCGGAATCTCCGGGATTCGGCTGGTGGCCGCCGCGGTTCGGACGGTACCGGTTGCCTCGCCGCCGAGCGCCGTCGTTCGCTCGGCGATGATGTCGGCGTGGTCCTCGAAGACCTCGGCAATCTCGTCGAACAGCAGGTGCAACTGGTAGAAGTTCATCCCCTTGACGTTCCAGTGGGCGAACTTGCACTGGGTCATCAGGTCCGTCGTGTCGGCGAGGCTCTGGTTGAGCATCCCGACGACGGCTTGCCGCGTCTGGTCGGGGAGTCCCACCGCGGTCCGGAACGTCCGCGGTCGTCGCTGGCCCTGTTGAGACGGTCCCGATTGGCGTTGCTGTGACTGGTCGGTCGGTGTCGGTTGCGTATTCACGAGTTCTCCCCCACGCCGAAGACGGTGACTTCCGACAAGAAAGTTCGGGCAGGGTCGCCGGTGTTGGAGTTGTTGTTTCTGTCGTCGTCTCTGCTGTTTTTGTGGTCGCTGTCTCTGTCGTCGGAGTCAGAGTCGAAGAGTTTCGAAATCCTCCGTCTGCTCGCTACGCACCGCGACAGCTAGAACCGCGACGGTGAACACCTCGAAAGCCCCAGCCGGTCGCCGCCGGAAGACGGTCCTGCTCACTGCGTTGCGCGAGCGTGCGACTTCCGAGGTCTCGTTCACTCCGTTCACTCGCTCGGGTAGTGGTCGGTCAGACGACCACGGGCCTATCGGCCACCGGCGGACAAACCGCGTCCGCCGAGGTCACACTCGCTTGCTCACGGTTGCACTGTTCGCAGTCGCGGCACTCCGCGCCGCGGACCGCTCGCGTGACCCGCGACCGGGCGGCCCCTTTATCCCACCCTGTCGGTTGGTCGGCCGAGCGTTCGCCCGTGGTCAGTCGGGCACATCCCGGCGGGAGAACGTACGCTCGGTGCGAATGTAGAAATATTTTTGTGTCTTTAGCAAATAAATAGATTGTTCTAAGCACTATCGACGTTTCCCTATCGGGCGACGGCGTTTTGGCGCGCGCACCCGTGAAACGCTATCATGGGGGTTCGAAGTGAGGTGGAGAGAATCGTCCGCGAGTCGTGGCGGGAGACGCGCGAGGAGAACGTCACGTTCATGGCTGGGAGCATCGCCTACTACGCGTTCGTCTCGATGCTCCCGCTGTTGCTGTTCGCGCTCGTCGTCCTCTCGGTGGTCGGCAACGAGACGTTCACCGCGTCGCTCGCCGAGACCACCGAACCGTTTCTGACGCCCTACGCCCGCGGTCTGGTGGTCGAATCGCTCGACATTGCCACCGCCCAGACCGGCGTGTCGGTGGTCGGGGTCCTCACGCTCCTGTGGGGAATCTCCAAGATTTTCCGGGGTCTCGACGTTGCCTTCTCCAAGATTTACGGCACCGAGTCGAACAAGACGCTGTTGCGCCAGTTCGAGAACGCGGTGGTCGTCTTCACCGCGCTCACCGTCGCCATCGTCGCCTTCGTCGCCGTCGGCGTGGTGGCCGCGCTCGTCCCCGACCTGCCGTATCCGCCCGCGCTCAACTCGCTCTTTCTGGTCGTCGGTCTCGCAGTCGCGTTCTTCCCCATCTACTACGTCTTCCCCGACGTGGACGTGACCCCGCGGCAGGTCCTGCCCGGTACGCTGGTGGCGGCGGTCGGATGGGCCGCGTTGGAGGCGGGGTTTCAGGGGTACGTGACCTACGCCGCGCGGTACGAAGCGGTGTACGGGACGCTCGGGAGCGCGTTCCTCCTGTTGATATGGCTCTACTTCAGCAGTCTGGTCCTCCTGTTCGGCGGCGTCGTCAACGCCGTTCTCGCGAGACAGACCGGCGACGAACACGCGCTGGGAGACGCCGCACTCGAAGACGCCGTGCGGCGGGCCGGACCCGACGAGGCGTCGTCGGAGCGCGGCCACAGGGCCGCTAGCGCGTCCGACCGGCCGGACGGCGAAGTCGGACGGGCCAGCGCCACGGGCGGACCCGTCGTCGCCGAATCGGTCGAACGCGCGCGCTCCGACGGGGAACTCGCGCGGGTCTACGACGAACTCGACGCCGACCGTCGGCGACTCCGCGAGGAGGTTCAGCGTCTGGAGACCCAGAACGCACGGCTCCGCCGAGTGAACGACGCGCTCACTCGGCGGTTGGCCCGTCGCCGCCGGTCTGTCGTGGCGCAGGCCAAACGCTGGCTGTTCGACCGATAGGCCCGCGTCAGTCCGCGTAGAAATCGTCGAGCGCCCGTTTGAGGTCGCGGTCGGACGCGTCGTACTCCGTGTCTGGTATTCGAACGGGGTCGTCGGGTACGTCGATGGATTCGTCGTCTGGTATCGCACGCAAACCACCGCCACCCGCCGAACGAACCTCGTCCGCGTCGTCCGCGGGCGACGAGCGGAGTTGGTCGGTGTCGTCGGACGGCGTGCTACCGGATTCGCGTAACGAGGACTCGTCGGTCGTCACTGTTAGACTCCGTTGGAAGTGTTGCGACTCCTCCCACTTGAGCGTGTTGTAGAATCGGACACATGAGAAGGGTAACCAATCGTGAGACGAGTCACCGACCGGTCGGTGCGAGCGGAGGCGTCGGCGTCCGACCCAGACCCGACCTACTCGTCGGCCGAGTCGCCGTCTCGGTCGCCGAACTCCCAGTCGTCGGTGGGTCCGCCGTCGGCCAACGTCTCGGCGGTCGGACCGGTCTCCGATTCGGCCGACGACTCGACTTCGAGGTCGAACCCGGCGAGAATCTCGCTGAGTTCGTCCGAACGCGCCGAGAGTCGCTGGGCGCTCTCGGTGATTTCCGTCACCGCGGCCGTCTGCTGTTCGGCCGCCGCCGCCACCGACTCGGCCTCGGACGCCGCTTGCTCGCTGGTGGAGGCCACCTCGTCCACCATCGCCACGGCCTCCTCCGTCGAGGCGGCCTGTTCGTCCGTGGCGTCGTTGATGGACTGGATGCCCGCGTTCGCGTCCTCGACGTACTCGCCCACCTCGTCCAGCGCGGTCAGGGCCGACTCGACCGTCTCGGTCCCGTCCGAGATGCGGTCGCCCATCTCGCGCATGTCGGCGACCGCTCGGTCGGTCGCGGTCTGCACCTCGTCGATGAGCGCCTCGATGTTCTGGGTCGCCGTCGCCGTCTCCTCGGCGAGGCTCTTGATTTCGTCGGCGACCACCGCGAAGCCCTCACCGGCCTCGCCAGCGCGAGCGGCCTCGATGTTGGCGTTGAGCGCGAGCAGGTTGGTCTGTTCGGCGATGTCGTCGATTACCCCCACGATGTCGCCGATTTCCTCCATCTCCCGGTCGAGGCGCTCGACTTCCTCGACCGTTTCGTCGGCCGTGCGCTCGATTTCGTCCATCTCTCCGAGGGCGTCGGCGGCGTGGTCGCTCCCCGACTCGGTGACTTCGGCGGCCTGCTGGGAGGTCGTGGCCACCTCGTCGGACGACGCCGCAATCTCCTCGACCGTGACCGAGAGGTCGTCCATCTCGCTGGCCACTTGGTCCAGATTGTCGGTCTGCTCGGTGGCACCCTTCGAGATGTCCTGCATCGACTCGCTGACCTCCCGACTGGCGTTCTCGACCGACTCGGCGTTCTCGACCACGCGCTCGCTCGACTCGTCAACCGAGTCGGCGAACTCCTGAATCCGAACCAGCGTCTCTTCGAGCGAGAGCATCATGGCGTTGAACTCCTCGGCGATGCGGGCCATCGCCTCGCTCTCGCTGTCGGTGTCCATCCGGCGGGTCAGGTCGCCCGACGCCGCCGCCTCCATCACCTCGCCGAACTCCGCGGCCTTGCGTTCGAGCGACTCGTTGAGCGCCTCGGCCTCGCGTCTCGCTCGCTCGGCGTCGTCCTTGGCGCTCTCGGCCTCGGCCTTCGCCCGTTCGGTCTCGGTGATGAGTCGCTGTAAGTCCGACTGCATCTCGGCGAGGGTCTCGCCGAACTCGCCGGGAACCTCCTCGTCGAGAACGTCGGCGTCGAAGTCTTGGGCCGCGAGCGCCTCTGCCTGCGCCGCGACCGTGTTCAGGTACGACTGCATCGCCACGAACGAGTCCTGTAGCGTACCGATTTCGTCGGTCCGGTGCGACCGCTCGGGGTCCACGTCGAGTCGACCCTCCGCGATGGACGCGGCGTCGGCGGACACCGACTGGAGCGCGTTGACCGTGTTGCGCCCGAGGGTCGCGCCGATGAGACCTAAGCCGAGTATCACCGCGCCGACGAGGACGACGATGCTCGTCCGAACGTCGGTGACGACGCTGTAGGCGACCCGGTTAGGCGCGTGTACGAGGACGACCCAGTCGGTGTTCTCGACCGGTTTGTACGCGACGACGTGTCGCTCGTTCAGTAGCCCTTCACTCGCGTCGGCCTTCACGGTCCCCGAGAGCGCCTTTCGACCCCGTTCGAGGGCTTGCGAGTCGTCGGTGTACGTGTCGAGGATGCGCCCCTCGCGCTGGGCGAGGACGACGGTCCCGTTGCCGTTGACGACCTGCGCGTAACTGTCGTTGTAGGGGCTTCGAAGGTGGTTGGATACGATTCCGGCGTCCACTTCCAGCACTACCGTCCTGTTTTGCTGGTTCAGGACTGGACTGACGAACGCGATAGTCGCCTCGCCGTCGCTTCGGTACGGCGCGGAGACGAAGACGGTCGCCGCGGTCTCTATCGACGACATCCGGTCGCGCCACGGCGTCTGAAGTCTGGAGTCCTGCATCTCCGACTCGGTACTCTGGACGACTTCGGCCGACTCGGTGTCCACGACGTGAATCGCGCGCACCTCCTCGGGAAGGCTCCGGAGTTTGGCGTTGAGAAGGATGTCGAGACGCTCGTAGTCGTCGGTCCGCATCACGGCGTCGTTCGAGAGCATCCGGGCCGTCTGCTTTCGTTCGGCGTACCACGAACTGAGTTGATGGGCCTCCAACTCCGCGACGGTGAGCAACTCGTCGTCCACCTGCTCGTGGAGTTGCGCGCTCGTCCGGTCGTACGTGTACAGGCCGAGCGCGCCCGTCAGGAGCGCGAGGACGACGAGCGCGAGCGCGAACTTCGCCAAGTAGCGTTCGCGCACCGCGTCGGGGAGGACGCGCCGGAGTACGCCCGCGAGTCGGCTATCGTCGCTCACGGGTGGGTCCCCCACTGGTCGGTCGTTCGGACGTTCCTCGGACACCGCCGCGCGTTCACAACCACCCTTTCGCGTGCCATTTAGGTCCGATAACGAATGGCGATTATATAAATATCCATCAAAGTATAATCGTTGATAATCGCGGAGTGAGCGGCCGAAAGAGAACGGATGTGCGGTTCTCGACCGCCTTCGTCGGTTGTTCGAACGTCGATGTATCAGGCGTTCTGGACCTGCTTCAGCACGTCGGGGGCCTCGTCCAGTGCGTCGTCTAACTTCTCGGCGTCGGGACCGCCGCCCTGTGCGAAGTCCGCGGGACCGCCGCCGCCGCCGCCGACCTTCCGGGCGAGTTCGCCGACGACTTCGCCAGCGTTGACGGCGACGCCCTCGGGGACCGCGACCACGAACGTCGCGCCGTCCGCGCCGCTTCCGAGAACTGCGATTTTGCCCTCCTCCACGAGAGCGTTGGCGGTCGCCCGGAGTTCGTCCATATCGCCGTCGAGTCGCTGGACGACGGCCACGGTGTCGCCGACTTCGACCTCTTGGCCACCGCCGCCGCCCGAGGCTCGGGCCTCGGCGAGTTGCTCTTTGAGGTCTTCGATTTGCTTGCCGCGGTCCTTCCACTCGTCGAAGAACCGCTGAGCGGTCTCGGGCACTTCCTCGGGGGCCACGTCGAGAACGTCGGCGGCCTCCGCGAGCGCAGTCTCGGTGCGCTGGGTCGCCTCGATAGCGGCCTCACCCGCGGCGAAGGTGAGGCGTTCCACGCCGTCTTGGACGCGTTCGGTGTTCAGAATCTTGATGGTCCCAACGTCGCCGGTCCGCCGGACGTGGGTCCCACCGCAGGCCTGCACGTCTTCGGCGACGTGGATGAGACGGATGTTCTGGCCCGCCGGGATGCCGCCTTGGTACAGGTCGAATCCGTACTCCTCTTCGGCCTCGTGGCGGTTGGGCCACTCCTGTTGGACCGACGTGTTCTCCATCACGAGTTCGTTGGCGACCATCTCGATTTCCTCTTTGGTCTCGCGGTCGATGCGCTCGTAGTGGCGCACGTCGATACGGGAACTGTCGATACCCTTCTGGGCACCCGCCTGCCGGATGTGGTCGCCGAGTACCTCGCGGGCGGCGTGGACGACGATGTGGGTCGCGGTGTGGTGGCGCATCAACCGACGCCGACGCTCCCGGTCTATCTTCCCGCGAACGATGTCGCCCTTGCTTACCTCGTCGTCGGTCCGGTGGAGGACGACGCCGTCTTCGACCTGCACGTCGCTGACCTGCACGCTCTTCTCGTCGGTGGTCAGCGTCCCGCGGTCCGAAGGCTGGCCCCCTCCCTCGGGGTAGAACATCGTCTGGTCGAGAACCACGTCGTAGACAGGTTCGCCGTCCACGGTCTCGCCGTCGCGTTCGAACACGTCGAGGACGACCGCCTCGAAGTCGGTGCCGTACTGGTCCTCGTAGAACTGGCGTTCGGTCTTGGGCAGGTCGGCGAGTCTGTCGTCTTCGTCCTCTTCCTCCTCGAAGGCCTGCCCGGAGTCGTGGCGGGAGGCGACGACGCTGTAGAAGTCGTCGGGCACCTCGACCTTCGTGCCAAAGTCCGCCGCGATTTCCTCGACCATGTCGGGTTGGATGCCGTGCGAATCGTAGAGTTCGACCAGTTCGTCGGTCGGGATGGGTTGGCCCTTCTCGGCGTACTCCTTGGCGAGGCGTTCGACCCGGCGGCCGCCCTGTTCGAGGGTCTCGCGGTACTTCTCGACCTCCGTGCGAACGATGTCCCGAACCGTGTCGCGGTTCTCGTAACCCAGTCGCTCGGCCTGCATGTCCACGAGTTCGTCCAACGGGGCGTCCACGCCCACGTTGTCACACAGGCGCTTGGTCCGCCGGAGGACCATCCGGGCGAGATACCCCGTGCCGACGTTCGAGGGGACGATGCCGTCGCCGAGCATGTACGCCAGCGTCCGACAGTGGTCGGCGATGGCGTAGATGTCTTCGAGGGGTTCGAGCAGGGCTTCGAGTTCCGAGGTGGACACGTCCAACTCGCGGGCGATGTTGTCGCGGGCGGCCTCCATGTCCTCGGCCTCGTCGATGTCCATGTGACCCGCGAGTTTCGAGGCGCGGTGGACCAACGTCTCTTCCTCGTCGGTGTGTTCGATTTCCGCGTTGTTCTTCAGGAACCCTATCATCTCGGGGTAGACCGCCTCGTAGACGGTCGGGGTGCCTTGCGAGACCCACGTCCAGCGTTCGAGACCGTACCCGGTGTCCACGATGTAGGTGTCCATCTTGGAGTACCGGTTGCCGTCTTTCATCTCGTACTCGCCGTCGGGGTCCTGTTCCATCGACATGAAGACCAGCGTGGCGAGTTCCGCGCCCTTGTAGATGACTTCGATAGCGGGTCCGGCGTTGCCGCCGCCGACCCACGGGTCCTCGATGTAGGTGATGTCTTCGAGGTCCGCGCCCATCGACTCGAAGAACTCGTCGCAGTACTGGACCGTCTCGTCCTTCCAGTAGACTTCGCCCTGATAGGCGTACTGGTCGGGGTCCTCGATGTCCTCGCGGGCGTTGAACGCGTGGTGGGCCATCATCTCGAACGCCATCGTGTGGCGGCCGGTCTTGCCCACGTTGTCGATGTCCTGCATCCGGATGCAGGGTTGGCTAATGGTGAGGGGGTTGGCGGGCGGCGGCGTCTCGCCCGAGGTGACGAGCGGTTGGAAGTCGTAGATGGACGCTTGGGTCAGCAGTACGTCGTCGCGCCAGCGGTTCGCGGCGACCGGGTAGGGGTCGATGCGCTCGTGGTCGTTGTCCTCGAAGAACGAGAGGAACGCCTCCCGCATCTCTTCGAGCGTGTGAGCCTCCGGAAAGCCGGGGTCGTCGATGAACTGGTAGTTCTCGCAGGGCGGTTCGCCGCAGGTCTCTCGCTCGGTGTCGCGCGTCCAGAAGAAGTCACCGCAGTCGGTACACTCCTTCCTGACGAAGCCCTCCTCCTCGAAATAGTCGAGGCGGTACTCCTCTTCGAGTTCACTCATTATTATGCGTATTTCGCCAACGAACGGGTAAAACAGTTCCGCAACGGAGGTTGTGACCCGCTCCCGGCGTCGGCGGCGTGGATGACTGCAATTATATACATTTGCTTTAGCAATATTTACCTATCTTAAAAATACCCATATGATTCCCGCAACGGGACCCCGTCCCTGCGACGCCGTGTCAATCCAGCGCATACCCCTCGAACTTCCGCACCGCCCACCGGTACGCCACCACCGGTCCCACCGCGCCGACGAGGACCGCCATCGCGCCACCCACTACTCGCACGACGACCTGCGAGACGCCGACTAGCGCGCCGACCAACCCGGCGACCGGTTCCACCGCCGCGACCATCGCGCCGACGCCGCCGCCGAGAAGCGCCAGCGAGTAGGCCGCGAACGCGCCCTTGCTCGGCATCGTGACCTCCCTGCTCCGGAACACCTCGACCGTGCCGAACCGCGGGAAGAGGACGCCGACGCCCACCGCCAGCACCGTCCCGGCCACCACGAGGAGCGCGCTGGCCGCGGTCAGCGCCAGCGCGTCGGTCGGCGCGAGCGGACTCAGCGCGGCCGCCGCGCCGGTCGCCATCGTGACGACGGGGACGCCGACCAGCGCCGCCGACAGGACGTGCCCGGCGACGAACTGGCGGCCGTCGATGCCCGACAGCAGGGTCGTCGGCAGGACCGACCCCTCGTCGCCGAGGGGGTTCAACGCCAGCGCGCCCACCGCCCACGTGCCGTAGAGCGCGACCAGCACCGGCAGAGTGGTCGGCACGCCCGACTCGAAGGCGGTCCGAAGCGGCGCGTAGAGGAAGAACAGCGGGTAGGCGACGTAGAGGATGCGAATCGGCGCGCGCCGGGTCCGCCGCCACACCGCCAGCGTTACGGTTCGGGTCGGCCGGGCGAGGAGCGGCGAAAACGGGGCGAGCGCGCGCTCGCCGACGCTCGCGCGCGTCTCGCGGGCCGTCGCGGGCGCGGACGGACCATGCGAGTCCGTACCTGCAAGCGCGCCCGCGTCCGTTCCCGTAGTTCCGCGCTCGCGCGTCTCACGCGCCTCGCCCGCGCCGCGCGCGAGCGAGGCGCGGTCATCTTCGGTAGAGTCGGGTCGCGCGCGGTCGGCGTACCACAGCGCCGTCGCCGACCGAATCCCGGCCGCCGCCAGCGCCGGAACGAGGACCGCCGCCAGCGCCGCCGCGCCGAGCGCGTGGGTCGGCACCGCCTCGATACCCGGCAGGCCGAGCAGGGCGGCGTCGCCGAACCACGCCATCGGCGTGTCCCCGAGCGCGCGCTGGAGGAACGAAACCACGTCGTCGAGCGCTCGGGAGGTCACGGCGAGGAAGTAGAGACCGAACGCCACGACCAACAGGGCGGTCTTGTGGCGGGCCAACCACGGCGACCTGAGCGTGGCCCACTTGACGCCGATGCCGACCGGAAAGCCGAGCGAGAGCGCCACCGCGAGGACGAGCGCCGCCGTCGCCGGAATCGCCGCCAGCGGAGCGACCGCACCCGCGCCGACCGCGAGCGCGGTGGCAACCGTCAGGACCGGAATCGCCGCGACCAGCGCCATCCGGGCGTACTCCGCCAGCAGGAGGCCGAGCGCGGCGTCCCGCGCCGGAACGGTCGTCAGAATCCCCTCGGGCGAGTCGAGTTCGCCCTTCTTGCCCGCGGTCCGGGCCGCCGCAAGTGCGGCGAGACCAACCCACCCGACCGCGCTCGCGCCGCGAACGAAGTCGAGGACCGGAACCGCCGCGGGCACCTCGGGGAGCGCCCGCCCGAGTCGGTAGGCCACGTACCCCCCGCCGACCGTCGGCAGGGCGACCCAGAACAGGAGCGCAATCCCGAACGCGGCGGTCCGGGTGTTGCTCGACCGGACCGCCCGGACGCTCCGGCGCACCTCGACGCGGGCGATTCGGACCGCGTGCGAGGCGTTCGGCGACCTCATCGCGCGAACTCCGACGGTTCGTCTTCCGAACTCGCGGCGTCCTCCGGACGCTCGCTGGTGACTTCGAGGAACACCTCTTCGAGGGTGGACTCCTCGCCCGACTCCGCCCGGTGGGTCAGCGACTCGGGCGACCCCTCGGCCACGAGTCGGCCCTCGTGGAGGACGCCCACGCGGTCGGCCAGTTCTTCCACGACCGGCAGGATGTGCGTCGAGAGGAAGACGGTCATCCCCTCCGCGCGCACCTCCGAGACCAGATTCCGGACGGTCCGGGCCGCCCGCGGGTCGAGTCCCGAGGTGGGTTCGTCCAGAAACAGCACGTCGGGGTCGTGGACCAGCGCCTGAATCAGCGCGGTCTTCTGTTTCATCCCCTTCGAGTAGGTCGAGATGCGGTCGTCGGCGTCGCCCGCGAGGTCGAATCGCGCGAGCAACTCGCGGATGCGCTCGCTCGCTTCGGTCTCGGGCAGGTCCCGGAGTCCCGCGACGTACTCCAGTTGCTCGCGGCCGGTGAGTTCGTCGTGAATCGGCGGTTCCTCGGGCAGGTACCCGAGGTGACCGACCACCGCGTCCCGGTCGCGCACCGATTCCCCGGCGACCCACGCCTCGCCGGAGGTGGGCCGAGTCAGCGTCGTCAGCATCTGCATCGTCGTAGTCTTGCCCGCGCCGTTCGGCCCGAGAAAGCCGAACACCTCCCCGCGCTCGACCGAGAAGGTGAGGTCCCGGACCGCGGCGTCGTCGCCGTACCGCTTGGTCAGCGACTCGGTGCGGATGGGCGCGTCCGGGGTCATGATAGCGCGGCGTCGGGACTGTCGGTCGTCGGAGCGAGAGCGCCGTGACTCATGACCAGCAATTGGACGACCAGCGACAAAAGTCTGATTCGGGCGAGCGAGAGACGTTCAGTCGTCCGCAGGGGACGCGGTGTCCTCCGAGACCGACACCGTGGGGTCCGACCGCTCGCTGAGCGGTTCGGACCCGCAACTGACGCAGGCGAAACGACCGTCTATCGTCTTGACCACGGGCGCGTTACACTCGATACACTTCACCTGCGCGCCCCGTGCCTTGCGTGGATACCGTCCCATGATGTACTCCTCGCAGGATACGGGCCTTCGGAGTAAAAGCGAGTCGGCCGTTGCGGACCGTTTTCCGGAGCAACGCGGGCTTTCTCGGCGACAGCTGTTTTCTCGAACGCCACCGCCGACGAAACGAGCGATTGTTTCGGCCCAGTCCGAGGCTAACGGTCTTCGAGCGACAGCGACGCCAGCAGTGACTCCAACTGGACTCGCTCGTTCGCGCCCTCGGTGATTCGGTAGTCCACTTCGCCCACGCGGTCCATCAGGCGCACGGTGGCCTCGTCGTCCAAGTCGAACTCCCACACCGACCGGTGGAGTTGGTCGATGATGTCGCCGCCCGCCATCCCCTTGTTCGTGAGCAGGTCGTCGAGGACCTTTCGCGCCTTCGTGAAGTCGCCCTCGATAGCGTGCGTGACCATCTTCTCTATCTCCTCGGGACGGGCCGTGCTGGTGATGGTGAACACCGCGTCCTCGTCCACGACTTCGCCCATCACGGCCGCGGCCTGAAGCGCGTTGATGGCCTTGCGCATGTCGCCGTCGGCGGCGTAGACCAGCGCGTCCACGCCGTCCTCGGTCGTTTCGATGTCCTCCTCGGCCGCGACCTCCCGAATCTGCTCGGCGACCCCCTCCTCGGAAATCGGGCCGAACCGAAACGTCGCGCACCGCGACTGGATGGGGTCGATAATCTTCGAGGAGTAGTTACACGAGAGGATGAACCGGGTGTTAGACGAGAACTGCTCCATCGTCCGGCGGAGCGCCGACTGTGCGTCAGAGGTGAGTGAGTCGGCCTCGTCCAAGAAGATGATGCGGTGGTTGTACCCGCCGAACGACGACCGCGCGAAGTTCTTGATGCGGTCCCGAACCACGTCGATGCCGCGCTGGTCGGAGGCGTTGAGTTCGAGGAAGTTCTGCTCCCAGTCGTCGCCGTAGAGTTGCTTGGCGATGGCGACCGCACTGGTCGTCTTCCCGACGCCCGCCGGTCCCGAGAACAGGAGGTTCGGAAGGTCGTCGCGCTCCACGTAGCGTTTCAGTCGGGCCGTGATGTCGTCGTGGCCCGCCACCTCGTCCAACGTCTCGGGTCGGTACTTCTCTATCCAAATCTCGTCCCGCCCGGCGTCGGCCACCTCGTCGGACTCGGCCGCGTCCGCTGATTCGGCCGCGTCCGCTGATTCGGCCGCGTCCGCTGATTCGGCCGCGTCCGCTGATTCGGCCGCGTCCGCTGATTCGGCCGCGTCCGCTGATTCGGCCGCGTCGTCGGCCTCGTTTTCGACCTCGCTCATGTGGAAAACGAGGTGCTTGCCGGTCTTAAACACCACGAGGTTCCCGCAGGCCGAACTGGGGATTACTCGCGGTCGGCCCGCGGGCGCGGGCCGACCGCAGACTCGCGTAGGAGGGCTTAACCCCGGAGTCGGTGGTCAATCACGTAATTACTATCTTCCGGGCGACAGATAGGTCTCCCATGGACAAGCGATTCGCACTCGCCGTCGCGGTTCTGCTGGTCGTCGCCGCGGTGCCCGCGCCGGTCGCGGCCGACGAGACCCGGACCGGCGGCACCGTCGTCGTCGAAGAGGGAGAGACCGTCGACGACGACCTGTCGGCGTTCGGCGGCACGGTAATCGTCCGCGGGACGGTGAACGGCAACCTCGACGCCTTCGGTGGCAACGTCTTCGTGAACGGCCGGGTGAACGGCGACCTGAACGCCGTCGCTGGCAACGTCCGAATCAACGGGACCGTGACCGGCGACGCCAGCGCCGTCGGCGGCAACGTCCTCCTCGCGCAGGGCGCGCGGGTCGGCGGCCAATTGGAGACCGGAGCGGGCAACGTCGTCCTGAACGGCGAAGTCGGCGAGGACGTTCGGGTCGGCGCGGAGAGCGTCACCCTCGGGTCGAGTGCGGTCGTCGGCGGCGACTTCGTGTACGACGGGAACTTAGACCGGGCCGAGGGTTCCCGAATCGACGGCGAAGTCCGGCAGGACTCGGACCTCGGCGTGAACGTCGGGTTCGACGGACCGCTGGTCCCCAACTGGGTCGGGTGGGTGTACGGCTTTCTGGTGAATCTCGTCCTCGGGGCAGTCGTCCTGCTGCTCCTGCCGCGGTTCTCCGAGACCGTGGCGGAGCGAGCGACCGGGAGTCCCCTGCGGGCGGGCGGCGTCGGACTCGCGCTGTTCGTCGGGATTCCGATACTGGCGGCCCTGTTTTTCGTCTCGCTGGTCGGGATTCCGCTCGGACTGCTCGTCATCCTGCTCTATCCGCTCGCGCTGTGGTTCGGGTACGTCTACGGCGCGTTCGCGCTCGGAAGGTGGGCGCTCGGTCTCGCGGACTCGGACAACCGGTGGGCGGCGCTGGTGGTGGGTCTGCTCGCCGTCTCGGTGGTCGGATTCGTCCCGATTCTCGGCGGTCTCGTGCAGTTCTTCGTCCTCCTGTTCGGACTCGGCGCGTTCGCGCTCGGCCTGTGGGGTCGGTATCAGCGACGCCGGGAACGGCGCTCGGACTCCGATGCGGAGACGACGATGTGAGTCGCTCGATGGCGCTCGGGGGACCGCCCCCGGATTTCGAATGAATAGACACCGGATTTCAAATGAATTGACGGACGACTCCGGCGCGCGCTGGCGTCGTCGGCGCTCCGCGCCGACTGCTCGGGGGACGCGGGTTGTCCCCCGGCGTGAGTTCATCTCGCGCCAACTCGTGCGAGGGATGAGGCTTGCGAGACGCTTCGCGTCTCGCTGATTTGTGAACGTCGTTCGCAAACATCGAGTGACCGGAGGGAGCGAGACGCGCAATCGGTTGGGGAGGCGTGTGGTCCGTGGTGGCGGCGCGGGTGCGGTGCTGTGCGGTCTGATTGGTTCAAGCCTGTCGCTAGCTTCCCCGACCTGTTCCCCTTGACGAAGACCGACCGAACCGACTCCGAAGACGACCAAAGCGAACCCACGGCCGCGATTCCCGACACGCTTACCACTTGCGCCGCGAAAACCCTACTGCATGAACGTCACTGTCGAAGTCGTCGGCGAAGGGAGCCACGACTTCGAAGTCGAGGACGCGACCTACGCCGACCTGCTGGCCGAGGTGGACCTCAGCCCTCACGAGGTGTCGGTGATGGTGGACGGCCGCCCGGTTCCCGAGGACCAACCCGTCGAGACCGACCACGTGAAGGTCCTGCGGCTCATCAAGGGCGGGAGCGAAGAAGCCGACGCCGAGCGACGAACCGGCGACCCCGGCGTCCCGGACCGCCTCGGCGTCTCGGACCTCGACTTCGAGTTGCCCAACGCCGGGGTCGGGCCGGACCCCCTGCGACTCGCGGACCTCGCGGCCGACCCGAAGAACGACGCGCTCGTGGTGCTGTTCCAGCGCGATTATCACTCGCGGGCGTGTCGCCAGCAGGTGAAAGCGGTCGCCGACCGCTACCGGGAATTCCGCGACCGGAGCGCCGCGGTGGTGTCGGTCCTGCCCGAGTCGAAGGGGAAGGCCCGGAAGTTCCAGAAGAAGTTTCACCTGCCGTACGCGCTGGTGGCCGACGCGGAGAAGACCGCGAGCGAGCAGTACGGCCAACCGACGCGCTTGGGCGGACTCGGCGCGCGCATCGACCTCGTGGGCCGGATGCCCGAGACGGCGGTGCTGGACGCCCGCGGCGGCGACCTGCGACTCCACGCCGTCCACCGCGGCGACAGTCCGTCAGACCACCCCTCGGTGGACGACGTGCTGGCGATGGTGGACCGGGCGCTCGAATGGGAGAGCGACTGACGGGACGCGAGATGTCGGTCACAGTCCGCGAAGCGACCCGCGACGACCGACTCGGGGTGCGCCGGGTCCTCGACGCCGCGATGCTGGAGGTTCGCGCGAACCTCGGCGAGCGAACCGACGCCGGGGACGTGCTGGTAGCCAGCGAGGGCGACGACGCGCCGGTTCTGGGCGCGCTGGTTCTCCTAGCACCGGACGACGGCGCGCACGTCGACGCCGTGGCGGTCCGGCGCGCCCGGCGCGGGCAGGGCGTCGGGTCCGCGCTGGTCCGCGCCGCGGCGGAACGCCGCGGCCGACTCACCGCCGAGTTCGACCCGAGCGTCCGACCGTTCTACGAGTCGCTGGGCTTCGAGATTACGCCGGTCGAGGGCGACGGGGACCGACTCCGGGGTCGCTACGACGGGGCGGACTGACCGGGGTCGGCAGTTCGGACGCTACGGCGTCGGCGCGCGCTGGCGCGGTCGTAAACGTCCGCGCCAACCCGCGCGAGGGAGGACCGAACGACCGGAGGGAGTGAGGGAGTCGGTTGGGGAGGGCGTGGCCCGCGGTGGCGGGGCGGTTGCGGTGCTGTGCGGTTGCGGTCCGATTGGTTCAAGTCTGAAGCTAGCCGTCCCGAATCGTCTGCCGTCGCGGTGCGGAGGGTGCTGTACGGAGCAGTCCCCCGTCTCGAACTCGCCCGCGGGTCCGAACGCCAGCAGTGCCGTCGCTCCACGCGAAACGCAGGGGTCGGCCATAGATACCGAGAGACAATTCTCTATAACCACTAAGCAACGACTATAGTTTCTTAAACAAATACGTACACTGCTGAGCCACGTCCGAATACGGCCGCGGACGAACGCGGAGACCGTCCCAACAGAACCAACTTCCCCGAACGCCCCCTATCGCGCATGGACGAACAACGACGCCGACGAGTCGCCGTCATCTGGACCGCGTTCGCCCTCGTGATGGCCTACGTGACGATTTCCGACGGATTCTCGGTCGGAGCGAGCGACCTGCTCGGCGTGTTGGCCGTGGCGTTGGGACTCGGACTGGCGTACGTCTACTACGCGAATCCCGGCGGACTGCTCGACTTCGGGGAGGCGGAGTAAGAAAGTAGACTAAAATGCGAGATTTTACGAATCCGGACTATCATCGGGCAATCCGTGACCGACGACAACTGCTCAGCTACCGACATGACCGAAGCCGAACGCCACCGAGAGGAGGTCAAAAACTCAGAGGGCCGCGTCCTGACGAATCGTCCCGACTGGTCTGCCCTGTTAGCGCGTGCGTTCGACCGATAATCTCGGCCTTCCGGCGAACCGATTGGTCTCACACCAGCGGTTCGACCAACTCCCGGCCCTCGTCCAGTAGTTCCTCGACGCGGGCCTCGCTGTCGGCCTCGGCGTAGATGCGCATCTTGGGTTCGGTACCGCTCGGCCGGACCAGCAACCACGACCCGTCTTCGAGCAGAATCTTGAACCCGTCGGTGTCGTTGACTCTCTCGACGCGCTCGCCCGCCACCTCGTCGGGGAGTTCGGCTTCGAGAGCGGACAGCACGTCCTGCTTCCGGTCGTCGGGGCAGTCCACGCTGACCTTGTGCTGGTGAATCTCGCCGAACTCGGAGAGCAGGGCGTCCACTCGGTCGTCGTAGGACCGCTCGCTCTCGACCGCTCCGGCGAGTAGC
This sequence comes from Halorussus caseinilyticus, assembly GCF_029338395.1. NCBI lineage: Archaea > Methanobacteriati > Methanobacteriota > Halobacteria > Halobacteriales > Haladaptataceae > Halorussus > Halorussus caseinilyticus. Next base: position 2,813,591 of record NZ_CP119809.1, read on the forward strand.
GCCATCAGCACGCCGTCTTTCTCCCGGACGTGGCCCCGGATGGAGAATCCGCCCGACTCCTCGCCGCCGACGAGCGCGTCGGCGTCTTTCATCGCCTCGGCGACCCACTTGTAGCCGACTGCGGTCTCCACCACGTCCTCGCCGTGGGCCTCGGCCACGCGGTCCACGAGGAACGTGGTCGAGACGGTCCGGACCGCAGGACCCGAGTCGTCTTCGAGCAGGTAGTCGTAGGTGGCCGCGAAGAAGAGATTCTCGTCCAGAAAACCTCGCTCGGGCGTCACGACGGCGATTCGGTCCGAATCGCCGTCGTTGGCGATGCCGAGGTCGGCGTCTCGCTCGCGGACTTCCTCCGCGAGACCCTGCAGGTTCTCGGCGCTGGGTTCGGGGTTCGTGCCGCCGAAGTCGGGGTCCTGCTCGCACCGCCGCCGGTGGACGGTCGCACCGGCGCGTTCGAGCAGTTCGTCGGTGAACCCGCGGCCCGACCCGTGCATCGCGTCGTAGACGACTTCGAGGCCCGCCAAGTCCGCGTCGGCGTCGGGACCGACGCCGACGAGTTCGAAGGCGTGGTCGGCGTAGGCCTCCAGCAGGTCCTCCTCGCGGACGCTCCCGTGTTCCTCCTCGGGGAGCGCGCGGGGTTCCCCGATTCGGGCCATGATTTCGTCGGTGACTTCCGGCAGGGCGGGCGCGGCGTCGTGGGGGAAGAACTTCACGCCGTTGTAGTTCGGCGGGTTGTGACTCGCCGAGACGACCAGCGCACCGGCCAACTCGCGGTCGGCGATGGTCCACACCGCCAGCGGCGTCGGACAGTCTCGCGGCGGAATCAGGGCGTCGAAGCCGTTGGCCGCCAGCACCCGGCAGAGTTCCTCGGCGAACCCGCGCGAAGTCTCGCGGGCGTCGTAGCCGACTGCGACGGTTCCCCCTTCGCGGCCCTCCACCTCCCGGAGGTAGTCTGCGACCGCCTGTCCGACCATGCGGACCCGAGGCGCGGTGAACTCGTCCAGCGTCGCTCGCCAACCGTCGGTCCCGAACGAAATCGGCGTCTCCATACTCCAACCGTCGCTACCCCCGCCGAAAAAACCACCGCGTGGCTCTCTCACACGAACCTGCAAGCTCTTCTACAGAAACTCGCTTCCGCCGACAGTTTTGTAGCCCGGACCTGTAGCGCCGGACGTGAGACCGGACGCGACTCGACCGACGGGCCACGTCGCCAAGTACTACCTCTATCGAGCGGCGATGGCCGCCGGGTTCGCCACGCCCATCTGGTACTACTACGTGAAGGTCAACGTCGAGTCCTACGCGCTGGTCGGCGTCGTGGACGCCATCTGGTGGGCCGGTCTGGTCCTGTTCGAGATTCCGACCGGCGTCGTCGGCGACCGAATCGGCCGCCGGAACAGTCTGCTCGTCGCCAGCGTCGCCATCACCGTCGCGCAGGTGGCGATGGCAGTCTCTCACAAATTCGTCCACTTCGCGGTGGTGTTCGCGTTCTGGGCGTTCGCCTCGACGTTCCGGTCGGGAACCGCCGACGCGTGGCTCTACGACACGCTGAAGGCCCGGATGGACGAGGACGACTTCGCTCGCGTCCGCGGGCGGGGCAACGCCGTCATGTACGTCGTGATGGGTGCAACCGGCGTTCTCGGAGGGTACATCGCCGAGGCGTGGATGCCCGCGGCCTACCTCGCGTCGGCGGCCGTGACCGCGACGAGCGTCCCGGTCCTGCTGTCGTTTCCCGAATCGACGCCCGGAAAGGGAGACGACGCCGACGCCGAGCGATTCACTGTCTTGGACGCGCTTCCAATCGTCCGCGAGCGGTTCTCGAAACCGCCGCTCCGGTCGTTCGTTCTCTACCTCGGTCTCTTCTTCGGGGTCTACTGGGGCGTCAACTTCTTCGTCCAACCGTTCGGCGTCGAGACGCTCGGCCTGTCGGTCAGCGCTCTCGGGTGGCTCTACGGCGGGTTCACGGCCGTCGCCGCCGCGGTCAGCTACCGGACCGACTGGATTCGAAGGGTCGTCGGCATCCGACGGTGGTTCTCCGTCGCGCCGCCGTTGCTCGGCGCGCTGTTCGTCGTCATCGCGCTCCTCCCGGCCGCGGCGATTCCGGTCTTTCTCGTGATGCGAGGCTCTCGGAGCGTGATGATGCCGCTGGCGAACCAGTACATCAACGACCGAGTGGAGTCGGTCGGGCGCGCGACGGTGCTGAGTACCGCGGGGATGGTCTACAACCTCGTCACCGTCCCCTTCGAACTCGGGGCGGGCCGACTCGCCGACGCGCTCGGAATCGTCCCGACCATCGGTCTGTTCGGCGCGATTCTGGTGGTCGGGTCGCTGGCGGTCCTCGGCGTCGGGTCGCCGCTCGACGCGCCGACCCGGAGCGTCGAGGACGCCGCGGACTGAGCGCGCCAGAAAAGTCTAAATTTTTACAAAAATGTGGTTCCGGAAACTGTTTTCCCCTCTAGACCCCTACTCTCGTCCAAGATGAAACAGACCCCTGTCGTCGTCGCTCTCGCCGGAAGTATGCGGGACGGAAGTTACACCCGCGCGGCCCTGAGACACGTCCTCGACGCCGCCGAGCAACGCGGTGCCGAGACCGAACTGCTCGACGTGCGCGAGTACGACCTGCCCGTCTTCGACCCCGACGAGGACGAACCGCCGGAAGCGACCGAACTCAAGCGCAAGATTCGGGACGCGGATTCGGTCATCTGGGGCAGTCCGGTCTACCACGGGTCGTACTCGTCGGCGTTCCGGAACGTCCACGACTACTGTAGCTTCGACGAGTACGAGGACACCACCGTCGGCCTGCTCACGGTCGCTGGCGGCGGGTCGTTCGCCAGCACGCTCGACCACATGCGCGTGACCGCACGCGGCGTCCACGCGTGGGTCCTGCCCCATCAGGTCGGCATCCGGAACGCGCGGGACAAAATCGAGGACGGCGAAATCGTGGACGAGTCAATCGAAGAGCGCGTCCGGAAACTCGGCGAGCAGGCCGTCGAGTACGCCTTCATCCACCCGGACGTGACCGCGCCCGACGCCGGGGTGGACGAGGAGACCGCAGACCCGGAGGGCCAACAGGCCGAGGCCGACGCGGACGACTGAACGTGGCCCGAGTCGTCCTCCTCACCGGCGGGACGAGCGGTATCGGCCGAGAGGCGGCCCTGCGACTCGCCGAGGGAGGCGCGACGGTTCTCTTCACTGGACGGGACCGCGAGGCCGGACGAGAAGTCCTGTCGGAAGTCCGGCGCGCTCATCCCGAGAGCGCGGGCGAGTTCTACCGGGCCGACTTCGCGGACTTCGACGCGGTTCGGGAGTTGGCCCGCGAGGTCCGGGCCGACTACGACCGCCTCGACGTACTGGTGAACAACGCTGGGACCTCCCATAGCGAACGCCGGACGACCGACGAGGGCGTCGAACTCACCTTCGCAGTCAACCACCTCGCGCCGTTCCTGCTCACGAACCTGCTCGCCTCGCGCTTGCGCGAGAGCGCGCCCGCACGAGTCGTCACTACGAGTAGCGCACTCCACGAGGACGGGTCGCTGGCCGACCTCGAATCGGTCGTCCGGGGCGAGGACTTCGACGGACTCGACGCCTACGCCGACTCGAAACTGGCGAACGTCCTGTTTACCGTCGAGTTGGCCGAGCGACTCGCCGAGTCCGGCGTGACCGCAAACTGCGTCCATCCCGGATGGATTCCGAACACCAATCTCGTTCGGAACGCGACGGGGTTCTCGCGGGCGTTCACGACCGCCGCGTCACTGGTCGCCAGCATCGCGCCCGTCGGTCCCTTCGAGAGCGTCGAAGGGGCCGCCGACGCGCTGGCCTACCTCGTAACCAGCGAGGAGGTGGCCGACGCGTCCGGCGCGTACTTCGACCGGCGCGAGCGAGCGACCCCCGCGTCGGCCGCCGCCGACGCGGGGTTGCGCGAGCGACTGTGGGAACGGAGCGCGGAGTTGGTCGGCCTCCCGGCGTCGGTGCCCGAGGACGACCCGTTAGCGTGAGTAGTCACCCCTCGTCCTCGACCAACCGCTCTTTCTCGGCCCGAGACATCTGCTTGATTTCGTACTCGCGGGACATCGCCGCCGACTTCGAGTCGAACCGCTCGCGGTGGGCGAGTTCGACCGGGGTTCGGCCGCGGGTGTACTTCGCGCCCTCGCCGCGGTCGTGTTCGCGGACGCGGCGCTCTACGTCGGTGGTGTAACCGGTGTAAAAACTGCCGTCGTCGCACTCGATAATGTAGACCCAGTGGACCGACACGCCTTACAGGCTTCGCGTGGTGGTTCTTAGCGTTTCGATTCCCGCCCGTTGTGCGGGCTATGCTCGTGCCTCTCTGGCGCGTTGGCGCGCGACTTCCGCGATTCCGGCGTTCGCCGAACACGACACGCATGCGCGGACGCGGCCGTTCTCGTCGGCGAATACCCGTGCGAATCGGTCGGAGACGTGCGCGCCGCAGTGGTCACACTTTGGCATTGGGTTTCATCTGGCAGGGTAACTGCCAGCGTCCAAATCTTTGTCACGCAACACCAAAAATGCTTCCCAGTTGTGAGTCTCTTTTTCCGAAACCCAAAGAACGTTTTCGATAATTGGACCACCGACTCGTTCCTCCCGCCGAACTCCGCCGAGAGAAACCGCCCGTTGTCCGCGAGTAACGGCGGGTGGAGTATCGCTACTCGGGCGGTTTCCCGTCGTCGCCGTCAGTGTCGCCGTCGCTACCCTCGCCGTCGATGGCTCTGGCGACGAGTCCGGCCTGCGCGCCCGCGACGAATCCCGCGTCCACGTTCACGACCGACAGCACTGAACAGGACTGAAGCATCCCGGACAGTGCGGCCTCTCCCTCCCCGCCGTAACCGTATCCGGTCGAGACCGGCAGGCCGACGACGGGGGTGTTCACCAGTCCCGCGACCACGGTCGGAAGCGCGCCTTCCCGTCCGGCGGCGACGACCAGCACGTCGGCCTCGCGGAGTCGGTCGAGTTGGTCCACGATGCGGGTCAGCGCCGCGACCCCCACGTCCTCGATTCGCTCGACGCTCGCGCCCATCTCGTCGGCGAGGACCGCGGCCTCGCCCGCCGGAATCGCGTCGCTGGTCCCCGCCGTGACGACGCCCACCGTCGCGTCGAGGTCCGGCGGGCCGTAGTCGTCGGCGTGGACGACGACGACGCGCGCACGGTCGTGGACCGTCACCTCGGCGTCGGGGTGGTCGTCGGCGAGTCGCTGGCGTATCGCCCGGCGCTGGTCGTCGTCGGTCCGCGTGACGACGGCCCGACCGGTGGTCTCGACGGCGGTGTCGGCCAGCGACGCCACTTCCTCGGGCGTCTTGCCGTCGCCCAGAATCGCCTCCGGGACGCCCCTCCGAGTCTCTCGCGCCGCGTCGAACCGTCCGGCGTCGTCCGTGGCGTACCCCGCGAGTCGGGCCTCGGCGTCGGCCGGACTCACCTCACCCGCCGCGACTGCTTCGAGTAGTTCGCGCATGTCCGACTCTGGGCGCTCTACGTACTCCTATCCACCGACCCGGCCGAACCGCGGCCACACAACCGCCTTATATTTATACTTTTTGGCCTTCTTGATAGATGACCGGGAAGTGACCGACACGGGGCCGTTCGCACGAGAATTTGAGAAGCTTTATTAGGGGTGGCAGGAAAGAAAAGGTCGTATGGCAGACCTCATCGTCAAAGCCGCTGTCAAGGACGCACTGGACGACAAGAACGTGGCGTCGGACTTCTACGACGCCCTCGACGAGCGCGTCGACGAACTCCTCGACGAGGCTGCCCGCCGCGCCGAGGCCAACGACCGAAAGACTGTCCAGCCCCGCGACCTTTAAATCCGGGAGCTACTCAGTTTCTTTTATCGCGCACTCTCCGACGTAGCCGGAGGCTTGGTTCTGTACGCTTTAAGCGATTATTTAGTTTTCTTCGAGCAATCTTCGTATTTCTCTCGGCAATAATTTTGTTGTTCTCCGGTTCTGGTCGCTGTCGGCTCGCTATGCAGTACTATCGTGACCGGCAGAATCGTGGCGACGAAGACCCGGAAAGCCCCCGCCCGCTCGTGGCCGCTCAGCGGGATATTTCGGGCGCGCAGTCCTGCGCGCCCGAAATCCGACCTCAGAAGCGTTTCACGTCCACGCCGTCGTCCGTGCCGACGTGAACCTCGTCGGCCATCCCGACGAACAGGCCGTGTTCGACCGCGCCCGGAAGTCCCGAGAGGTCGTCTGCGAGTTCCGCGGGGTTGGCGATTTCCCCGAAGTCGCAGTCCAGCACGAGGTTGCCGTTGTCGGTCACGACCGGGCCGTCCTTTCGCTCGGCGGTCCGGAGGGAGGGCGACCCCCCGAGCGCCCGCACGTCGTCGACCACGGTCGTTCTGGCGTCGGGCAGGACCTCAACCGGAATCGGGTGGTCGAGTTGGCCCGCGGCCTTGCTCGGGTCGGCCACCACGAGCAGGCGGTTGGCGGCCGCGTCCACGATTTTCTCGCGGGCGTGGGCCGCGCCGCCGCCCTTCACCAGATGCGGACCCGAGAACTGGTCGGCCCCGTCGATGGCGAGGTGGACCGCGTTCGCCTCGTCCAGACTCGTGAGCGGAATCGCGGCCTCCTTCGCCAGTTCCCGCGACTGGAAGGAGGTCGGGATTCCGCGCACGTCGAGACCGCTGTCCACCTTCCGGCCGATGGCCCGAATCGCGTGGGCCGCGGTCGAACCCGTGCCGAGACCGACCACCGTGCCGTCTTCGACCGCCTCGGCCGCGCTCTCGCCCGCCGCCCGTTTTTCCGCGTCGCTTCCGCCGGTCGTCTTCATATCGCTACCTCCGCGGCGAGCGGTGAAAAGTCTGGTCGAACGGGCGCGAGGAGATTCGGCCCGACGAACGCGACGGGTCCCACTGGACGACGCCGACTGACCGAACCCAACGGGACGTTTCGGTGCGCAACGGGCGCTAGTGTTTTGGCGATTCCTCCCGTAAGTCTCAGAACAATGCCTGCCAGCGACTCGGACGCCGAGTCCGACGCGGGGACCGAGCAGGGGGATTCGGAGGGGCAACCACGGGAGGAGGCCGTCTCGCTCCGGGACGTGCGCAAGACGTACTTCCTCGGCGAGCCAGTCCACGCCTTGGACGGCGTTGACCTGTCGATTCCGCGAGGGTCCTACACCGCGGTCATGGGACCGAGCGGGTCGGGCAAGAGTACGCTCCTGAACCTCATCGGATGTCTCGACACCCCCACCGAGGGCGAGGTGTGGGTCAACGGCCGGGAGGTGTCGGCTATCTCCCAGCGGAAGCGAACCACGGCCCGCGGCGAGGAAATCGGCTTCGTCTTCCAGACGTTCAACCTCATGCCGAAACTCACCGCCGCCGAGAACGTCGCTCTCCCTCTCGTCTTTCAGGGCGTCGGCAAGAGCGAGCGCATCGACCGGGCGAAAGACCTGCTCTCGCAGGTCGGACTCGGGAATCGAGGCGACCACCGGCCGAACGAACTCTCGGGCGGCCAGCGCCAGCGAGTCGCCATCGCCCGCGCGCTGGCGGCGGACCCGGCAATCATCCTCGCCGACGAACCCACCGGGAACTTGGACCAAGAGACGGGCAAACAGATTATGGGCCTGTTCCAGCGACTCCACGACGAGGGCAACACGATTCTGATGGTGACTCACGAGCGACCCATCGCGGAACACGCCCAGCGCGTGATTCACGTGTTGGACGGCACCGTCGAGAAAATCGAGGAAATCGACTCTCCTCGGCGCGTCGAACCCGACCTCCCCTGATGGAGTTCGCAGAGAGCCTACGCCTCAGTTGGCGCGCAATCCGAAGCCACAAGCTTCGCTCGACGCTGACGACGCTCGGCGTCGTCATCGGCGTCGCGGCAGTCATCACCTTCGTCACGCTCGGAACCAGCCTCCGGGCCGACGTACTCGGACAGGTCGGGGCCGACCGTACGCCGAACGTCTACGTCTGGGCCGGGCCGGAGGGACAGAACGGCGGGCCGGGAGCAGGCGCACAGCCGGTCTTCACCGCCCACGACATGGACCGCCTCCGGAACCTCTCGGGCGTCGGGTCGGTCGTCCCGCGGGGGGTGGTACCCACCGCGGCTATCTCGGCGGGCGGCGAGACGGTCGCTCAGCGACAGGTAATCGCCACCTCGCCGTCGAACTTCGACCCCGACGACTTCTCGGCGGGTCGGTCGTTCCGCGAGGGCCAGCGCGAAATCGTCGTGAACCGACAGGCCGCCGAGTTGTTCGACCCGACGCTTTCGGTCGGGTCGAACGTCACGCTCCGACTCGCCTCCGGCGAGTCGGTCGATGCCGAGGTCGTCGGCCTGCTCAACGCCTCGGCCGCAGGCGGGGCCTTCGAGGGACTCGGCGGCGGGTCCCAGCCCCTCGTGTTCACGCCGACCGACCCCTTCTACCGGACGACCATCGAGAGTCCCGCGACCGGCCAGAACCAGCGCGTCTACCCGACGCTGACCGTCGTCGCCGAGGACTTCGCCGCGGTGCCCGACGCCAAAGACGAGGTGCGGGCGTACCTGACCAACGACTCGGACGCGGCCCGACTCGTCCCCGAGAGCTACGCCTTCTCGGTCGAGACCGACCAAGACCTCGTGGACCAACTAAGGGAGTTGCTGACCACGCTCACCAACTTCGTGACGGGCATCGCGGTCATCTCGCTGGTCGTCGGGTCCATCGGCATCGCCAACATCATGCTCGTCTCGGTCACCGAGCGCACCAAGGAAATCGGCATCATGAAAGCCGTCGGCGCGCAGAACCGCGACGTACTCCAGTTGTTCCTGCTGGAGGCGGTCCTGCTCGGGACGTTCGGGTCGATTCTGGGCATCCCGGTCGGCGTCGGCGGGGCCTACCTCGCGGGCCAGTACATCGGCCTGAGCCTCGTCCTCCCCTTCGAGTGGTTCGCCATCGCCGTCGCGGTGGGAGTCTTGGTCGGCGTCGTCGCGGGACTGTACCCGGCGTGGAGCGCCGCGAAGACCGACCCCATCGACGCGCTCCGGTACGAATGACCGAGCGGAGAAGTCACGGCTCCCGACCCGGACCTCTCACTCCACGCTGAGTTCGTCGCCGCCGCGGGGTTCCGTGAACTCGAACTCGACTTCTAACTCGGCCTCCCGGCCGCCCGCGAACTCGACTTCTACTTCGACCGGTTCGCGGTACTCGAAGGGTATCTCCCACTCTTGGGAGGCGAGCGTGAGGCTGGTGTCGTTCTCGATTTGGTCGGCCAAGTCCCGGAGGAACGTGGCGGTTGCCTGCCGCGAGAGGTGAATTTCCCGCTCGAAGAAGCCGTCGGTCACGGTGGTTCGCTGTCGGTCCCTGTCGTCGGGCAAGTTAACCCGGTCCCCCATGTCGTCGGGTACGAGGCGGCGCGTCTAATAGCGTCCGGCCCCGGTTCGAGGTAGTCTCGGCGCGAACCGAACCCGGACCGATTCCGCCGATTCGCTTTTTGTGCGGGAGACCGTACCCGTCCTATCGTGTCGCTCATCGACCTCCTCGGGAGCAAAGCGCGAATCGGGATTATCCGGGAACTCTCGCGCGAACCCCAGTACGTCACCCAACTCGCCGAGACGGTCGGCATGGACGGTAAGACAGCGGTTCACCACCTCTCGAAGATGGAGGAGGCCGGTCTCGTCGCCCACTACGAGCGAGGCAACCGGAAGTACTACTACCTCGCCAAGACCGTCGAACTCCGGGCCGCGCCGCCGCCAGAGCGCACCTTCGTCCTCCAGACCGGCGAACGCGGCGACGACCCGGTGGAAGTCGAACCGGGGACCGACGACTGAGACGGGGAGGCATCTCCGTCGGCGGGCGCATTTCGGACCGACTCACGACCTGCCTAACGACAGGCCGCTTACTGTAACAGCCGGTTATCGACCGAGTACGCCAGTCCGTCCGAGCGCCGCCGAGACTCCGATACGACCCAGAGTTACGCGAGTTGCCGAGTAGAAAAAGGGGCTTATTCCGCCGAACAGTTCAAACAGTATCGTTGATTTATTTCAGTAACCGGAATAGCACTCCGGCGTGAGAAACATGAAACGGCGTCAGTTCGGCGCGATGCTCGCAGCCGCGACGTTCTCGCTCGGTGGGGTCGGGAGCGCGGCGGCCGACGCATCCGCACAGGAAACCGACCCGCTACAGATAGCAGACGTATCCGTCAGTCTCGGCGGCATCACCGCCTCTATCGGCCGCGCTACCTTCGCCTTCGACGAGGGCACGATGCTCCTCCGAGCGACCGACTGGTCGACGGAGGTCGCTGGAGAACCGATGTCGATAGGTGAAGCGCGCGTCGCCGTGGACGGCGCGGACGCCGAGACGTTTGCGACGGTTCGGGCGGCGATGGTCGAAGCGTTCGAGAGTCGCTCGGCATCGTCGCTGGTCTCGGCGCTCGCGGACGCGAACGTCAGCGAGGACGCTGGCGTTCGGACGTTCCTCGGGTCGGTCGAGACCGGCGGCCAACTCGTCGCCGACGAGATAGCGGCCACCGGAACCGTGGGAAGCGTCGTTCCCTCGGGAAGCGGCGAGTTGTTGCAAGACGGCGCGTCGCTGTCGGAGGTCACTGCCCTCGGCGCGTCGGAGTGGAGCAGACTGACCATCCAACTCGGCGACACCGAACTGGCCGCCAACGACGTAGTGATGCAACGCGACGGCACGGCGCTAGCACTCAGTTCGTCCGGCGGGAGCGCGACCCTCTCGGGCCGAACATTCGACTTCGAGGAGATGGCGATGACCGTCGCGCCGCCCGAGACGATACCCGCGGCCCACGTCGAGTTCGCTTCCCGACTCCGCGAGTTGGCCGACGAAGGGTCGTTGAGTCTGTCGTCGGTGCAGTCGGCCGCCGAGGATTCGGGAGTCACGGTCGCCAACACGACCGAGGCGGTCCGGAACGCCCGGTTCGACCTGTCGTTCGCCAACGTCTCGGAGGGCGGCCGGACCGTCGTCTCGAACTTCGAGACCAGCGGAACGCTCGCGGAGTTGATGACGGTCCTCGGCCAGCGAGTCTGAGCGGACGAAGGTCTGGACGACGCTCTTCTTTCGGTCGGCCCGAACTCGCGGCTTAGCTCCCTTCGAGACGGTTCAGCACCGCGTCGGGTTCGTAGCGAAGCGAGAGTTGCCGCGAACGCCCGCGACCCTCGACGTTGGTGTACGTCGCGTCGATGATGTCGAGTTGGTCGAGTTTGTTAATAATCTCCGAGTAGCGAGTGTAGCCCAGTCCGGTCTGGTCGTGGAAGGCGTCGTACACGTCGCCCGCGCGTTCGCCGTCGTGTTGGGCGATGACTTCGAGCAGTTCGATTTCGCTGTCCGAGAGGGCCTGAAGGCTGTGGCTGAGGTGGACGTACTTCGACTTCTCGTAGGCTTCCTCCACGTCTTGGAGGCTGACGGTCCGACTCGCGCGCATCTCGGCGTTGAGACCCGCGCGCCGGAGCAGGTCGATGCCGACCCGCAAATCCCCGCTCTCGGCGGTGAGTTCGGCCACCTCGTCTAGGACTTCGGTCGAGACGACGCCCTCGTGGAAACCGCGCTCGACACGTTCGCGGAGGATGTCGGCGATTTCCTCGCGGTCGTACACCGGGAAGTACACCTCTTCGGGGCGGAAGACGCTCTGGACGCGGCCGTCCAAGTCCTCGATGACATCGAGGTTCAGGTCCGAGGAGACGACGATAACGCCGATTTTCGCGCCCGAATGGGCCTCGTGCGCCCGGAGGAGCGAGTAGAGGGTGTCGGAGGCCTCGCCCTCGTAGAAGAGGTAGTTCACGTCGTCGAGCGCGACCACGAGTACTTCGTCCTCTTCGACCAGTTTCTCGGTAATCTGGCGGAAGAGCTTCTTGAACGAGATGCCCGACGACGGGGGTTCGTACTCGAAGATACCCTCGAAGATGCGGGAGAACACCGAGTAGCGCGTCGAATCGACCTGACAGTTGACGCGGACGGTCCGCACGTCGGTTTGGGCACCCAACTCGCCGAACACCTTCTGGACGGCGGTGGTCTTGCCGGTGCCGGGCGGACCGCGGGCGATGACGTTCAGCGGGCGGGAACCGCGGGCGGCGGGGCGGAGCGCGTACTTGAGGCTCCGCATCTCGCTCTCGCGGTGGGCGAACGTCTCCGGAACGTAGTCGATTTCGAATACGTGTTCGTTCCGGAACACGGATTCGTCCCACGAGAGCATCCCCTCTTCGGGGTCGTCTGCCATCACTTTCACCTCGCTGTCCCAGCTACTTAACCTTTCGGCGGACGAAAATACTAAAGCAGAGAGGGGTCTACGAAGGGGATTCGGGGCCTCTCGGCGCGCCCGCCGTGACTTCGGCCGGAGGGGTGTCAACCGGGGGACTTCTCGGACGACGGGAGGGTCCGCGGTCGGCCCGTCGGCGCTCGGTGGACCGGTCGGCCCGGCGCGTGCTGGCGCGCGCAGAACCGCGCGCGCCAACCGCGCGAGGTCGTCCGAAGCGAAGCGACGGACGGCTCGGCAGAGCTTGCTCTGCCGGTGGGCGAACGACCGCAGGGAGCGAGCGAGTCGGTTGGGGAGGGTGCGGTTGCGGTTCTCATCGGTTCAAGCCCGAAGTCGGCTCTTCGTCCCGTTCATCCTCGACAGTCGCGGTGCCGTGCGGAGTAGTCACGATGCGGTCGCAGTGGGGCCGTCCGCGACCGAGAAGAGACCGCCAGCAGAGCAATAAAAATCCACCTCTAACAAACAATACCCTATCTGTAAGCAACCCATACAAGTTTTTACCGAATAGAAAACACCCTCGCTCAGAACTTCTCCAGCAACCTGTCGTAGAACTGCCCGTCCGAGTCGCCCGCCAGTTTCTCCACGATGAGTTCCGGCGTCGAGCGCGCGAGGTGGTTCTTCACCGGCGAGCGGTTCACGACGAGTTCGCCGTCCTCCAGACCTTTCGCCTCGATGCCGTCCACCGGCACGTCGTAGTCGGCCATCTCCCGAATCTCGGCGGCGAGGTGCGAGACGAACACGCCGGTCACGTCCCGGCCGCGCAACTCTTCGAGGATGCCCGCGATAATCTTGGCGCTCGCACCGGGTTCGGTGATGCTCTCCAGTTCGTCCACGAGGACGAGGCGGTCCGCACCGCCGCCCGAACCGTCCGTGTGGCTCGCCGTCCGCTCGCCGCCCGTCGCCAGTCCCGCGAACTCCCGTAGCGTGGACTCGAAGGCTCCCGCGTCCAGCGTCCCCTGCGTCTTGGCGTGGTAGTGGAGTTCGCCGAAGCGTTCGACGCTGGCGTCCTCGGCGGGCACCGGCAGGCCCATGTGGGCCAGAATAGTCACGAGCGCGACCAAATCCAGCGTCGAGGTCTTCCCGCCGCTGTTGACGCCCGAGAGGAGCGCCACGCCCGACACGTCGTAATCGACCGGTTCCACGTCCGCGAAGTCAACGTCGAGGAGTGGCGAGCGCCCGCCCTCGATTTCGAACCCCGACGCTTCCGCGCCGTCACTCCCGAACTCCGGCATCACGCAGTCGAAGTCCTCGGCGAATCGCGCGACGGCCAACTCCACGTCCAACTCCAGCGCGGTCCGGACCAACTGCTCGGCGTCGGCCCGCCTGTCCGCGAGGTCCGCGGCGAGTTCGCGCTTCCGGCGGGTCGCCCGGCGGTCCTTCGCGGCCTGCAAGTCCTCGCGCAGTCGGTTGACGACTTCTTCGTCGCGCTCGACGGGGAACGCCGGTTCCTCTGGGAACGCCCGGCGAGCGACCGACGCCTCGCCCGAGTCGAGGTCCAGCGAATCGACGAGTTCCTCGCGGGCCTGTTCGACCGCAGTGGCGTACTCGTCGCTCAACTCCCGCGACAGCAGGGAATCGACGCCAGCGCCCTGTTCGACCAGCGAGAGCAGGTCCGACCCCTCGACGGTCACGTCGCGCTCCTCGATGGCGCTCCGGAGTTCGTCGTTGGCGACGCTCTCGGCCGTCGAGACGGCGGCGTCGAGGTCGTCGATGGCCCGCGCGAGGCGGTCCAACTCGTCGTCGCCGACCACGGTCCCGTCCGAGTCCACGCGTTCGAGCGTCGATTCGAGCGCGTCCAAGTCGAGCGGCGGGTCGATGCCCGCGGTGCGGTGGACTTCGGCGGCGGCGCGCAGGCAGTCGCGGTTCGCGGCGTAGAACGCCAGCACCCGCTCGGGGACGATTTCGGCGGGACGCTCCAGCGCGTCGGGTTCGACCCGCACGTCGCCGTCTACCGCCACGCCAGCGAACTCCTCGTCCAGCGCGACGACGGTCGAGTAGCCCCGAGCGAGGTCCGCGAGGTCACGAGTGTCTTCGACCACCTCGACGCTCAACTCGGGAATCGCCTGCTGTGCCTCAGTGTAGCGCTCGGCGTCGGTGGTCGCCAGACACCGGTCTCGGACCGACACGTCCCGCGGGTCGGCCAGCGGTTCCACGTCGGCCAGCGCCTCCAGCACCTCGTGTCCGGGGTCGCGGTCCGTCGCTCGCTCGGCGAACTCCCGAACTTCCTCGACGCGGGAGGCGACTCCGCTGGGATAGAGGGTTTCGAGGCGCTTCTCGCCGTAACTCGTGACCGTCCGGTCTTTCAGCAGGTCGAGCGCGTCCCGGTAGAGTTCCTCGGCGCGGTCGGTCGCCAGAAAGCCGCCGGGGTCGTCGTGGCGCTCCCGGATTGCCCCGCGCGCGATGGCCGCCGCCCGGCCCTCGGTGATGCCGGGCGCGCTGGCGAGTTCGGCCACGTCGCCCGTCCGGAGCGCGCGCTCGGGGTCGTCCAACTCCGAGAGCGCCGCCGCGGTCTTCGACCCGACGCCGGGTATCGCCTCTAACTCCATTCGGGGTGGAGTACCGACGCCTCGCTTAAAAATATTCGCGGGACGAGTCCCGTCGGCGACGGTGCCGCCGCGACACCTGCGCGACTGTGAAGTCGCTGGGACGCCGCGATTCGGTCCAGCGAGGTCGGTCGAGACCGTCGGCACTCCAGTACGAACTGCTATCTCGCGGTCCAGACGTGGCGGGACTGGTCAGCAACTGCAACAGCCGTCTTGGGACCAGTCGTCACAGCGGTAGCCGTCCCCGTAGTTGCAACACTGGCGTTCGAGGTAGACGCACCCGCTACCGTCGCAGGCGTAACTCGTGCAGTCGTGTTCGTAGTAGCAGTTCTGCACGCTCACGTCGTCGCTTCCGGCGGGAGACTCGACAGTGTACACCTCGTCGCCGGTCCGCACGGTGGCGTAGGCACGGCCGGTCTGCGGGCGCACGGCGAGTTCGACCGTCGCCCCGTCGAGCGCCGTCTCGGTCGTCACGTGAGCGACGGTCTCACCGTCGGCGTAGAACGGGTCGGCGCTCGCGTCCTCGAAGTCGAGTTCGGTGGCGTCGCCTCGGTCGAGGACGCCGCGGTCGGCGAGCTCGGCCAGCACGGAATCGGCGTGGCGAGCGGCGGCCCACCGCGCGCGAGTCGGCGAGTCGTACGCCGCGCTCGCCCGCTCCAGTTCCCGCGTCGGGACTTCTCGGGCGCTGGAGACGCCGGTCGCGCCGAACGCGAGGCCGGTCGCGCCGATGCTCTTCAACAGTCGTCGCCGAGTCGTGTCGCCTCTGTCGGAGGACATACGGAGCGTACGTACATCCGGTCGGATATAAATCTAGTTGGCTAGTTGAAACAAATGGCGGGAGTCGGCGCGGACGCCCGTAGGCGTCCGCGCACGCCGGGACTACTGGCCACGCGGTAGCTCCGACTCGTCCGTTTATTCACCAACACCGTCGAAGGTAGCTATCTTCCGCTGAAGAGACGAAATCGTCACATCTAGATGTCGTCCGAAAATCCTGTACTAACATGAGTACGCCACGGACTGAGAAAGCGTCTTCCGAGCCGCTAGCGGAGAACACCGTCCTCACGGACGTTCTCGGCCCGCACGCCAAGGTTAGCATCCTCGTCGCTCTCCTGAGCGAAAACGACCGTGACCTCGACCCCACGGACATCTCTCGACTCGCGGGCATCGACCGAAGCACGTTCTACGACCACATCGACGACCTCGTGGCGTACGGACTCGTCGAGAAGACCCGCACCGTCGGCAACAGCCAGATGTACCGAATCGACCGCGACAACCCCGCGGCCGAGGACCTCGCGCAGTTGGAGTGGGACCTGTTGGACTGCATCCCCGAGGAGTGACGAGTCGTCGCCCACGTCGCCGCGTTCAACGCGCTTTTCTCCCGCAGACTCCAACCATCGGGACATGGCTACTATCGAGGAGAAAGCGCGGGCGGTCCGCGAGGACCTCGCGGACCGCGAGGGGGTGCTGGTCGCGTTCTCGGGCGGCGTGGACTCGTCGGTCGTCGCGGCGCTGGCCCACGACGCACTCGGGGACGACGCCGTGGCCTGTACCGCCAAGAGCGAGACCCTGCCGGAGGCCGAACTGGACGACTCCAGACGGGTCGCCGACGAAATCGGCGTCCGCCACGAGGTCGTAGAGTTCTCGGAGTTGGACGACACCGACTTCGTGGTCAACGACGACGACCGGTGCTACCACTGCCGGACGATGCGCCTCGGCAAGATGTTCGAGACCGCCGAAGAACTCGGCATCCCGGTGGTCTGCGACGGGACCAACGCCAGTGACGCCGACGGCGGCCACCGGCCGGGTCTCCGAGCAGTCGAGGAGTTAGACGCCTACTCGCCACTTCTGGCCCACGACATCGACAAGGAGGAGGTCCGGGAGCTGGCCGACGCCTACGACCTCTCGGTCGCCGACAAGCCCTCGATGGCCTGTCTCTCGTCGCGGATTCCCACCGGACTCGAAGTCACCGAGTCGAAACTCTCGCGGGTCGAACGGGCCGAGGCGCTGGTCCGCCAGTGGGGATTCTCCCAGTTTCGGGTCCGCGACCACGACGGACTCGCCCGCATCGAAGTCGGTTCGGACGAACTCGACGCGGCGCTGAACCCCGACTTCGCGGCGGCGGCCCGCGAGCGACTGACCGAACTCGGCTTCGACCACGTAACGCTGGACCTCCACGGCTATCGGACCGGAAGCGTGAGTCCCGAAGGGGACGACGAACAAGCCGAAGAGACGGACGAACCCGTAGTCGAGAACGTCTTCGACTCCGAGTACCCGACCGCGGAGTAGCGACTTACTGCTCGTCAGTCGGCGCGTAGAAAGTGGCATGGGCGTTCGCACCCAGGGTGGCAGTTTGCTGGCACGCGAACTGCGGTATCGTAGCTGCTGGCACGCGAGCTATGTGGCAGGCGCGAACGCTACCTGATGTTGGTAGCCTTGGCCCTTAGTTATATGCCGATTACGCCGAGGGAAACGACACATTGTCCCCGACGACGAACGCGGACGGGGGTCAGTTCCCGGTCCACTTCAGGAGGAACAGGGTGGACTCGAACAGGGTAATCATCGTCAGCGTGACCAGAATCGGTGCCATCCCGGTCGGGTCCGGCGTGAACAGGAACGAGACGCCGAGGAACCCGCCCCAGAACAGCAGGCGACGGTCGGCGAGCCATCGGCGAGTCGTCAGCCCCATCATGATGGCGAGCATGATGAACAGCGGAATCTGGAACACGACCGCGAGATAGCCCATCAGCATCAGGATGAGGTTGAACGTCTTCGTCAGGCCGAACGCCAACTGTGCGGCCCCCTCGGTGTAGGAGATGAAGTAGGTGAACACCGCCGGGAGGACGAGGAAGAACGCGAACGCCACGCCGACGACTGCCAGCACGAGGCTGGTCGGCACCGCCGCGAGGTAGTACCGACGCTCGTGGGGGTAGAGACCCGGACGCATGAAGAGATACGTCTCGTAGACGAACACCGGAAGCGCGACGATGACCCCCGCGAGGCTGGCGACCTTGAGTTCGGTCAGCACCAGCGCCAGCGGGTGGTAGAGTCGCGGCCGCGCTTGGTCTCCGAGTTGGTCGAACGGGATGATGTTGTACCAGAGGAAGTTGATGACGCGCTCGGAGAACGGCAGGGCGACGGCCGTGACGAGGCCCGCGACGGCGATGACGACTGCCAGTCGCTTCACCATCTCCTCTATGTGGTCGGCCAGCGGCATCTCCTCGTCTTCCAGCGGCTCGTCCGGCGTCGGGGCCGGATTGCTCAGCGTTTCCGTCTCTCGTGACCCGCCGGTGTCCTCCGCGGGCGTGAGATTGCTGGCCGTCGCCTCCGATTCGTCAGCCATTCAGTCGGTCTAAGCGGTTCTGTCATTATAGGCTTTCTTCTCTTGGAAGGACGAGAAGATTGATAACTAAGACACGGCTACCCTTCCCAAAGAATGTCTGGGACTGGAAGTAGCGTCGTGGACGAGGATACCGCCCGCGCCGTCAACAGCGGCCGCGAGACTATCGGAGCGATGCTCTCGACGGCGCAGGAGCATCTCCAGAAGGTGTTCATCGTCTTCCTCGTCGGCTTCGTCGCCTCTTTCTACGCGCTTCGCTCTGCAGGGTGGCCGTTCCTCAAGAGCGTCACGAAAGCCCAGATGCCGCCGTCGCTGGCCGATTCGGTCGATATTATCGCCGTGACGCCGTTCGACGTTATCCTCTTGCAGGCGAAAATCGGGGCCATCGCGGGCGGCGTCATCGCGCTTCCGGTGTTGCTCTACTACTCCCGAGACTCCCTGCGCAAGCGGTCGTGGTATCCGGGCGCGCCGATTGCGCGGTGGAAAATCGCACTGCTCGTCCTGCTCGCACTCGGACTGTTCGTCGGCGGCATGCTGTACGGTTACGGCGTGTTCTTCCCGCTGATGTTCAAGTTCCTCGCCAACAACGCCATCACCGCCGGGTTCGAGACGCGCTACTCCATCGTCAAGTGGACGGAGTTCATCGCGTTCCTCTCGCTGTCGTTCGGTCTGGCCGCGGAACTCCCGCTGGCGATGAGCGGACTCGGCTACACCGGCATCGTCCCCTACGAGACGTTCCGGGACAAGTGGCGCTACGCCATCATGGGCATCTTCGTGTTCGGCGCGGTCGCCTCCCCGCCGGACCCGTTCACTCAGATTATGTGGGCGACCCCGCTCATCCTGCTGTACGCGTTCAGCCTCTATCTGACGAAAATCGTCGTGACGCTCAAGCGCGGGAGCGAGCGACTCAGTTTCGCTGGCGTGGTCCGGGACGACTGGATTCGGATTCTGGGCGTCCCCGCGCTGGCGTTCCTGCTCGTTCGGACGTTCTTCACCCGCGTCGGCGTGGCGTCGGTGAACGCCGAACTCCCCTCGAAGTACGCGCTCCCGACAATCGGTGAGGCGTTCGGGCTTCCGCGAACCGAGGCCATCCTCGTCGTCTCGGGTGCCGTCGCGCTAGTCACGTTCGTCGTCGCGTTCCTCTACTACCTCACGAAGGCGCTCGACGCGGCCGCGAGCGCCGCGCAAGCCGCGGGCGTCAGCGCGCCCGCGGCGGGCGCGCCGGGCGACATCGACCTCGAAAACCTCGACGCCGGTGGCGTCCGGGCGGCCCGCCCGAAGTCTTCGCGGACATGAGCGAAGACGAGGCCGTCGGCTACGCTGGCGAGGCGATGGAGAACGACGACGCCGAGAAAGCACAGGCCATCCTCGACCGGTACGACGAACTTCATCCGGACGACGAGGACGGCGAGGCCGAAGCAGACGCGGCGGAGGCGGCGGCCGGAGCGGGCGCGGAGGCCGCCGGTGGCGACGACGGCGAGGACCTGAACGAAGCGACGTTCCCCCGCGAACCCGACCGGCCGTCCGAGTCTTCGGGCAACGTCTTCGAGAGTACTGCGGCGGGCATGGCCGACGCGTTCACCGAAGACGAGACTACCGAGGAGGACATCGGCGGGTGGTTCTACGACCTCCGTTTCATCTTCGAGAGCCTCACGTCCAAGATGTTCCGCATCGTGGCGGTGTTCATGGCGGTTCTCGCGGGCGTGTTCATGTTCCTCTACCGTGGCGGTATCGGACTCATCCGCGAGGACTTCCTTTCGCGGCTTCCGGCCGAGGTCCGCCCCGAGATGGAGTCGGGCGAGACGGTGCTGAACATCGTGACGCTCCACCCCGTCGAGGCGCTGGTGTTCGAGGTCAAGATTGCGACCCTGCTCGGGGCCGTCGCGGTCCTGCCGCTAATCCTGTACTACGCGTGGCCCGCGATGAAAGAGCGCGGACTCGCCGCCGGGGACCGCCGCGTGTTCGGTCTCTGGTCGGGAACCATCGCAGTCGGTCTCGTCGCCGGGAGCGCGCTCGGCTACGCTATCGTCGCGCCGACAATCATCTCGTGGCTGGTCGGCGACGCGGTTCGGGCCGAGATGATAATCTCCTACCGGGTCAACAACTTCTTCTGGCTGGTGTTTTTCACCACGGCCGGAATCGGACTGCTGGCCGACGTGCCCCTCTCGATGTGGCTGTTCGAGCGGAGCGGACTCGTCTCGTTCGACGCGATGAAAGACCGCTGGCGCGAGGTGGTCATCGCCGTCTTCGCCGTCGCCGGACTGTTCACGCCCGACAGCCTCTACACGATGTTCCTCATCGCCATCCCGATTTCCCTCTCGTACCTCGTCGGATTGGGCGGCCTGTGGGTCATCACGCTCGGCGGGCGGCGGTAGACGCGACCGTTTTCGCTCGCTCTGGCACCGTTCCTGAAGACTTATTCCGACTCGCCGAACAGTTGCGTCTACGACATGTCGCGCTCCGCTCCTCCCGCCGCGGCCCTCGTCGCCCTCCTCGTAGCGTCGGCCGTCGTCCCCGCGCTGTCAGTCGGCGCGACTCCGCAGTCGGTCGCCCCGACTCCGGCGTCGGTCACCTCGCACCCGCAGAACGGCCCGCAGTCGCTGACCTGCGCGGTCGGAGTCGGGTCGGGACTCGCAACCGCCGAAGACCCAGACCGGAACGTCTCCGTCTCGACGTGGGTCGCGCCGGGGTCGGCCGACGACGAGTTGACGGACGCGAGCGCGATTGCGGACGCGACTTCGGCCGGTCGGGTGACGCCGCTTGACGGCGATGCGACCGTCGCACCAATCGACCTCGCGGTCCACCGAATCGACCTGAACGGGAGCGCGGTCGGTCTGCTCGACCGCCTCGGCGCGCAGGACCGGGGGTCGCCGACCGCGAACTTCCGGGCGCTCGTCCGCGAGGCGGGCGTCGAGTTCGAGTACTCGGGTCCGACCGCGTGCCCGCCGCGACTGGCGCTGAACGAGACGGTCGAACGCGGCGCGCTCCGGGTCGTCCCCGACCGGAGGGACGGCGCGCTCTTTCTGGTCGTGGACGTGGGCCGGGCGGCCTACTACGCGCTGGGGAGCGACACCGAACTCGCGCCCGACGACCGGTGGGACTACGGACATCACGCGGTCCGCCTCGGCCTTCGGAAATCCAGCGGTCTCGTCGCGGAGAACGTCACCGCGGAGGCCCACTACGATGTCGGCGAGACGCGGGCGCAGTTCGCGGCCGAGACCGAGGGTCTCGTCCGCCTGTCACCCGGCGCGAACGCGACGATTCGGGGCCGTGCGACCGTCGCGCCGGGCACCGAGATTCGGGTCCGACTCCGGCCGGTCGAAGCCCCGACCGGCGTCCTGAACGCGACGGCGACGGTGAACCGTTCGCGCGGGTTCGCGGCCCGATTCGACCTCTCGGGAGTCGGTGACGACGCGCTCTACGCCGCCCGGATGGTCGAGGCCGAACGCGACGAGGACTACCGCCGGACGACGCTCGTCGCCGTCGGGAACGCGACCGGCGGGACGCTCTTCGTCGGGACGCCCGAGAGCGAGGGTCTCCGCATCGACGACGTGAGCGCGGCGACGACGGACGGCGGGTTCGTCGTGGTCCGGAACGCCTCGGGCGGAATCGTCGGCGTCAGCGAGTTCTTCGGACCCGGCAGGCGCTTCCCGAAACCCGACCTCCGACCCCCGATTCGGAGCGACCAGAACGCCAGCGTGACCCTCTACCGCGACTCGAACGGGAATCGGACGTTCGACCCGGCCGACGAACCGTACCGCGCGAACGGGTCGGTCGTGCGCGGAATCGCGAACGTCACCATCGAGGGGTCGCCGCCGGAGGTGCCGACGACGCGGACGACCACGACGCTGGGGATGCCCGAGCGACGGACCGCGGCGGCGACCGAAACCCCGGAAGCGCCGACCCGAACCGCGGAGACGCCGACCAGCGCCACGGAGACGACGGACGGGGACACCACGGCTTCCACCACGAGGGTCCCCGGATTCGACTCGGCGGCCGCGGTTCTCGCGCTCCTCGCGTCGCTCGTCGCGCTTCGACGGCGGTAGGTCGGGTCTCGGGGAGCGCGTGCGAGGCGTTCGCGGGGGCGCGGCGTGTGCCGCGCCCCGCGAACGCTCAGCCAACTCGATACGGCTCAGGAAAATACGATTCGTTCTAAAAGCACGGAAATGGTTTCCGAAGACGCCGCGACGTATCGCTCCACCGAACTCTCGAACGATTTAACACACCGAGCGATAATATCGCAGTATGACCAAGATAAGCGTCGAAGTGCCCGACGAACTGCTAGACGACCTCGACGCCCACGTCGGCGAGGACGGCAAGTTCGTCAACCGGAGCGAGGCCATCCGCGCCTCGGTCCGGAAGATGCTGGACGTACTGGACGAAATCGACGAGCGCCACGGCCGACTCGAAGACGACTGACGATGACCGACTACCGAGACACCACGCCGCTCCCCACCGGCCGCGTCGCGCTGGTGGCGCTGTTCGTCACCGCGCTGGTGACGGCCCAACTCACGGCGTCGAAGCTACTGGGGTTCTCCATCCCCGTCTCGCTCCCGTTCACCGGCCGGATGCTCGTGATGCCCGGCGCGGCGCTGGCCTACGCGGTGACGTTCTTCGCCTCGGACTGCTACTCGGAACTCTATGGTCCCGACGAGGCCCACAAGGTGGTCAACGTCGGGTTCGCCATGAACTTCGTCCTGCTGGCGCTGGTCTACTCGACCATCGCCGCGCCCGCCGCGCCGTTCAGTGCGGTGGACCCCGCGACGTTCGAGAGCGTCCTCGGCGCGAGTCTCAACATCGTGGTGGCGAGTCTGCTGGCGTACCTCGTGAGCCAACACTGGGACGTGCGCGTCTTCCACGCCATCCGCGAGCGGACCGGCGGCGACCACCTCTGGGTCCGGAACGTCGGTTCGACGGCGACCAGCCAACTGCTCGACACCCTCATCTTCGTCACCGTCGGGTTCGCCATCATGCCCGCGCTCCGGGGCGGCGACCCGCAGGCGCTGAACGCTCTGCTCGGACTCGTCGTCGGCCAGTACGTCCTGAAACTTCTCATCGCGCTGGCGGACACGCCGTTCGTCTACGCCGTGGTCGGCTACCTCCGTTCGCGGGGGTCGGCCGCGCCCGCGCCGCGAAGCGCCGACTGACGAACGGCCGGACCGACATCTCTTTGTCTCCCGTCACGCACCGTGGAGTCGCATGCGAACCAAAGCCCTCCAGTTACTCGTCGTCAGTTGCCTCGTCGCCCTCGCAGGTTGCTCGGGCGCGCTCTCCGGCGGCGGTGGCGCAGGCGAACAAACGCTCGGAGACGTGTCGTACCCGGCGGGCGTCTCGGAGAACGGAACGGACGTATCGACGCTCGCGGACGCTCACGTCGAGGCGCTGAACGGGAGCAGTTTCACGCTCGAACTCGACGTGACCCAGCGCGGTGCGGGGTCGAACGCCGTGCGCGCGGCCGTCGGTCCGGACCGCGACAACGTGCGGGTGAACGTCTCGGCCGACGGTCAGTCGATGGAACTGTACACGACCGGCGAGCGGCGATACCTCCGAGTCGCCACGGGCGGCGACGTGACGTACCGGACGACGCGGCGCACGTCCGACGGGACGAGTTTCGTCCCGTCGTCGTACTCCGGCGCGACGTACCTCGACCAGTTCGGCGTCCGGGCCGGAGCGAACTTCACCCCGACCGGCGTCAGACAACTCGACGGCACGAAAGTCGTCGTCCTCCGAGCGGACGGGAGCAACGTCTCCGCACCCGAGAGAGCGAACGTCGCGGACTACGACGCGACCATCCTCGTGGACGAACAGGGCGTCGTCCACCGGTTCGAAGCGTCTGTCGGGACCGAACGCGACGACACCTCGACGCGAATCTCGGTCACGATGAATATTTCCGACGTGGAGACCACTAGCGTCGAAGAACCGTCGTGGCTCGACGCCGCTAGAAACCAGACTAGTAGCTGATTAGTCTCTTTTCGGCCAAAAACGTTTCTTGAGTCTAGTGAAGTGGGACGGACGAATATGCGAAAGCTACTCGGTGGGTTGACTGCCTCCTTCGGTCTCGGCGTGTCCCTGTTCGGCGGTTGGATGCTCGTTCGCGGCCCGTTCCTCGGCGGTCCGTCGCTCGAATCGACTTCGATGCTCGCGGCACTGACGGCGTTTCTGGTCGGCGTCGTCATCTTCTTCAGAGGCGTCGTGCGGTGGGCGGGCGTCGGCGCGCGAATCTGACCGGCGAGACATCCGTTCCGCCCGTCCGGTTTTTCCGCTTGCGACCCGACTTCCCGGCATGGGAAGCGACGGTCTCATCGAACTCGACCAGTCGTGCTGGTCGGCGCTGGCGAAGTACAACCTCGTGCTGGCGACGGTGTTCGCGGTTCTACTGTTGGTGGTCAGACAGATAGAACCGGGGCAGGCCCAACTGTTTCTGCTGATAGAGAATGGCGTTCTCGCGCTCCTGTTCGGGGGGATTCAGACGTACTGTTGGATTTCGCGATGAAGAGAGTTTAAGTTTTGAATTAATCCTAATTAGAAAGCGTTTATAATTTTGTAATAGAAATGTCATCACATGGCTAAACTGAAAGAGGAAAAGAAGCGAGAGATATTGGATTTTATTGAGAAGAATGTAGAGGAAGACAATTTACTCCCGCTGGAGATGGAGACCGTGGTCGAGAAATTTACGGATGAAACATATGATCGGGAGTCAATCGAGCAAATCGTAGGGGAGTTAGACGATAATGATTTGGTCGAGACTAAATCCGCAAAATTGGAAGTCGTTTATCCGAAGAATGACAAAAAATATATCGAGAGTAAGCTTGGGAATTTATCGACTTCATCGTCCGTATTTGCTAACTACTTCACTGGAACGATAATCGCATTTTTCCTTCTCGACTACGAGAAATTATTTGGTTTTATATTCGGTGATGCTATCGGTGAACCACAAACTCTTGTCGTACAAGGAATGCTCTTTGGCGTGGTTGCAAACTACTATCTCGGTAAGGGAGTTATTCACGGATATAGTATCGCACAAGAAAATATCGTGATTCTACAGGAACAAAAGCATTTGATTTTGCCGATAGGTTTGATCGGAGCAGTCGTCGGAGGGTCACTAGTCTTGTATACTTCTTACACCTCTCAGCCCCTCACCACGGATCACGTTTTACAAATACTCTCGATAAGCGTTCTTGGCGGTATCGCACTCGGAAAGTTATTTGACAAAAAGCGTGAGGAGTGATTTATTTCAGTTCCCCGAACCCGAACCGCGGTTTGACCTCCGTGACCTCGATTTCGACCGTCTCGCCCTCGTCAGCGCCGGGGACGAACAGCGTGTAGTCCTCGACTTTCGCCACCCCGTCGCCCTCCGACCCCTCGTCCACGATTTCGACTTCCATCACGTCGCCCGCCTCGACGGGCGCGGTCATCCGGCCCTTAGCGACGAGGTAGACCTCCGACGAGGAGTCTCGCGAGGCGTCGGGCCGGAGCGTCCGGACGTACTGGAACTCGGGTTCGATGTCCTCCCGGAAGTCGTCCAAGTCTTGACCCTCGAACACCTTCACCGCGAAGTCGCCGCCGGTGTCCAACACGTCGAGCGCCGTCTCGAACGCTTGGCGGGCGAGGTGGACCGACCGGGCGTGGTCCACGCTGTACTCGCCGGTCATGTTCGGTGCCATGTCGGAGACAACAACGTCCACGGCGTCGCCCGCAATCGTCCGGACTTCCTCTCTCGTGGACTCGTCGGTCATGTCGCCGCGGACGGTCTCGACGCCATCCACGGGGTCGATTCGCTGGAGGTCCACGCCGATGACGGTGCCCGTCTCGCCGACTTCCTCGGCGGCGACCTGTAGCCATCCGCCGGGGGCGGCCCCGAGGTCCACGACGGTCTTGCCCTCGTGGAGCAGGTTCTCCTCGCGGTCGAGTTGCTTGAGTTTGTAGGCGGCCCGAGAGCGGTAGCCCTCCTGTTTGGACTTGTTGTAGTAGTGGTCTTTGTGGCTCATAGATGCGTAACTCGGTCGTTGACGGTAGTAGGGGGCGACAACTCGTAAGCATGGCGAATACGACCCGCTTCGGTTCCCCTCACGTCCTATCGGCCGCCTGTCAGTCTCGGGTTCAACCACTTGGTTATATCACCATCAAATCCGCATCTCCCGCCATGACCGTGACCGCGATGCTGACCGTCGCACCGTTGGACGACGCCGACCTCGACGCGGAAATCGCGGCGGCAATCGACGCGCTGGACGAGTTCGACGTGCGCTACGAGACCCACCCGATGGAGACGACCATAGAGGCCGACGAACTCGGCGAAGTGTTCGACGCGGCGCAGGCGGCGACGGAGGCCATCGACGCCTCCCGAACGCTCACGAACCTGAAGATAGACCACTTCCGCGAGGATGACCTCACGGCCGAGGAGAAAGTCGAACGAGTCGAGACCCACCTCGGACGAGACGCGCGGAGCGACCGATGAGCGAGCGACGGGCGGTGACTCGCCGGAACTTCCTCGGCGGGACTGCGGCCGCGTTCGCCGCCGTCGGCACGAGCGGATGTCTCGGCGGCGCGCTTCGGTCCTCGCCGGACACGCTCCGCGTCGGCACGTACGGCTCGTTCGTGGACGCGCCGAGTACGAGCGCCGGGGCGTGGATAAAAGAGGAGTTCGAGAAGCGCCACGACGCCACGCTGGAGTGGGTCGTCCACGAGAACGAACTCACGAGTTTCGTCCAGCGCCGCAAAGAGGGCGTGGACCTCGGTGCCGACGCCTACGTCGGTATCACGCCCGAGGACCTCGTGCAGGCGAACGACGCGCTCGAGAAGTCGCTGTTCGCGCCGTTCGACACCGGGGCTGTCGAGAACGCCGAGAACGTCGCCGACGCCTATCACTTCGACCCCGAACGGCGAATCCTGCCCACCGGCGCGTCGTACGTCTGTCCGGTCTACGACGAGCAGGCGGTGTCGGCCCCGCCGACCCTCGAGGCGTTGACCGGCGACTCCTACCGGGACTCGCTGTTGCTGGCGAACCCGCAGAACACGACCACCGGCCTGCTGTTCCTGCTCTGGACCGTAAAACAGCAGGGGCGGGACTCGTATCTCGACTACTGGAAGCGATTGATGGACAACGAGGTGCGGGTCCTCGGGTCGTGGAGCGACGCGTACGCCGCCTACTCGAACGGCGAGGCCCCGATGGTGGTCTCGTACTCCACTGACCAAGTGTACGCCGCCAACGAGGGCAAGGATATGCGTCGCCACCAAATCGGGTTCCCGAACGACCGAGGGTACGCCTACGTCGACGGGGTAGGGAAGTTTGCGACGACAGACCGCGACGAACTGGTCCGGACGTTCGCGGAGTTCCTACTGGACCCCGAAGTCCAGCGCGAGACCGCCGTCCAGAACGTCGGCGTCCCCACGGTGGAGAACGCTTCGCTCCCCGAGGAGTTCCGGCGGTACGCCCACGTCCCCGACGAACCGGTCCAGTTCAGCTACGACGTGCTGGCCGAACACGTAGACGAGTGGCGTGACGCGTGGGCGAGGCAAGTCGCCAGTCGGTAAGACGGGGCGCTTCGAGACCCAAACCGAGAGCGACGACTCCGCGTTCGGGCCGCGTTCACACGCGCACGCGCCCGAACGAGTGACTTTTTATGCCGGGGGTTCGTACCACTTTCCAAGATGTTTAAGGCTATCGTGAGCGCCGACACGCTCAAGGATACTATCGACTCCGTGGGCGTGCTGGTGGACGAGTGTAAAATCCACCTCGAAGAGGACGGTCTGGCTATTCGCGCAGTAGACCCCGCCAACGTGGGGATGGTGGACCTCGAACTCGACGCGACCGCCTTCGAGTCCTACGAGGCCGACGGCGGCATCATCGGCGTCAACCTCGACCGACTCGAAGACATCGCGGGGATGGCCAGCGGCGACCAACCCATCCATCTCGAACTCGACGAGGAGACCCGCAAACTCCACATCCAAATCGACGGTCTCGAATACACCCTCGCGCTCATCGACCCCGACTCCATCCGACAGGAACCCGACATTCCGGACCTCGACCTCCCCGCCGAAATCGTCGTGGAAGGTAAGGACATCGACCGCTCGGTCACGGCCGCCGACATGGTGTCCGACCACATCGCGCTGGCGGTTGACGACGACGCCGAGACCTTCGTCGTGGAGGCCGAAGGCGACACCGACGACGTGCGCCTCGAACTCGACAAGGAGGACCTCGTTCACCTGCAAGCCGGTCCCGCCCGCTCGCTCTTTAGCCTCGACTACCTCAAGGACATGAACAAGGCCATCCCGAGCGACGCCGAGGTCCGCGTCGAACTCGGCGAGGAGTTCCCCGTCAAACTCCACTTCGACATCGCAGAAGGCAAGGGCAACGTCACGTTCATGCTCGCGCCGCGCATCCAGAGCGACTAACCGCCCGCTCGCGGAACGCTCAGCTTCTCCTTCGACTCTCGAAACGAACAGCGGGGACCACGAACGGCCCGGTCCGTCGCCGACGGAAGGCTACAGGCTCCGGTCGATGACCGCTTTCGCGGCCTCGGCCTTCTCCTTCCATCCGTAGCCCGACTCGTAGACGTGGCGCTTCTTGTTCACGAGTTCCTCGGGCGAGGACTCCTCGAACCCGCCGCGGGTCCACGTCCCCGTGTCTCGAAGCCAATCGACGACGCGCTCGCGGGTCTCGTCCCACGAGAGACCCACCATCTCGTACCACGCAATCATGGCGAAGACGGCGTTGTCGTGGGCACCCGGCACCGAACCCTTCCGGGCGACGGTCTTGATGGGTTCGACGTTCGGGTCGGTGACGTGTTCCTTGTACTCCTCGGCGGTCAGCAGTTCGAGGTCCCCCTGCTCGTCCTCCATCACGCGCTGTTCGCGCTGGAGGCGGTCTAAGGCGGCCTGATGGAGGTTGCTCCACCGCCCGTGGACCGCGTTCCGGAGCGCGTCGTCGGGAAGCGAGTCGCCCGACAGCACCGCCACGATGTCGGTGTAGGCCTTCTCGATGTCGGACCACGACTCGCCCTCGAACCCGCAGTCGGGACCGTGGAGGCTACTCGTCGTCCGGCAGTCGGGACATGGGTAGTCGAACCGCGGCACGACTCGGAGTGTGTCTTTCCGAGTACAAAACTCGTCTGATTCGCTCCGATTCGGTTCGGTGTTGGGGTTGATTGTCTGGTCGTGGGTCGTCTGTGGTCCGGGAGCGACGAAGACGAGAAGTAGCTAGCTTCAGGCGTGAACCAATCAGACCGCCACCGCACCGCCACCGCGGGCCACGCCCTCCCCAACCGACTCGACGCCGCGCGAAACGGCTTCCCGTGAGACCGCCGCAGGCGCTCGCTCTCGGGAGACCCGCCGCGCGACCGGAGCGAATTAAGTAGTTCGGCTTCGAGACCCGACCATGAACGGAACCGGAACTGTCGAGGCGATTCACCTCGCGCCCGAGTCGGGCGCGGACACCGAGTCGGTCGAATCGGTCGAAGCACTCGCCGGACGGGGCCTGCGCGACGACCGGCACTTCGACGGCGACGGCGCGGACCTGACCCTCATCGAGGCCGAGGCCCTCGAATCCGCCGCCGAGGGAGACGGCATCTCGCTCGACGACGGCGACCACCGGCGCAACCTCACCACGCGGGACGCCGCGCTGAACCACCTCGTCGGCGAGCGATTCCGCGTCGGCGGAGTCGTCTGCGAGGGGGTCGAACTCTGCGAACCCTGCGGACACCTCGAATCGCTGACCGACGAGGGCGCGGTGTCGGCGCTCGTCCACCGCGGGGGTCTCGAAGCCGACATCGTGGAGTCGGGCAGTGTCGAGGTCGGCGACGAACTCGAACCGCTGTAGGCGACCCAAGAACTTTGGTCCCGACCTGACGAGCGAACGCATGAACGCTCCGCGCTCGCGCCGGTCGGTCGTCGGGTCGGCCGCGACAACGCTCGCGGTCGGACTGGCGGGATGCACCGACGAGTCGCCCGAGAACGTCGAGAGCGTCCACGTCTCGAACTGGCACGCCGAACCGCACATCGTCTCGGTCGCGGTGTCGGTGGACGGCGAGCGGCGCGTCTCCCGGACGGTAGACGTGCCGAGCGTGACCGAGAGAGACGACGCGACCGTACCCGGACAGGTGACAATCGACGAGACCTTCCCCGGACCGGGGTACGTCGGGAAGCGGACCTACGAGGTGACCGCCGCCCTCGACGGCGGGACGCCGACGACCGAATCCACGACGACCGGCGAGGGGTTCGACAGCATCGGCGTCCGCGTCGGCGAGGACGCCGCGCTCACCGTCGGATTCGCGGACGCGGTGTAATTACCCGTTACCCCTCGCTCTCGACGTATTTCAACAGCGTCTGCTGGACGTACCGGGTCTCGCCGTCCCAGTCAGTGAGGTACTCCTCCCGGGAGAGGGTCGGCACGAAGTGGAAGTTGTCGCGTCCGTCGGCCAGTCGCTCGAACTTCTCGCGGTAGGCGACGTCGTCTTCCCACCCGGTCCCGAGGAAGAGCCAGAAGTCCCGCTCGGTGCCCTCGTACACGTCGCGGCCCTCCTCAAAGGTGTACGCTATCGTGTTCCGGAATGGGGCGACCCCCGTGCCAGTACAGCGAAACACCACGTCCCGCTCGGAGGGTTGTCGCACCGTGAAGTCGCCGTTCGGTCCCCGGAGCGTGACGTACTGGCCCGGCACGAACTCGATGTCGGTCTCGGACTCGTGAAACCAGACCTGCATCAGCGACGGAAACGTCCGTTGGGCGCGCTGTCGGAGCGCCGAAATCTTGGCGGTGAGCGCGTCCGAGAGGTCGTAGCCGTCCCACGCCTCGCGGAGTCGTTCTCACTCGAGACTGCCGTCGCTCCCCGCCTCGTCGAGTAGTTGCTATTCGTCCACGTTCCGGAGGGTCTGGCGCACCTCCTCGGCGATTTCGTCCGACCTGTCGCGGTCCATCGGTTCGGCCAGCACGACTTCCGCCCGTTCGGTAATCATCGGTAACTCCTCGGCCGCCTCGGGGTGAGACACGTGGTCCCGAACAGTCACGGGACGCTAGTGGGCGCGAAGCCGATTAAATCACGTGGTGAGCAGGGAGATAGGAACACTAGATTTTCATGCCCCTCGACTAGTTGTTTAGTCTATTATTTATTCCAAAGTTTATTGATAATGTGTGGTAGATATGAGAGTATGAGTGATAATGGTTGGGTCGCATCTGATGCGACGAAGTACAAGTTTCACGACCAAAGACCGAACTGGATAAGTTTGGCGGCTGTTGCTGTCGCGGTAGATGATATCAAGTCCTTCAACGATTGCTATTTTGAGATAGTAAAGAAAAAGTCCGAGGAGTACGGTATCAAAACAGAGCATCCGATAATTAAAGATGAAGACATCACTCGGTGGGTGACGGACTGGGAGAGGGAAGATGCAAGACAAGATATCGTTACGGAACTACTCTCGATAGATACGATTCGGGAGGTTCAATTCGTCGAGACCTCACTTGACCCTCAGTGGGTCACTCTGTTCGACGAAAATGAAGACGATAAAAAGAGGATGGAATCTCAGAAGTTCATGAACGACTTTTTAGAAAAATACTACAACGTAGTTGCTATTTGGGAGTATCTTCGAAAAAAGAAGACTCGCCCCCAGCATCTACCGTATGAAGACTGGCCGATTCATAAAAACGTCCTTACAGATGACTTCGGAGGACAGATTTCGGAAGCATGGCTAGATGTAGGTAAGATAGCCGACGATATTCGCGTAATACCCCAAGGAGACAAGACCTACCCCTTACTCTCGCTGGCTGATTTGACGATGGACATGGTGAAACAGCAGGTAGAAGAATGGGACGAACAAGAGATATACGAGTTCTTGAAGGAAATCACTCCGGAAGAATCTGCCTACGTGGATTCAAAAGCTATTGACCACGGGTCGGATTTAGAAAAACTAGTCCCGCACACGACCGAGAGCATCCGGACGATTCTCCATTACCCGAGTCCAGTAGTTCACATCGAAACAGGAAACTCAATGAACGCAAAAAAGGCGAAGTCGCTTGACATCTTCGAACACGCCTGCAAATTCGCGCAAGAAAACGATGGTTGCGTGAAGTTCTTCAACGAAAACCACGACCGGGACTTCGTAACGAATGAGGACTACCTCATAACGTTAGACTCTCAAATTAGCTCTCTCGCGGACTATGAGGAATTGAACGACAGGAAATCCGTGACGGTAATGAACAGAAGCGAGGCGATGGCTTTTTTCGGAAATCGTCTATCCGATACGGACGAATAGAGATGCGTCTGTGAGAAGCTTATTAATGCGGTTCCGGGGAGGGAACCGCGAGAATACGCGTCCCGGAGAGGGACGCGTCGTGTACGATACTTAGACTTCTTCGTATAAAAAGGTTATCAAAATGCTTCCATGGAGTCAGTTCCACGCCGCGTCGTCGGGGTCCACCAGTCGCTCGCGTTCTTCGATGGCGTCGATGCGGGCCACCTCGTCGTCCGAGAGGTCAGGGACCTCGAAGTTGGCCCGGAGGTGGTCCTCGCCCGTGGCCTTCGGGATGGGGACTACGCCGTCGCGCTGGCAGAGCCACGCGAGACTCACGGTCTCCGGGGTGGTGTCGTGCGACTCCGCAATCTCGGCCAGCACGTCCACGTCGCCCGCCTCGCCCTGCATCAGCGGCGAGTAGGCGACGACGGCGATGTCGTGGTCGCGGCAGTACTCCAGCAGGTCGTCTTGGGGGAGCAGTGGGTGCATCTCGACCTGATTCGCCGCGACGGATGCGTCCAAAATCTCGCGGGCCTCGTCCAGCAGGTCGGTCGTGAAGTTACTGACCGCGACACGTTCGGTCTTCCCCTCCTCGCGCAACTCGTCGAACACCGGCAGGGTCGCCTCGGCGTCGTAAGCCTTCATCGGCCAGTGGACGTACAGCAGGTCCACGGACTCAACGCCGAGTCGGTCGAGGCTCTCTGCGGTCGTCTCACGGGCGTCCTCGGGCGCGAGGTTCGAGGGGTGGACCTTCGTGGCGAGGAACACGTCTTCTCGGGGGACCTCGCTCTCGGCGATGCCCTCGCCGACCGCTTTCTCGTTGTCGTACATCTGGGCAGTATCGATGTGTCGATAGCCGATTTCGAGCGCCTCGCGGACCGTCTCGGCGCACTGGTCGGGGTCGTCGTTGCCGGACGTGCCGAGACCCGGACTCGGAATGGTCGTCATGGTCGGTGGGTGTTCGGCCGGGAGGAAAAAGCTACGCGCGTCGGCAACCCGTCGGACGCTCGGGGAGACGGACGCGAGCGAACCAAAGAGCGAAGGGCGCGCGCCGAGACGATAGCGTATGACCCGAGACGGCGCTCCGTGGCGAGTCCTCGGCATCGGCGGCGTGGCGAGCCTCTGTTGCGTCGGCACTTCGGCCGTCGGCGGGGCGGCGCTGGCGAGCGGTGCGGTCGCTGGCGGACTGGGCGCGGGCGTCGTGCAGGTGCTGGTGACGGTGCTGACGGTCGGGGTTTTGGGACTGGCGTGGAGCGCGTTCGGTCCGGACCCGAAGTGCGAGTGCGACTAGTCGAACCGGCCGGTCTCCGCGCCGCAGTCCTCGCAAGTCGTCACGAGACCCCCATCGTCGGCGCGTCCGATGGCGTTCGAGGTTCGGTCGCCGCAGTCGGGACACTCCCGGCGCAGGTCGAGTTCGCCGCCGTCCTGCGGTGCGCCGAGTGCGAGCGCGACGACTCGCTCGTCGCCGCGGTTGGTTCCCCGCTGGTACTCGCCGGGCGCGAACCGGACGGCTTCGCCCGCGGCGGCTTGCACGTCGCCGTCGTCGGTCTCGAAGGTGACGGTGCCCGACTGGACGTAGAAGACCTCTTCCTGCTCGGCGTGGGCGTGGTAACCGAACGCGAAACTGTCGCCCGGCGCGAGTTCGAAGTAGTTCAGCGCGAGGTCCGTCGCGCCGAGCGCGCGGGTGAGGGGTCGTTTCACGTCCGCGGGGCCGGTTCGAGATTCGACGTGTTCGACGTTGACCTTCTCCATGAGCGTCCCGACGTAGGCCCGCGACAAAATCCCAGTGGAGTCGGGTCCGACGCGGAGCTTTCGGTCGCCGACCGCGCTCGGCCAACCCTATTTAAAACCTTCCGACCGCACTCGCGGCCGAAAGCCCCAAATCCGGCCCGTCACGCGATTTTAGCCCGACCTAAACCCCGATGTCTCGTCGGTAGTTTTAAATGAAGGACCGTGTTTTAAGTACTCCGTCGCCGAAGCAGGTGTAGGTGAACTACCATGGCAATTGACCCGCAATTTCACGAAAACCGCGAGAAAGTAGACGACCACGAGGGCCACGACGTGTGGGGTCCGGTGGACGAACCCGAGAAACTGGGTATCCACGGCACCCACGTCGCGGTGGACTTCGACCTCTGCATCGCCGACGGCGCGTGTCTGGAGGACTGCCCCGTGGACGTGTTCGAGTGGGTAGACACCCCCGACCACCCCGAGAGCGAGAAGAAGGCCGACCCCGCGAACGAGGCCCAGTGCATCGACTGCATGCTCTGCGTGGACGTGTGTCCCGTGGACGCCATCGACGTAGATGCAGGTCGGGCCTGACTACGCACTCTTTCTCTCGAAGCGAAACCGAAAGCGCGAGCGACGAGCGAAGCGACTACTCCGGTCGGTCCACGTCTAACTCTTGGCGGAGGTACGCCAGCGCGTCCGTCTCCGCGAGGTACTCGAACTGCTCGCGGAAGTGGGTCTCGCAGAGACCGACACGCACGCCGTTCAGTTCGGGGGCGAACGACGCGTCGCGGTCGCAGTAGTGACACCGCATATCACGGGATACTCGGTCACGGAATTTAACCCCTGCGTTCGGGCGGCCGAACCCGTCCGGTCGGCGAGCGTCGAACGTCGTCGTCGGCCGCGAACCGGTCCCTAACACGGGTTCGCGGATTGTTACCGACTACGGGACGCGCACCGCGAGCGCCGTCGGCGCTCGCGGTGCGGGGAGGAACGGGGCGCGGTGCGGTGGCGGTCTCACTGGTGTCGGTATCAGTAGCGGTGCGGTGGTGGTCGTGATTGGCTCAAGCAGTCGTCCGCTCCGGCGCTTCTCTCGTCGTCGGGAGAAGAAATAAGCGCGTTTAAGAAATATAAATATTTCTCAAAGAAATTTAAATATGGTCTAAAGACAGCTAAAGATTCACCGACGACCGGAAGTGCCGGTACTCGGGTTTCGAGAGACCCGCCTTGCCGAGTTCGTCGTCGTGGGCGTCGCTCCCGCCGGTCGGAATCAGGTCGTGGTCGGCGATGGCGCGCTCGACGGGACGGGAATCGAACTCCTCGCCGTAGGGGTAATACCGCTCGACGGCATCGAGGCGACTGGTCAACTCCAGCGCGGCCTCCGGGTCGTCGTAGCGGTACGGGTGGGCCAGTCCGACGAGACCGCAGGCGTCTTCGAGGAGTTCGACGCCGCGTTCGAACGATGTCACGTCGCGCGCGACGAAGCAGGGACCGTCGTTGCCGATGAGGTCGTCGAACACCGCGGGCACCTCGTCGTACCCGCTGTCGGGATGTTCGACGACGGCGCGGGCGACGTGAGGCCTGCCGAGACCCTCGCGCGCTTCGATGCCGAGGTCGATGCCGAGACGGTCTTCGACGTTCTCGATGATTCGCCGCCCGCGGTCCTTGCGGTCGGCCTGAATCCGGTCGAGTTCGTCCACGAGGTCCGGCGTCGGGGTCACGCCGTAGCCCAGTAGGTCCACTCGCTCGCCGTCCTCGGGTTCGACTCGCAACTCGATGCCGTGGACCACCGTCACGCCCTCGAACGCCGTCACCGGCGTCGGGAGTTCCGGGTGGAGTCGGTCGTGGTCGGTGACGGCTACGACCGAGACGCCCGCGTCACGGGCGGCCGCGGGTACCTCCGACAGTTCCATCTCGCCGTCGGAGTTGGTCGTGTGGACGTGTAGGTCCGCGAAGACGCTCATACCTTCAGAAAGAGGTGAGTCGCCGAAAACGCTTCGTTCGACTCGTCGCAGTGACCGGGGAAGCAAAAGTGAGAGACTCGGAAAGCTCCCGCACGCTCGCGGGACCGCGAGCGGGCGGGGCTTTCCTCCCTGTCGGGTGGTCGGCCGGGCGCGTTCCGTAGTTTGTGGCACCGAGCGCCCGCCGTCAGTTGGTAGGCCCGCCGTCACGCCCCCGTCGGCTAGCCTTCCTTAGATACCTTAAATTCTGCAATGGCCTACCGCAGGAAGATTTATAATTAACTTTGATGTAGGTGCTGTCGATGTCACTGAAGCAGGCGACGGAGCTACTCCGCGAACACGACTACCCTGCGACGACGAACCAACTCGCCGACTCCTACGGCGACTACCGACTCGAACACCCGAACGGGTCCGAGACGCTCGGCGAGGTACTCCGGCGTGTCGGGTCCGAGACCTTCGGAACTCCCACGGAAGCCGAGGAGATGCTCTACTCGGCAGTCGGTAGCGCGGCTATCGGCCGGAAAGGGTACAGCGACCGCGACCCGACGACGCTCGGGACGCTCGGTCCGAATCAGGTCAGCTTCTAGCCGACCGCGAGAACTCGTTTTTCACGTCCGCTCGACTCACGCCGCGTCCTCACCTCACACCCACTCGACGGTCCCGTCGAACTCCAGCGGAAGCGACCCCTTCCGGTAGGCCTCGACCTGTCCGGAAGGACGCGCCCGGAAGACGACCGCGGGTCGGTGGCGAACCGCGGGTTGCTCGCCGCGGACCGCGGCCCACTCGTCGTCGCGGAACCCCGAGCAGTCCACGAACAGCACCGCGCCGCCGCCGTGTTTCTGGAGTTGGCCCGAGGTCTTGGTCTCGGCCGTCTCGCGCACCGCGGCGACGGGAGTGTCTGCGTGTCGTCTCGTCGGTGGTCGGGGCCGAGTGACTTCCACCAGCGGCGAGTCGGTACCAGACGAGTCCGCTCGGAAGTCCAGCGAGTGGCCCGTCGTCACCTCGATTTCGGGGGTCACGTCGTACCCGGCGTCGGTGAGAATCTTCGCGGCGGTGAACTCGCTCATCGCCGAGGCCATCCGCACGGGGTCCACCTGCGGACTCGTGCCGAGTTTCGACGCCATCTCGTAGCGATGGTCGTCCAGCGCGCCCGACCGGAGGAACTCGTCGTAGAACGTCAGCGCCTCGTCTCGGGAGGCGTCCGGAAACCCCGCGGCGTGTTCCCGGAAGAACGTCCGCGAAGAGTGTCTGCCGTCCTTCGAGAACAGCACCGGCAGGAAGAACCACGCGAGGTGGTCGTAGTCGGCCAGCCACGGGGCCTCGGTCCGGAGGTCGGCGAGCAGTTCGCGCTGTGCCCACCGAGCGACCGAGTAGGGCACCTCCTCGAAGGTGTACTTCTCGGTACGCCAGAGCGCGGAGGGCGTCTCGGTGTTTCCGAGCCAGTAGGCGTCGCCGTCGTCGGACTTCCAGAGGAACAGCGCGAGGTCACCGTTCCCCATCTCGATGCGTCTCGCCTCGAATCCGGACGGTTCGACGTAGTGCGGCGTCGAGAGCTGCGCACCGAACTTCTCGTCTAAGGGGTCGTACAGGTCGCGTTCGACCTTCTCGTCAGTCCACCGCTCCGTAGAGCGGCGAAAGCGGAGCGGACTTGCCACGGTGGAGTCTTGTCACGCGAGGAATTTACCTCTTGTGTCGCTCTCGCCGGGGTTTCGCGGCCGCGTTCGCTGGACGAACGCCCCCGTCCACTACGTCGAACTCGACGGAAACGATGACTGAACGGTCGTCTCGGATAAAACGAAAGGTCAGGCACGGGAAAATCCGGCTTTACTGGACGGTCGAAATCGATTCGCCGCGGGAGGAGACCGAGGTGTCCGGGTTCGGTGGCGTAGATTTTGACCTGTTTTCGGGGAACGAAAAGAATGTTATTATCCGTTACATTCATTACCGGGCGAGACTAACCCATGAGTGTGGTTGTCATGTCAATGGGTGCCTATGACGAAGACGAACACGAGCGCCGCGAACGCAAGAACAACACGGTCGATGTCAGCGACGACGACGAGCGCACGACGTACCACGGCTCGGTAGAGTACGACTCGGGCGACTCCACGGAGGAACTCCTCGACCAGTTCGAGGAGATAAAGTCCGGCAAATAGCGAACTTCTGATTCTGCTCGACGCTCACGCCGAGTAGCCACCGGTGTCTCGTGCCCGCCGACGGCCGACTCACGCGTCCCAACCGGGAGTCTCGGGAGCGCCGCGTTCGTCTTCGACCCGCCGAGCAACCGCCGGGTCCGGGGCCGGGGAACCCACCTCGGCCGCGCGTTCTTCCCACTCCGCGATGGCCCGGCCGACCCACGAGTCGGCCGCGCGCGCCTCCGAGAGCGCGGACTCGAACCGGTCGCGGTTCACCGTCGTCGTGCCGGGCGCGGACGCGACTGCGGCGGCGACGAACAGCGCGCGGTCCTCGTCGGTGAGTTCGTCGGCCGCGGCGCGGGCGACGACGCCCGTCAGTCGCTCGGGGTCCGGGAAGACGAATACCTTTTCGCCGAGGGCCTGCGGGCCGAGCAGGAACCCGTCGAGGTCCTCGGGCGGGTCGCCGTCGGGGAGTCGGTCGTCGCCGAACACGGCTTCCACGCGCTCGCACTCGGTCTCCTGCCCGAGGACGAGGTTGTGGCCCGGGTAGTCGGCGCACTCGTCGGGGTAGGTCTCCTCGTCGTGAATCCGACACTGGAGCGTCGTCGGGTCGAGAAAGGCGCAGGTCGGAAGCCACGTCGGGTCGGCGTCGAACGGACCCACCGGTTTCGGCGGTTTTCGGAGTCCGACGAAGAACGCGGGCCTGCCGTCGATAGCCGCGAGCGACACGCCGTCGGTTTCGACGCCGGACTCGTCGCGCCAGAGTCGCGGCGTCAGCGCGTCGGCCAGTCCCGCGTCGAGGAAGTCGCGGGCGTCCCCCCGAGTCAGCGGAACGAAGTTGTAGGCGTCGTCCAAGGGTTCGCGCGGCCCCCTGCGCTCGTGGTCGCTCGGGTCGGGCGCGAGCGCCCGCCAGTCGATGCAACACCCCGCACACCCCTCGCAGTTCACCTCCATGACCCCACGCTCTACGACGCGAACCGAGGTAAATCGTCCGGCAGTTCACTCGTCCGACGGTCCGATTCCCGGCGGCCGGGAGTCGGCCACACCGTTATCTCCCGCGAGCGAGTAGTGACGGCTATGGAGACCGAAACCACCGCGGACGACCGGACAGACGAGTCGGTCCGGGTCTGGTTAGTCGAGCGCACCTACTCGGACGACGAGCAGAACATCGTCATCCTCGTCTACGCGACCCCGGACGGGACGCGCTATCTCAGGAAGGAGCGTGCCCTGACGAGTTTCGGCGACGACCGGCCGACGACCGCCGCCCTCGACGCGTCCACCGACAACCTCGGTGTCGTGAACGACCCCGAGACCCGCGAGCGATACGCGACGGAAGCGACCCGACTGGCCGACGAGTACGACCCCGACGACCGGGTGTAGCGAAACCGACGCGGGACGCCGCGTTTCGCGGCGTCCCGCGCTCGATTCGTCCGACGGTCACGGACGACCGGATTTCCGAAACACGTAGGTACAGACCGCCGACGGCGAGTCGGACGGAACGTCCTCCCGAAGCAACTCGAACGCGCCGTGTTCGCGGTCGAAATATCGCCGAACTTCCTCGGGAGACGCGAACTCGAATGGGTAGCCGCCCACCCAATCTCTGACATCCGTCCAGAAACTCATCCCTCGATTCTCCTCGTACTCCCGGACGTGTCGGACCGGGTTCTCCCCGAGTCTCACGGTCCGATACGCGAGGACGGCACTTCCCCACCCCAAGACGAGAAGCGTCCGAACGGGAGCGGGAGCGTCATTGTAGAAGCGTTTGAGCCGACGTGCCCGGTGAGAGTTCCACAGACCGGAATCCCGTCGCTGGTAGAGACCGAGACAGAGCGTTCCGCCGTCGGCGACGAGTCGGGTGAGATTGTCGATGGCGCGCCACATGTCGCCGGTGTGGTGGGCGACGCCCCAACAGTAGACGTAATCGAACTCGTCCAACGCCCGTATCTCGTCGGTGTCGAGGAGGTCCGCGCGCCTCACGTCCCAGTCGTCGGCGTCCACGTTCGCCCGCAGTCGTCTACAGCAATCGACGGAATCGGCGTCGTAATCCAGACTGACGATGCGGTCCGCGCCGAGGCGGTGGGCCGCGAGCGAGAAGAGACCGCTACCGCATCCGAAGTCGAGAAACGTCTCGCCGTCGAGCGTTTCCGTCCCGAACCGCGACCGGAGTTCCCGCGTGGCCCGTTCGATTCGTTCCTCGTCGAGATGCGCTAAGAAGGTGTCCCAGTTCCTTCCAAAATCGAAACGGCTCATCTATCACCTACCTGCCCCACCACCGTATTAAATTCCGACGGAAGTCGGTCGTCTGTCGGAAAGCCGAGGTCAGTTCGTCCGCCGGACGAAGACGTGTCCGGTGGCGTGAACGTCTACCACGAACCTCCCGACGGAGAACGAGACCCGACCAGCGTCTCGCGGCGGTCCGCTACGCGTCGGTCGGAAGATGGCTTCGAGCGCGTCGGGGTCTACGGCGTCGTAGAGTCGGACGGTCAGTTCGTCGCTCGGGCACTCCGAAGCGTCTTCCAGTGCCTCCAGAATGGTTTGGACGAGCGTCTGGTTGCCTTCTGCATCGTAGAACGCCTGCGAGACGTTCGGCGAGTAGTTCCCGAGTTCGACTGCGGTCGCTACGAGCGATTCTGGTTCTTGCATTGGTTCTCTCCCACGTCGGACGGGCCGACTTTGATACACACTCTCACGAGGAACTCCGATAAATACGATTCGGTATCGGTCCGAAACGCGGGGACGACTCGCCAGCGACCCGGCGGCAAGGCTTTGTCGCTGGAGAGGCTGGTGTCGGTCATGGCCAAAGACACCTGCGACGGGTGTGGCGAGCAGGTGACAATCGCGGGCGGCATCGCCAACCTCTGGACGCTCGAAAGCGATTCGACCGGCGGGATGACGCTGGAGTTCGACAGCGACGGCACCGAACACTTCCTCTGTTTCGAGTGCATGGAACGTCTCCCCGACGACCCGAGCGCGACGGATGTCGAGGCCCTGTCGGAGTCGTAGGGTCGCCCTCGGGGGCTTCGTCTCCCGACCGATATTCGAATCGGCCGAACCAACAGGCTTTATTCCAGATACCGCCGTGACTTCGAACAGTGAACGCCGACCGGATTTTCGACGAGTTCCCCGCGCCCTCCTACCGCGGCAACCAGCGCGAGGCCCTCTCGGACATCAAAGACGCCTTCGCCGAGGGCAACGACGTAGTGCTGGTTCGCGCGCCGACCGGGAGCGGTAAGTCCCTCCTCGCGCGGTCGATTGCGGGGTGCGCCCGGACGCCCGACGACGCCGCGCCGAGCGATGCGACCGGGGCGTACTACACCACGCCGCAGGTCTCCCAACTCGACGACGTGGCCGCCGACGACCTGCTGGACGACCTCAAAATCATCCGAGGCAAGCGCAACTACGACTGCATCCTGCCGGGCGAAACCGACACGCCGGTCGATAGGGCACCCTGCGCTCGGGAGAAGGGCTACGACTGCTCGGTGAAACATCGGTGCCCCTACTTCTCGGACCGGGCCATCGCAAGCAACCGGGAGATAGCGGCGATGACGCTGGCGTACTTCATGCGGACCGCGGGGTCGGAGGTGTTCCGCAAGCGCGACGTGGTGGTGATAGACGAGGCCCACGGACTCGCGGAGTGGGCCGAGATGTACGCCGCCATCGACCTGAATCCCCGGACGGTCCCCATCTGGGACGACTTGGAGGTGCCCGAGATTACCGGCGTGGACCGCGCAGTGCGGTACGCCGACCGACTCCAGAACGCCTGCGAGCGCCGGAAAGACGAACTCGTCGCCAAACAGGAGTTGACGCCCGAAGAGGCCACCGAGCGCGACCGGTTGCAGGAACTAATCGGCGAGTTGGACTGGTTCGTGGAGGACTACCGCGACACCGAGAGCGCGACGACGTGGGTCGTGGACCAGCAGGGCGGCGGGGGAAGCGGGATGACCATCAAGCCGATGAACCCCGAGCGGTACCTGTCTCACACCGTCTGGGAGCGCGGGAACAAGTTCGCCCTGCTGTCGGCGACGATTCTGAACAAGCAGGCGTTCTGTCGGCAGGTGGGCTTGGACCCCGCGAACGTCGCGCTGGTGGACGTGGGCCACACCTTCCCGGTGGAGAACCGGCCGCTCTACGACGTGACCCAAGGGAAGATGACCTACGAGTACCGCGACGACACCCTGCCGAAAATCGCCCGCACGGTGGTCCGGGTCATGCAGGAACACCGCGGCGAGAAGGGGATTATCCACGCCCATTCTTACGCGATTCAGGAGCGACTCGCCGACAGACTCGCGGAGTTCGGCGTCGGCGACCGCATCCGGACCCACGACAAGGACGACCGGGACGCCCAACTCGACGCGTGGAAGGCCACTGACGGCGAAGAGGTGTTTCTCTCGGTCAAGATGGAGGAGGCCCTCGACCTGAAGGGCGAGTTAGCGCGGTGGCAGGTCCTCTGCAAGGCCCCGTTTCTCAACACCGGCGACTCGCGGGTCGCCCACCGCCTCGAAGAGGGCCAGTGGGCGTGGTACTACCGGGCGGCGCTCCGAACCGTGATTCAGGCCTGCGGCCGGGTCGTCCGGTCGCCCGACGACTACGGCGCGACCTACCTCGCGGATTCGAGTCTCCTGCAGGTGTTCGACCGGGCCGAGAGCGACACCCCTGACTGGTTCCGCGAACAGGTCGAGCGAACGAGTCGCCCGGACCTTCCGGCGTTCGACCCCCGGAGCGCGAGCGAGTCGGCGGCGGGCGCGAGCGCAGGCCGTCAGAACCGGGGCGGAGTCGCCGGTCGGGGACCGGCGACGGGTCTCGCTCGGGGTCGGCGTCGGGCGGACGCTCGTCGGGCGGCCAGTCCGCGAGCGGGCAATCCGCGAGCGGACGGTCCTCCGGCGACAACTCGTCCGGCAGGAACTCCGGGAGTTCTTCGACCGGGCGAAAGAGTCCGATGGCCGACGTGTGGGACGACAGCGTGTGACCTGACGACCGGGACTCGCCCGGCCGACCAACCACCGAAACGCGCTCGGCCGACCAAACCACGGTCTGGGCGGACTGAAAGGGGCCGCCCGCTCGCGGCCGAAGGCCGTGGTCGTCTCAGCGACCCCTATCCGAGACGAATCGAGCGAAGCGAAGATGAGTCGAGGATATGTCGCTGAACGACCGCGAGCGGGCGGGGGCTTTCTGGGCGTTCGACGCTACGACTTCTGCGGTTGCTATGCTGTTACAGAGCGAGCGGGGGCTTCCTGAGCGTCACCACGGCAGTTCCTGCGGTAGCGGTCACAGTCCGTAGCGAGCGGAGAGACGCTTCCGAGAACTGCACTCTGGCCTCACGGTCCCGACGACTCCCCCCGGCGCGAGACCGCCGACTACAGAACCGAGACGGTCCACGCGACGCCGGAACTGAGCATCAGCAGTACGAAGAACACCGAGATGAGTTTCTGGCGCGTGCTGTCGTCCATACCGACGGCAAGTAATTCGAGTGAAATAATATTTTGGTTCGGGAGCGTGCGAGTAGACACGAGCGCGCCGACGCGGGCGACGCGAACGCGTCGCCCGCACCGTCCATGTCGAGAGGAACTTCTAGCATTGGAAGAGCAATAGATACAATTGCTATAGAAATTTTTATCTGTCTTTCACAGTTCGACCGGGAACTCGAACGACGTTCGCGGCACTACTCGGGATTGACGCGCGAGCGAGTTTCGGCCGGTTCTCGCCGCTCGTCGGGCGTTCGGTCGCGGTGGACGCGGAAACCCTGCGTCTCCTCGCGGCCCGCGAGTTCGCGCTGGGGGTAGGGAATCTTGATTCCCTCGCGGTCGTAGGCCGCTTTGACCTCCCGGACGACGGCGGCGATGGCCTTCGTCTTGCGTCTGGCGCTCGGTTTGTCTATCCAGAACCGGAGTTCGAGGACGACGGCCGAGTCGCCGAACCGCTTGGGGTAGGCGTCGGGCGTCGGGACGACCATCACCGACTCGACATCGTTCATGGCGTCCTCGGCGATGTCGATTGCCGTCTCGACATCGGCGTCGTAGTCGATACCCACGTCGAGGCGGAGTCGGATGCGCCCCTTCTTCGTCCGGTTGATGACCGTGCTGTCGCCCACCTTGTCGTTCGGGATGATGACGAACTCGCCGTCGAAGTTCTCGACGCGGGTGTTGGTTATCGTGATGTCGGTGACGATACCCTCGTAGTCGTCGATTTCCACCCAGTCGCCGATTTCGAAGGGCCGGGAGAACATCAACACGAATCCGGCGATGAGCGACCCGAGCGTCTGGCGGGCCGCCATACCGACGACGATGCCGAGGAACCCGGCCCCGACCAGCAGACCGCTGAGGTCCACGTTCCAGATGGACAACACGACGAGTCCGACCGCCGTGAAAATAACCAACTGGAGGACGCGAATCGAAATCTCCTCTTGGTGTTTGGTCAGGCGGTCGGACTGCTCGGTGAACCGGACGAGCCAGTTTTCGAGAACGTCGGTGCCGACGTACGCGCCGAGGACGAGTACCGCGGTGAGTCCTATCTGCACCAACACCGGAATGGACTCCTGAAACAGTCCGAAGAGCGTCAACAGAAGTCCGAACTGTCCCCAGACGGCGAGCAACGCTAGTCCCGTGAACCCGAGAACGACGGCCTGCAACGCCCGGACGAACAGCCACGCCGGAACCCGCCACGGGACGTTCTCGGCGACGAGTTCGACGGCGCGTTCGAC
Source organism: Halorussus caseinilyticus (assembly GCF_029338395.1). Classification (NCBI taxonomy): domain Archaea; kingdom Methanobacteriati; phylum Methanobacteriota; class Halobacteria; order Halobacteriales; family Haladaptataceae; genus Halorussus; species Halorussus caseinilyticus. The sequence continues at coordinate 2,858,399 of NZ_CP119809.1, forward strand.
CTGCCCGCGCACGACCGCCTCGGTCAGCGTCTCGTGGACCAAGCGGACCGCCAACGGCGCGAGTAGTCGGGTCGCCGCGACGCCCGCGGTGACGAGCAGGGCGCTGGCGACCAGTTGCATCTCGGTCTGCGAGACGCCTTCGAGAACGGACAGTATCTGTCGCGGCCACGCGACCATCTTCTATCAGACACTCCGCCAATCGAACTTGAAATTACCGGATTGGGGATACTTCCCGGCGCTCCCCGGTATCACTTGTCGTGGGCAATCGTCCCGAGAACGGCGTCACAACTCGGACACAGCACCATCCAGTATCGCTGGCCGGTGGCCGCGGTCACGGTCACGCCGTCGCGGTTCGACTTGGGTTCGACTAACTGTTGGCGGTAGTTCGGGTCGTCGGCGTCGGCCCGGCAGGACGGACACGTCGGCATACCCCGAACCTCGGACGGACGAGACTTAAAAGTAGGTCGGTGGGAGTCGAGTTCGAGGACAGCGCCGGACGATGGGTCGCTATCGACCGACGAAAGCCGGTCGAAAGAGACGGAGAGTCACTAGCTACTGGTTGAGCCAATCAGCACCGCCACCGCACGGCACCGCAACAGCAACCCCGGCTACTCGACTTCGGCGTCCACGACGACGTGCCAGACGCCCTCGCTGTGGCTCTTGACTTTTCGTCGGTCGAGAATCTCCACGTCGCGCCCGGCGTCCGCGGCCGCCTCGCGCAGGCGCGAGACCGGCCGCTCCCAGAGCAACTTCTCGGGCGTCGCCTCGTGCATATGAACGACGCCACCCGAGGTCAGCACCGCGAGCGCCGCCTCAAGGTAGTCGTAGGAAGCGTCGGGCGAAGTCCGACTGTCCTCCGAACGCGGTTCGGAGGCCTCGTAGTATCCCATCACCACGCGGTCCACCTCGGGCGAGACTTCCACGTCCCGGCAGTCGGCGCGGAACGCCGACACCCGGTCGGACACGTCGTTGAGCATCGCGTTCTCGACGAGGAAGCGAAACGCCGCGGGGTTGCGCTCGGCCGCGGTCACGTCGGCCCCGGCGCGTGCCATCGGCAGGGTGAAGTAGCCGATTCCGGCGAACATGTCGAAGACACGCTCGCCGGGTTCGACAACCTCGCCCATCCGAGCGCGCTCGGCCTTGTTGCCCGGCGAGAACATGACTTCCGCGAGGTCGAGCGCGTAGCGCGTGCCGTGTTCGGTGTGGACCGTCTCGGTGTCGCCCGCGCCCGCGACGACCGACACCGAGGGTTCGCGGTGGTCGCCCGAGACGCCCTCGTGGGCCAGCACGGTGTCTGCCTCGCCGTGGAGCGAGAGCAGGGCCTCGCCGACTTCCTCGCGGTCGATGCCTCCTTCCTCGGGGTCGTCCTCGTCGCCGAAGGTGACGAGGACGACGCTCCCGACGACGGCCCACGAACCCGGCGCACGCTCGATTTCCTCGTCGGACCACCCGCGCTCGCGGAGGTGCGATTCGAGATCCCGCAGTCTGCGCTCGGGACTCACCTGCTCGACCACCTTCAGCACCGGCGTCTCTTGGGGCGGGTCAGTGACGGGAAGCGAGACGGTCGTCTCGTCGTACTCCCGGACCTTCCGGGTCGCGTCGTAGACCCCCTCGTCGCGCAACGCCGCGATGGTCGCCTCGCTCTCGGACTTGCGAACGACCGCCGCGAGGTGGGGGTCGTCGCTACTCGCCATCTTGCTCCGGCACGACGTGGAGACCCGCGCGACTCTTCAGCACCGGCACCGACTCGGCGTCGGGGTCCATGTAGTCGGGGCGCGCGATGGTCTTCGTCCGGTAGGTCTCGGGGTCCAGCACTTGGACCGCTCGTTCGTCTTCGACCGCCACCAGCGTCGTCTCCTCGGCGTCTTCGAGACTCCCGAGTCGCCGGGCCTCGGGCGCGTCACCCTCCTCGAATCGGGCCTCGTAGTCCTCGCCAGTCGTGAGTCGCGTCCCCTTCAGGTTGCCGCGGACGCTTCGGACCAGCACCGGGCCGTCGTCGTCCTCGGGGTCGATAATCTCGCCGGGCGCGTACGGCGGCAGGCGCACGGCGTAGGTCACGCGATAGACCTCCTCGCCGTCCTCGTCCTCGGTCACGAGCGTCTCGGAGTCGGAGTAACTCCCGCCGAACTCCTCGACCACCTTGGCGGCTATCTTCTTGCCGATGTTGGTGGTCGAGACCTTGATGTTCACGCCCTCGTCGGTCTCGCTCACCTCGGTCACGAAGGCGTCCCGGTCGCCGGTCTCCTCCATCTCGGCGACGATTTCGTGTGCGATGGCCTCGGCGCGTTCGACCTCCTCGCCGGTCGGGTCGCGGTCCCGAGCCCGGACCTGCACCGTGCTGGCGTAGTAGTCCCCGGCGATGCGTCCGCATCGCTGGCAGGTCTGGCGCGAGATTTTGACCGGCACCACGACCTCTTCCTCGACGAACGTCTCGCGCACGATGCCCGAGAAGTGACAGTGCATCCGGATGGTGTTCTGGTCGACCTGCTCGGGGTCCACCTGCCACGACACGTCGTAGGCGTCGAGGTGGACGCCGAGCGACTGGCTGACCTCCTCGATGGCGATGTCGGTGTAGTCGCGGGCGTCCACGTCCACCCAGCGATTGCCGCGGTGGACCGCCCCGCACCGCGCACACACCAGCACCTCGATGCGGTCGGGCGCGTCCACGAGGTCGAATCGGTCGAAGTAACACGAATCGCAGAGCTTCTGCTCCTTGCCGCGCTTTCCTGCGGCGTCATCGGCCGCAGGCCGATTGCTCGCGGAGCCTTGCTCCGCGGTGTCGGGGAGGGGCGTGCGCTCGGCGGGGTCCACTTCGAGTGCGTCCCCGCAGTTCGGACAGAACTCGCGGGCTTCGGTAGTCATGGTACGGGGTAGGGGTCTCGGGGGTTTAAGTCTGAAGAAGGGCGGAGAGCAGTTCACTCGCCACGTTCGTCCGCCTTGCGTTCGTCGGCCAGTACGCCTCTAACTCGCTCGTAGCCAAAGAACGAGAGAACGGCCACGACGAGAGAGAAGAACGGGATGAGCCACACCCAGTTGTCTTCCAGCCAGTCAACGATAGCCGCGAGTGGGACCCATGGCGAGGGAAGAGGTGAAGTAGTCGGTTCGGTCGTTGAAGAGAAGTCGGGGATGGTCACGTTCGAGACACTCGACTCGCGCGTGTAATTTCCGTCGTGGAGAAAAGCCGCAGTCGCGTTGATTTCGTGCGTTCCGGCGGGAGAATCGGAGTACACGACTATTCCGATAAATTCGTGTTCACCGGGCGCGAGATGCAAGTTTTTAGCCCAAAGCGTTTTATTTTCGCTTTCGAACCACGGCTCGCTATCCGCAACGTCCATCGAGAACGTCTCGTCCATCGTGTTCGCGCCGACTGTCAGAAACACTTGTCTCGCTTCCGTTTGCGAGGGATTTCGAATCACCACTGCAAATGCGGCAGGATGGTTCTCGCTCACTACGTGGTCGGCAGGTTCGATGTCGAGAACCAACGGCGGTATCGAGTCGGCTTGGGTTCGGCTCTGTCCGGTCGAACTGCTACTGACGAGTATCAAGACGAGCAACCAGAGTACGACTACTTGTTTAAGACGGCTCATACTATCGGGACGCTGGTTTTCGGCGACTAGAAATTATTCATTATAGAATATTAACTTTTTGTAAGTGACTAGAGCGTACCGGGGTTCTGCCGAAAGCAGTTAGAAACTACCGCGAAATCAGGAGAATCCCCGCCCCGAGAACCTGTAGACTCGCGCCGACCCAGTGAGGGTTGAACGCTTGGGTCCCGTGAACCCCAAGCACGTAGTGGTCCACCACGCCGTCGAAGACGTTGAAGAGTCCGGCACCGACGAGCAGACCGCCGAACGCCCGCATCGCGGAGTGGGACTCCGACGACCGATTCAGCGCCCGCCAGACTATCCCCGCGCCGACGAGCATGACGAAAATCATGGTCAGCGAGAACACGCCGTCCCAGTAGACGTTCGCCCGCAGGCCCTCGCGGGTCGCCGTGGGGATGCGGCCCGAGAGTAGGTGGTGCTACTGGAGAATCAGGTGGAAGACCACCACGTCGAGGAACGCGCCGAGTCCGAACCCGGCCGTGGCGCTTCCGAGCAAGACAGTTCTCTCTCCATCAGTTCGAACCATGCGAGACGTTTGGGAAGAGAGACCGAAAGGCCCCGGGGCCGAGCTTCGTATCGTCGATAGCGCAGTCGCTCTCCGAAGGATAGTTCCGGAAAAGCATGCGTCCTGACTCGGACTCCCCACTGCGATGCAGTGAGTTGCCCCTGCCAGTTCCGACGACATGACTAGATACGTAGTTACCGATTAAAAGAGTAATGGTCTAGAACAACAATCGAGACTATTTTGACTCAGTGGTTCGGATACCACGCCACCGGGGTGGTAGCCCCTGCCAGTTCCGGTTAGCGGCGAAGCCCCAGTTGGAGTCGAAAGCATGCGTTCCGACAACGACGACACGGCAGTACCCGAACGGCTTCCGCGCTGGGTCCGCGTATTGGCATACGCCCTCATGGCGGCCTACTACGGAGGACGACTCGTCCTTCTGGAAGCGTAGTAAGGGAACCCACCCCGGTACTCCGGAGGCGAACACTCAACTTCTCACTAACTCCGGCCCTTCGACTTCCTCGTCTCTGGCCTCCCGCCACGAGTGGTCTGGTTCCCAGTCCAGCACCTCGTCGGCCTTCCCAACCGAGAGCGCCGAGTCGTCGCCCGAGACGTTGCAGTCGTCGGGGAGTTCGCCGAAGAACTCCCGGAGAGCGTCCTCGATGGGTTCCGCCAGATAGTTGTCCGCGGCGGCGGCGTGGAACGCCTCGTGGCCCGAGAAGTCGGCTTCGAGAGCGGCGGCGACGAGGGACGCCACGTCGCGCACATCCACGTAGGACCAGAAGTTGCCCGCTCCGTTGGCGAGGTCCTCTCGGGCCTCGACGCACTCGTACTCGCCGGGGTACTGAATCCACGAGGGCCGAATCGAGGCGACGGGTACCTCGTACCGCCGGGTAACCATCTTGGCGACTTCCTCGCCGACGACTTTCGACGTGCCGTAGGGGTCCTCGGGTTCGAGCGCGGTCGCCTCCCGAATCGGCAGTCGGTCGGGCAGGCGCTTCTCCTCGGCGAACGGAAAACCGTATGCGCTCTCGCTGGAGGCCCACGCGACGCGCGCGTCCGCTCGTCCCGCGCCCACGAGGACGTTGTACGCCGCCATCACGTTCGTCTCGAAGACCCGGCCCCCGGCGTGGCGCGTCGGCGACGGCAGGGCGGCCCAGTGGACCACGGCGTCGGGGTTCAGGTCGGCCAAGAGGTCCAGCGCCTCCCCGCGGTTCGTCAGGTCCGCGGCGCGGAAATCGACGCCCGCGCGGGCGTCGATTTCCCAACCGGGGTGGGTCTGGTCCACGCAGACGACTCGCCACCCCTCGTCGGCGAGGTGGTCGGCTATCCAACGACCGGAGCGTCCGAGTCCGCCGGTGACGACGACTTGCTGTGACATCAGTTCGGGATACGACGAATCGGCGCTAAACGGTTGGGGTCGGCGCGGTGAAAAACCGGAAGCTATCGGTTACAGAATTGCATAGGAGTGTTTTCTAGTTGAAAATATTTTCTTTAGCATTTTTTGTATTGTTCTATACGGCGAGTCCGCAAGAAGTCGGACGACGAGACGAGCTTACTCGTCTGGTGGTTGGTCGGCAGTGGCATCTACCTGTTCGCCGCCGCCCGTTCCGCTTTCGGGAGGTAATCGGAGAACGTTCCAGATTTTCTTCCGACCGAAGAAGGCGACGAGGAGACTGAGGATTCCGACGACGAGTTCGATGTTCCGGACGACCCACGTCGCCAGCAGTTCGACGCGACACTCCACAGGACACCGGATTCCGAACGTGAACTCGGCCTTGTCCGTCAACCTCGGCTTCTCCGAAATTCGAATAGCACTGATAGTGGACTCGCCGAGTGGGAACTTATCCGTTGACGAGACCGTCACCGGGACGTACTCGTCGCTATCGACCTGTTCCGCGGGAAGATATGCTACAGCGTCGAAATTTGGATAGAAAAGGGGCGAAGATACCGCTTTCACGTCCGGATTGTGGAACTCGAAGGACGCCGCCACGTCCGGAGAGGCTCTGAAGCCGAGCAAAACTCCGTTTCGACCGTCGGAGACTATCCGAACGGCGAACGTCGTGGACTGGTCTCTCAAAATGCGATGCTCCGCTGGCATAATCTCCACCACTACCGACCCGGTCTGCTCGGTCGGGGCCGTAATTTGCTTCGACGCGTCTACCGCGTGCTGATAGCCATCAGACAGTGCGAGCGAAACCGAACTACCAGTCAGTACGAGAAGCAAGCAAATCACGGCCGACGCCCTGATTCGGTTCATACGTTCTCGGCCGGGGTCCGGCCCCCGACTCGTTAGGAATCTGCCACGCGAGAGAGCATCAAAACTCTGTAAGTCTGGTGATAGAACGGCGTTCTTCCCGTCGCTCACGCCACCATCGAGGCACCCTCCGGAACCGCGTCCGACGACAGCACCAGATACGCGAGTCCGAACAGGAGAGCGTCGTAGAGACCGTGGACCAGAATCGGGACGACCAGATTGTCGGTCCAGACGTAGAGGTAGCCGAGCAGAATCGAGAGACCGAACAGAATCGCCAGCGTCACGCCGACCGCGAGTGGGTCGGGCGTGGCGACCCACGTCGTCGGCAGGTGAACCAGCGCGAACAGGACGCTCGTGAGGACGACGGCGGGCGCGCGCGAGAACGCGCCGTCGAGGTACGACTGGATGACGCCGCGGAAGAGCAACTCCTCGGCAGGACCGACCACGAGGATGGAGAGCGGAACCAGCAAGAGCAGGGTGTCCAGCACGCCCTGCTCGGCGAGTTGCGTGACCGAGTTACCCGCCAGCGGAAGGCCGACGGCCTGCGCGCCGAGAATGGCGACGAGGCGGTAGACGAACAGTGCGACGGTCCCGGCGACGACGAACCCGAGAGCGCGGAGGTCCGGGACGCGGACGCGGAGGTAGTCGAGTCCGCGGTCGGTCGTCCGCAGGAAGACGACTGCGGCCGCGACGAACCCCAGTTCCGAGAGGACGAGCGCGACCGTGAACTGCGCGAGCGTGTTCAGCGACACCGCGAGCGCAGGAATCGACAGCAGGACGCTGAGAACGACGCCGAGGACGGTGAGTCCGGTGGCGACCCCGACGCGCCGCGCCGGACTCGCGGACTGGTGAGACATCACGAGCGCGTGACAACGGGAGAGACCAAGTAGGTTTGGCGGGCGTCGAATCGCCCGCCGGTGGTCGGTCCGCGCGGGCGGACGAAAGTCAAAGAACGCTTAAACGGGGTGAAACCCTATGGACGAACATGAAGTGGAAAGCAGACTGGGGACTTCGCGGCCGGATGGCCTTGACGATGTTCCTGCTGTTCGCGCTGTACATCGTCTTCATCGGCGTTCTCTCGCAGTTCACGAATCTGCTCGTGTTGGTGTTGGTGATGGGGTCGTTCTCGCTGGGTCAGTTCTTCTTCAGCGACAAACTGACCCTCTGGAGCATGGGAGCCAAAGAGGTCAGCGAAGACGAGTATCCCGAACTCCACAGGACGCTCGGTCGCCTCTCACAGCAGGCTGACCTGCCGAAACCGAAGGTCGCAGTCATGGATAGCAAGGTTCCGAACGCGTTCGCAACCGGGCGCTCCCAGAAAAACGCCGCCGTCGCGGTGACGACCGGTCTGATGCGGACCCTCGACAAAGACGAGTTGGAGGGCGTCCTCGCTCACGAACTCGCCCACGTCAAGAACCGCGACATGATGGTGATGACCATCGCGTCGTTCCTCTCTACCATCGCGTTCCTCGTGGTCCGGTGGGGTTGGTGGTTCGGCGGCGGCGACGACGACAGTCCGCAAGTCTGGGTCGCCATCGTCGCCTCGCTGGTGGTCTGGATAGTCAGCTTTCTGCTCATCCGGGCGCTTAGCCGCTACCGCGAGTTCGCGGCCGACCGCGGCGGCGCGACCATCACCGGCAAACCCTCGGCGCTCGCCTCCGCGTTGATGACCATCGACGGGGACATGAGCAAGGTGCCCAAGAAAGACATCCGCGAGCAGTCCGAGATGAACGCCTTCTTCATCATCCCCATCAAGGGCGACTTCATCGGGAAAGTGTTCAGCACCCACCCGAGTACGGAGAAGCGCGTCGAGCGACTCCGCGAACTCGAACGCGAGATGTAGCCGAGGCGATTCTCCGTCTTTTTCGAGGTAGTAGCTCTGAGAGGACTGTTTGTCGTGTCTAGACAGATACTCTTAAATTTTTTATAAAAATTGATTTATTTACTTTTTGTTTAGAAAGTTTAAATTTAGGGTGGAATCGTGTTGGAAATGCGATGTCTGAAGATAACGTTAGCAGACGACAGTTCCTCGAACTGACTGGTGCCGGAGCTATCGCCCTAACCGCGGGTGCCGGAACTGCGTCTGCTAAGCCGAGCGAGTTGCAAGCGCAAGCGAAATCCCACGTCGCCTCGGAAACCGACGCCGAGGTAGACGACCTCGTTATCGACAACGAATCGGTCGTCACCTTCGGTGCAAGCGGCGAGACCTACTACGACGCGAAACTGTTCGACACCGCGAACAACGAGAGTCACCGCGCCGCCCTCGACGCGAACGGCGACGCAATCGACCTCGCGGCCGCCGCCGAGCGTGACCGCGAAACCTATCGGCAGAAGTACGGAAAGCTGACCCCCGAACTCCACGAGACGGTTCGGACCGCCGACGCCGACGAGAAAATCGACGTGGCGGTGTGGGTCACTATCGACCGCGCCGCCGCCGAGCAAGCCGTCGAATCGCAGGGCTACGCCAGTGAGGACGAACGGCGCTCTCTCCTCTCGGACGAACGAAAGCGACGGTCGGCCGACCAAGCCGCCCGCCTCGAATCCGCCCTCGACGGCATGCAGGGCGTCGAAGTCACCGAGGTCGGCGAGTACGTCCCGCGGGTCGGCGCGAAGGCGACCCCCGCCGCAGTCCAGCGCATCGAGAACGTCAGCGGCGTCTGGGGCGTCTTCGAGCGCGACCCCCGAAACGGCGGCGACGGTCTCGGTTCCGCCAGCGAGACGCACGGTTCCTACAGTCAGCGCAACGGCGACTACGACGCGACCGGCGAGAAGGTCGGCGTCTTCGAGTGGAGCGGTATCCCCGACACCAACAACATCAACCGCGCGAAGGTGTACGGCAGTCCCTCCACGACCGACCACGGCAACGTCACGGCCAACTGCGCGGCTTCGACTTCCGACAGCATGCCCGGCATGGCGTCGGAAGCCAGCGTCTACACCGCTGCAGAGCCGTACAACAGCTTCGACACAAAACTCGGCTGGTTCGCCGACCAAGGCGTCTCGGCGGTCAACTGTAGCTTCTACTGGTACGACTCTGACAGCTACATCAACAGCGAGGACGTGACCATCGGTCAGTTCATCTACGACCACTACCTCCCGGTCGTCACCATCTCGGGCAACTACCGGACGACCGACTACGAGACCTACGACGTGGCGACGCCGGGTCGCGGGTTCAACACCATCACGGTCGGTGCCATCAACGACAAGGACACCGGGTCGGACCTGACCGACGACGACATCTGGACGAACTCCTGTTACGAGGACCCGACTTCGAAGAACGGCGACCTCTACAAGCCCGAAGTGTCGGCGGTCGGCGAGAACATCGACACCGCGGGCGGGTACTCGGGTTGGTACGGGACGAGTTTCGCCGCGCCCCACGTCTCGGGTCTCGTCACCCTCCTCTCGAAGTTCGCGGGGACCGGCGACCCGACGCCGAACGGCTACCCAGAGTACGCCAAGGCGGTCACGCTCGCCGCCGCGGGCCACGACGCCAGCACGTTCGACAAGGAGGGCGTCGGCACGATTCAGGCACCCGACGCCGAGAGCATCGTCAAGAACGGTCAGTACGTGACCGACACGTTCGCCCAGAGCAACAGCATCCAGAGCTACGACGCCTCGCTCGACAGCGCCGACAGCGAGGTCCGCGTGGCGCTGGCGTGGCTGACCAACCCGCAGACGAACAACCTCGTGGACAACGCCTCCGCCCACCCCGACGTGGACCTAGACCTCTACGTCTACGACCCCTACGGCACCCGCGTCGATTACTCGACCTCCTACGACTCCGGGTGGGAACACGTCAGCTTCGACCCCTCCTACACCGGCACCTACACCTTCGAGGTTCAGAAGGCAAACTGGGAGGACAGCGACGACAGCGCCCGAGAGATGGCGCTGGCGTGGTACCGCGGATAGCCGAGCGCAGTCGCAGAGTCGTCGCGTAGCGTAGCTATCCCTTTTTATCTCCGGCCGCATAGGGCCGACTATGGGACTGTTCGACGGACTGCGAGAGGTACTGGGCATCCGCGCCGAGGCCGACGCGACCCGGAAGGCCGACCCCGAGGACCTGTTCGGCATGAGTACCGCCTACGTCACGATGGAGGCCGAACTGGGCTACGCCGCGGTCGGCGAGGCCGCGCTCTGCTTCTCGGAAGTGGACAGCGCCGACTTCTCCGACGCTGTGGAAGAAGTCCACGAGATTCTGGAAGTCGGCGCGGAGGAGACCGGTACCGAGACCGAGGCCCACACCGACGACTACGGCTACTCGTGGGTGATTCTGCGGGATTCGGACTTCGAGGACCTCGTGACCAGCCTCAACTTCGCCGCCGACACCTTGATGGAACGGGGCTACGGGTCCAGACTGCTCGCGGCGCTCTTCGCCTTCGAACGCGACGGCCAGAAGGCCTACTGGGTCTACTCGTTCCGGCGCGGAGCGTACTACCCCCTCGTGCCGAAGGGGACCGACGACCGGGATTCCAGCGCCGAGTTCAAACTCGAGAGCAACCTCGATGGCGAACTAGACCTCGAAGAGAACAAGGAGTACTGGTACGCGCTCTTGCCCGACTCGCCCGGCAAACATCCGTGGGACTGACTCCGACCGAGAACGAACCCGACCACCGACGAACGATGCTCCGACTCTTCTCATTTTAAACCCCGTCAGACGTACATCGTTACCCCGACGCTTGCCGTCATTTTCACTTTCACTTTGGTGTTAACGGGGGTTTATATGATGGGCCGCACAAGCGAAGCATACGATGGCAGCAGACGTAGACCTCGAAGAACTGCCGGGCGTCGGCCCGGCGACCGCCGAAAAGCTCCGAGACGCAGGTTTCGACTCCTACGAGGGTCTCGCAGTAGCCAGCCCCAGCGAACTCTCGAACACCGCCGACGTGGGCGACTCGACCGCCTCCGACATCGTTCAGGCGGCCCGTGAAGCCGCCGACGTGGGCGGATTCGAGACCGGCAAGAGCGTGCTGGAGCGCCGCGAGAAGATTGGAAAGCTCAAGTGGAAGATAGACGAGGTTGACGACCTGCTCGGCGGCGGCGTCGAAACTCAGTCGATTACGGAAGTCTACGGCGAGTTCGGTGCCGGGAAGTCACAGGTCACTCACCAACTCGCGGTCAACGTCCAACTGCCCCGCGAACACGGGGGTCTCGGCGGGAGCGCCATGTTCGTGGACAGCGAGGACACGTTCCGTCCCGAACGAATCGACGACATGGTGAAGGGACTGCCAGACGAGGCGATTCAGGCCGCGATGGACGAGCGCGAAATCGAGGGCACGCCCGACGACGACGAGGCGATGGAGGAACTCGTCGAGGACTTCCTCGACAAGATTCACGTCGCCAAGGCGTTCAACTCCAACCACCAGATGCTACTGGCGGAGAAGGCCGAAGAACTCGCCAACGAGACCCAAGACGACGACTATCCCGTCCGCCTGCTCTGCGTGGACTCGCTGACGGCCCACTTCCGCGCCGAGTACGTCGGCCGCGGCGAACTCGCCGAGCGCCAGCAGAAGCTCAACAAGCACCTCCACGACTTGGACAAGGTGGGCAACCTCCACAACACCGCGGTCGTCGTGACGAATCAGGTCGCGTCGAACCCCGACTCGTTCTTCGGCGACCCGACCCAACCCATCGGCGGCAACATCCTCGGCCACAAGTCCACGTTCCGCATCTACCTCCGCAAGTCGAAGGGCGACAAGCGCATCGTCCGCCTCGTGGACGCGCCGAACCTCGCCGACGGCGAGGCAGTCATGCGCGTCGAGGACGGCGGTCTGAAGCCCGAGTAAACCGTCTCGGTCGTCTCTCGTCTCCGGTCTTCCGTCGTTCGCCCTTCCGTCTCTCTCACCCTCGTCGTTCGCTCGCGGCGCTCGCGTACGAGCGCCACGAGCGACCATCTTTAGCTATGTTCAGAAACATCGAGAGAGTTCTCTAATAATGGAATATATTGCTCTCGATGACCGACGTTTCGGGACGAGCGCGCGACCCGACGTGGCGAGTCGGCGCGGACGGAGCGCAGACTGCGCTCCGTCCGCGCGCTTGGCCGGGGTTCGACCCGCTGAGTCGGCCAGTTTCCCTTTACACCCGGAAAGACTCTGTTCGAGACATGAAAGCGCGGACGGCGTTTGCGGCCATTCTGGTCGGCGTTCTCGCGGTACTGTCTCTCCTCGTCGTCAGACCCTTCCTCGACTACCTACTGGCGGCGATGCTTCTGGCGTTCGTCCTCACGCCCGCCCAGCGACGACTCGCGCCAGAAATCGGGTCGAAGGTATCGGCGTTCGCGCTCGTCGGCCTGACGGTACTGCTGTTCGTCGGGCCGATTGGACTCCTCTTGCGGGTCGCGCTCGAAAGCCTGAACGACCTTCCGACCTCCGCGAGCGAACTCCCGACGTTCGAGTCGGTCGAACGCGTCGCCGAGCGAACCCTCGGCGTGCAGTTGTCGGGCCAGTTCGACCGACTCGTGGAGGGCGTGACCGGGATAGTCGCCCAGCAGAGTTCCGGAATCGCGTCCGCGAGCGTCCACGCCTTTCTCGGCGTCCTCCTGTTGCTGTTTCTGCTGTACTACTTACTGGAGGACGGCGACACGCTGGTTCGGTGGACCAAGAGCGTCACGCCGCTTCCGCGGGCCGTGCAGGACGAACTCTACGCCGAGGCCGAAGATGCGACGTGGGCGGTGCTGAAGGGCCACGTCTTCGTCGCCACCGTACAGGGGTTCGTGTCGGGACTGGGCCTGTTCGCGCTCGGGATACCCGACGCCGCGTTCTGGACCGTCGTGATGATGTTTCTGGCGATGGTCCCCATCGTCGGCGTCGCGCCCGTGCTGGGCGGCGGAGTCATCTACCTCGCGGTGAACGGGCGATTTCTCGAAGGCGCGCTGTTGTTCGTCTACGGCATGACCGTCGTCGCCATCACCGACGACTACCTCCGTGCGCTGGTCATCGACAAGGAGTCGTCGCTCCACTCGGGCGTCGTCCTGATGGGGGTGTTCGGCGCGGCGTACTTCCTCGGCGCTATCGGCATCTTCGTCGGTCCCATCATCCTCGCGCTGTTCAAGGCGACCATCGAGGTGTTCACCGAGTACTACGACCTCGGGTGAGTCCGCTCGCGCCGTCCGAGAGTATTTAACTCACTGTGAACTGTGGTCTCACATGGGATACCACGTCATCAACTCCGAGACGGTCGAACCAGCCCCCGACCGACCGTACGTCCAGCGTTCGCTCAGGGACGCCGCGAAGTCGGCGAACGTCACAACCGACCGCTACGAGGTCGAACCCGAGGACCGTCGCGTCGAGACGCCCGACGGCGAACGGGTCGTCCCCGAGGGCCACGTCTTCGTCGTGGAATCCGACGCATGAGCGAGGAGAGCGCCGACGCGGACACCCCCGACGACGTGCCCGACTGGGACGACGAGTACGTAGACCGGGTGAGCGACCGCCTGATGTTCAACTACGACCTCGAAAAGGACTACCGCGTTCGGGGTCGGCCGTTCACGATGTACGGCGAACTCCGGATGGAGTCCCAGAAGCATTTCCTCCACCCGTCGGTCAACTACGCCAACTACGAGGCCCGCGAACATCTGTTCGTCCGGCGCGCCGAGTCGATTTCCGCGGCGGACATCGACGAGTTGGTCGAACTCGGCCACGCCCTCGCCGACGAGCGGATTGACCCCGACGAGGAACACTACGGTACCGAGTTCACCTTCGCCGTGGTCGTCCCAGAGATTCCCGACGCCGTGCGCGAACGAGTCGCCGGGTTCCGCGACCGGACCCTGCTCAAGTTCGGCTACTACGGCCACTACGAGGTGAATCTTCTCGTAGTCGCGCCGGACGACGAGCAAGTAGTCGAGAGCGAGAACGCCGACGTTGCCGCGGCGTTCCGAACGTGGTCGGACGTGCCCGAACAGTCGCCGGGACTGTTGGCCCGGCTCGTCGCCGCGATTCGAAGCTGACGCTTCCGGGTCGAGTGCGAAAAAACGAGAGCGTCGGTTAGTCAGTCGCCGTCGGGTTCGCCGCCGTCCGCGACCGGCGTTCCGCGCCCGCCACGGACCTGCTGGATGTTCCTGTAGCCCATCCGAACCAGCGACAGCGCCAGTCCGATGAGAACCAACGCGAGTACGATTTGCGTGATGGCCGATAGCGTCTCGGCCAGCGTCATCTGTGCCGGACTGTTCTCGATGAACTTGACGTAGAGGTTGTCGTGGAACGCCAACCACCCGAGTCCGAGGATGGTCATGGTTCCCATCAGCGCCATCGGGACGCCGGTCGAGACGAGTTGCTTCGAGTCGTCCCAGTTGGCTAGCCACACCGTCGCAGTCAGGAGCGCCAGCGCCGCGAGCAACTGGTTCGCGCCGCCGAACAACTGCCAGAGGGTGAGCCACGACCCGCTGGTGATGAGAACGTACGCCGGGATGCCCTGTATCGCGGCGTTGGCGTAGCGGTTCTTGGCGACTTCACCCGCGCTGGAGGCGTTCGTGCCGACGATTTCCTCGACCATGTACCGACCGAGGCGAACCGCGGTGTCGGTCGAAGTCAACAGGAAACTGACCAGCACCAGCGCCATGAACGGCCCGCCGAACGAAGTCGGGATGCCGAACGATGTGAGGATGATGCCGCCGCCGGTTGCGAACGTCGGGAGCGCGAGACCGATGCCCCCGCCCACGTCGGGCGCGACGATGGCGACAGTCGCCAGCGCCACCGTCGCCAGCAGGCCCTCGCCGAGCATGCCGCCGTAACCGATGGTCCGCGCGTCGGACTCCTTGTTCAACTGCTTGGCGGTGGTCCCCGACGAGACCAGCGAGTGGAACCCGCTAATCGTCCCGCACGCGATGGTGATGAACAGGAGCGGGAACAGCGGCGTCCCGGTCGCTCCCATGAACCCCTTGTACGACGCGAGTTGGATTTCGAGGGGTTGGTTCGCCGTGCCGAACACGGTGCCAACGATGATAGCCAACAGCGCGCCGCCGACGCCGGTGTACAGCAGGAACGACGACAGGTAGTCGCGCGGTTGAAGCAACATCCAGACGGGGAGTGCGCTCGCCAGTCCGCCGTAGAGGATGATTATCGGCACCCACGCCGCGGTGTTGACGCCGAGGCTTCCCGCCGCGGGTATCCACTCCCCGCCGCTGAACAGCACGATAGTTCCGGCGGGGTAGGCCGCGTCCGCACCGGCCGGGAACAGCGCGAGGGGGTACTCGATGCCCGCGAAGACCCCGCCGAATACGCCAGTCACGAACACGACCGTTCCGAGCAGGAACGGAAGGTTGAGTTGGTAGAGATAGACGCCGAAGACGAACGCGAGCGCGATGTACACGAAACTCGCCGTCGCCGCCTGCGGGAAGGCGTTGAACACGATGGCGACCACCAGCGCGAACACCGCCACGACGAGGATGATGGTCAGGAACGCGAACCACAGCAACATGTTCTTGCCGCGCTCGCCGACGTACTCGCCGATGATGTAGCCGATAGACTTGCCCTCGTGTCGCAGGCTACTCGACAACGAAACGAAGTCGTGGACCGACCCCATCAGGGGGTTCCCGATGGCAATCCACAGGAGCGCGGGTACCCAACCCCACACCACGCCCGCCGTAATCGGCCCGACGATGGGTGCCCCGCCCGCGATACTCGAATAGTGATGCCCCAGTAGCACCGGCTTTTTCGCCGGTACGTACTCCTGCCCGTCTTCGTATTTGTGTGCTGGCGTCTCACGCTCGTCGTCGAGTTCGACGAACTGCGCGAGGTACCGGGAGTAGCCCAGATACCCGACGCTGAAGAGCGCGAGAACCGACAGCACCATCCAGATTACTTGCACCATGGTATGCCACCTCGTCCCGAGACACGGAAAAGAAGAACTTAAAGGTTGTTCTCGATTTTTTCTCGAATTTGATAGCTACGATAGCCGTTAGGAGGTCTCTCGCCGCCCGCAAGCCCCGTCTCCCAGTCGGACTGGTCCGGGATTTGACGGCAACTTTCGCTTGAAAACTTTCTGGTCGCTACCGGCCCGCGGTTAGACGCTCGCCCCCGGCGCGACTTCGATGTCGAGTTCGGCCGCCACGTCGTCCAACAGGTCTCCTTTGACCTCCTCGACTCGCTGGCGGATGCGGGCCACGACCGGTTCGGGGAACTCCGCGTCGATTTGCCGGATGCGCTCGCGTTCGGTGGCGTGACGCTGGCGGAGGTACTGCGCGCCGGTCCCCTCCTCGCCCGCGTCGGGTTCGGGCGCGATTTTGTTGACCACCAGTCCCTCGACGCCCAAGTCGTACTCCGAGAGGTCTTCGATTGCCCGGCGAGTCTCCCGAATCGAGAGTTCGTCGGGGTTCAACACGAGGAAGAAGGTAGCGTCCTCGCGGAGGGTTCGGCCCGCGAACTCGAACATCTCCTTTCGCTCGGTGAGGCGGGCGATGATGGGGTCCTCGGCGGCCTTCTTGCGCGCCTCGCGTTCGCCGATGGCCGCCTTCTCGTAGAGGTCGATGCTCTTCTCGCGCTTGGACAGCAGTCGCGCTATCCAACTCTCTAGGAAGTCCGGAAGCGCGAGCAGTCGGAGGGTGCCGCCGGTCGGCGAGGTGTCGAAGACCACCCGGTCGTACTCCTCGGAGTCGCGCATTACGTCGATGAAGCGGTCGAACAGCGCCGCCTCGTACGCGCCGGGAGTCCGGTGGGCCAACTCGATTTGGCGGTCGATTTCGTTGACGATGGAGGGACTCACTTGGTCGCTCATCGTCCGCTTTATCTCCCGCATGTGACGCTGTACCTCCTCGTCGGGGTCCAATTCCATCGCCCAGAGGTTCTCGTGGCCCTCGACTCGCTGGGGGTCGTCGCCGAACTGCTGGTCGAACACGTCGGAGGTGCTGTGGGCCGGGTCGGTAGAGACCACCAGCGTTCGCAGGCCCTCGCGGGCGCACGTGAGACCGTACGCGCACGAGACGGTGGTCTTGCCGACGCCGCCCTTGCCGCCGAAGAAGACGAACTTGTTCATGTTAGAAGTGATACTGCTGACCCTTGCGTTCGATGAGCGATTCGCGGTCCCACATCCGGCGCTCGAACTGCTGAAACTCCTCGCCGAGGTACGGCAGGAGTTCGGCGGTGTAGTAGGAGACTGGACTCGGGATGCCGAACGCGTCGGCGAAGCACGCGAACATGAAGGTGTCCTCGGTGTCCTCGGCCTCCTTCTCGACGAGT
The DNA here is from genome assembly GCF_029338395.1 of Halorussus caseinilyticus. Taxonomy (NCBI): domain Archaea; kingdom Methanobacteriati; phylum Methanobacteriota; class Halobacteria; order Halobacteriales; family Haladaptataceae; genus Halorussus; species Halorussus caseinilyticus. The sequence goes on from NZ_CP119809.1 coordinate 2,875,928, forward strand.
TCGAAGGCGGGATGCTCTATCATCCCGTGATAGAGACCGTGAAGCCACTCCTCCACTCGCTCGCGGTACACCGCTATCCGGTCGGCAAGTGTCATTGTTTACCACACAGTCGTTCCGCCGATAAAAGGTTGCCGCCACGCCGCCCGCTGAGCGTCGTTTTTCGGGTTCGTGCGGCCGCGAGATTGGTTTTTCGAAGCGAGAGCTGATTTGATTCGCTCCACGTCGGCGCGTGGGCGTCGTCGGGAGCGAGACGCGCAATCGGTCGGGGGAGGCATGTGGTCCGCAGTAGCGGTGGCGGTGGCAGTTGCGGTGCGGTAGCGGTGGCAGTTGCGGTCTGATTGGTTCCAACCTGAAACTAGCACTTCTTGTTTTCGCTGAGTACTCCTCTCTGCGTTTTCGCCGCTCGCCGCCGCGGTCGTAATGCGGTCCACAGAGAAACTATTTTATTTCTCTAGGAAATAAAAATATTGCTCTAGCAATTAAAAATATTCTTTAAGCACCGGAATAACTATATCCAACCTAGCACGCACACCCCGTCGAGTCCGGCGAGCGCTCGAACTCCATCTCGTCGCCGCACGTCGGGCAGTCCGGCGCGCCGTCGCCCTCAACTTTCACGTCGCGGATGCGCTCGCTACAGTCGTGACACCAGTACGCGCCCTTCGACTCGGTGGCCGTCGCCGAACCGCGGTTCGGCGACTCCGTGGACGCCTGCAACAACTCCTTGGCTGTGCCTAATATCCCTATGGCGTGAACCTGTCCTGACGGCTGCTTAAAAGCTCGCCGGTCGTGCGCCGCGTCCGCACGAGCATCCCGCTTGCACGCGGACCCGCGAGCGACGGGCGGACCCGCGGGCGACGGACGGTCGCGTCGCGCGCGAGGCGCGACGCGACCTCACACGTCCTCGGCCAACCGGTCGAGCGCCCGCCGGAGTTCCCCCTTCCGCTTCCACGCGGCGATGCGGTCCGAAACCGCCGTCACCGGCAGGTCGAGACTGACCGACGACCGCATCGTCACTCGACTGCCCTCGTTCTCGGGTTCGACCGTGACCTCGGTCTCCATCGACTCGAAGGGTCCGGCGTCCCCGCGCTGGCGGTAGACCAGACCGTTCTCGCGCTCCTCGAAGTCGAGGTGCATCGTCAATCCCCGCGCGCTGGCGGTCACGGTCCGTCCGTCGTCGGTCGATTCGACCGCTCGGACCTCGAAACTCCCCTCGTACTCGACCACTGTCTCCGGCGTGAGCGCGCGCTCTACGGACGCGGGCGGCGCGGGCACGAACGCCGAGACTTCGACTTCGCGCATCGTCGGCCCTACGCAGGTCGGGACCAAAGTGTTACGGTCGTTCTCGCGGTGGTTCGGAGGGGTCTGGTCCGTTTCGGGACGGAATCGTCGGAGATAGCATTGGTACCGCGGGAACTGCAACAGCACCGCAACCGCAGAAACTGCGAGTATGAACGTTTCAAAAGCCCCCGCCAGCTCGCGGTCGCTCAGTGACATATTCTCGCGCCGCACTTCGTTCGGCGCTCGAATAGGGGTCACTGAGACGACCAAGTAGAACGCGAGCGGGCGGCCCCTTTATCCGCCCGTGTCGGTTGGCGGGCCGAGCGTTCGCTGGCGGTTGGCGGGCCGTCGTCGCTCGGAGGATGTTCCACCTCGTCGCGCCACCGTCGCGCTCTACCTCGGACCCTTCTCGTCCCGTCCTCGGTACGAAAAATCACACCACCGCGTGCAAAAGCGGGAGCGAGAGGAGCGCGAACACCCCGCCGACTGCCAATCCCGCGAGGACGATTCGCCGGATACGAAATTGCGCCGGAACCTCGCGCCGCAGGTCCGGACGGGCGGTCCACACCAGACGGTAGTAGGCGAACCCCGTCACCGCCAGAAACGCCATCGTGGAGTAGCCCAGACCCCCCGCCAACTCCGCGCCGAACGCCATCAGGTAACTCGGGCCGAACGTGTAACACAGCAGGAATCCGAGCGCCGCGACGACCAGAAACGGCACCGGGTCTACCGGCGTGCCGAATCGGTTCCCCCATCGCATACCCCTTCTTGACACTCCGGCGTCTTCGCTCTGCTGGCCCGGCCTGCGGGCGCTGTCGGGAAGAGATAAGTCGGTGTGCGAACGACAGTCGGTCGATGTCGAACTCGAAAGGCGACCCGCGAGTCCTGTTTCTCATGAACCTCGTGCTGTCGAGCGCGTTCGCCTCCCTCGTGGTGTGGGGCCTGTCGTATCTGGACCTACTGACGTTCGCGTGGCCGACCGTCGCAGTTGCGACCGGCATAGTCATGTTATTGACGTATCTCGTCGTGTGGTAGTCTCGGCCCCGGTTCAGTGTCAAAACAAAGGAATTAAAACCTTTTCTTTTAATCCCTTTACTATGAAAGTACCATCTCGGGAGAGCTGTTTCCCGGCCCAGTTCGACCAGCGGGATTCGCTCGCCGGAGGTGACGGGCAGTGAAACGACTCTTCGTCCTGTTGCTCGTCTGTTCGCTCTGTCTGTCGGCCGTACCGGTCGGAACGACCGCGACCGCGGCGTCGTCCGACTCCTACGTCTCCATCGACAAAGTGACCGTCTCGCCGACGCCGCCGACGCCCGGCGAGGAGTTCACCGTCTTCGCGGCCATCCGCAACCTCCCCAACAGCAGTTCGAACTACAACGTCCAGCACGCCGAACTCCGCGGCGGTCCCGGCCAAAACCTCACGGTCCACGACGAAACGTCCGTTCCGGGATTCGTGCGCCCCGGCGAGCGCAAGTACGTCCGACTCACCGCGACCATCGACGACCCCGGTACCTACTCGCTCCGACTCCACGTCACCGGGACCAACGAGGCGGGCGAGCGCATCCACGTCCAGCGCACCGTCGAGGTGCAGGTGGGTGCCGAGCGTCCCCAGCTCTCCATCGACGCCGCCGACCCGGTGGCGACCGCCGACTCGACGGTCAACGTCACCGTCGCCAACGGACTACCGTCGGACGCCCGCAACGTCCGCGTGACGGTCGAAGGGTCGGACATCGCCGTCGAGAACCCCCGGCGCGTTCGGTCGCTTCTCGTCAGCGGTAGCGACGAGACGTTCGACTTCACGGTCCGAGCGAACAGTCCGGGAACCCACCGCGTGACCGCTCACCTCCGGTACGCGAGCGGCGACGGGGAACAGCGGACGGTCACCCAGCACGCGATGGTCAACTTCTCTGCGCTCTCGAAGCGGGTGACTCTCGACGCCAAGTCCGCCGCCGAGGGGTCGGCAGTGGACGTGACCCTGACGAACTTCGGCAACGTCCCGGTCACGAACGTCGTAGTGAGCGGCGAGTCGCCCAACGCGACGCTCGCCGACGTACCGATAGACGAAATCGACGCGGGCGAGTCCAAGACGGTCGCGCTGAACATCACTCGATTCGAAACCGACGGCGACATCCCCGTGAACGTCTCGGCCACCTACGAGGCGGGTGACGCGACGGGCGCGGCGAACACCGCGGTCACTATCGCCTCGAACCCCGGCGCGATACGGCTCACCGGTCTCGAAATGGAGCGCGAAGACGGAAAGGTCCACTTCTCGGGAAGCGCCAGCAACGTCGGCCTGACCGACGCCAACAGCGTCATCGTCAGCGTCGTCCCCACCGAGGGAGTCGAACCGGCACACCCCAACAAGGAGTACTTCGTCGGGACGGTCCCGTCGAGCGATTTCGTCTCGTTCGACGTGTTCGCCGACGTGGACGATAGCGTCTCGACGGTCCCGCTGAAGGTGAGTTTCCTCGTGGACGGGGAACGCCGGACCTACACCGTGAACGTCGAGTACGAGGTGGACGACGACGCCGCGGCCACCGCGAACCAGAGTAGTTCGGGACTCCTCCTCCCGGCGGCAGTCGGTGGCGTCGTCGTACTCGTCGTCGGTGCGATTATCGTCGTCGCGTGGAGGAACAGCCGTGACGGTACTTGAAGTCGAGAACGCGGTCAAGCGGTACGAGACCGGCGGCGAGACCGTCACCGCGCTAAAGGGCATCGACTTCTCGGTCGAACCCGGCGAGTTCGTCTCCGTCGTCGGTCCCAGCGGGAGCGGTAAGACCACCTTCCTCAACGTCCTCGGCCTGCTCGACGTACCGACTGAAGGGAGCGTGCGACTCGACGGCGACGAGGTGACGGACCTCTCGGACCGCGAGCGCACCCGCGCCCGAAAGCGGACCATCGGATTCGTCTTTCAGGACTTCTTCCTCATCCCGACGCTGACCGCCCAAGAGAACGTCGAGGTGCCGCGCCTGTTCGACGACGACCCCGAGACCAGCGAGCGAGCGGTGGACCTCCTCGAACGCGTCGGACTCGGCGACCGACTCGACCACAACCCCAACGAACTCTCGGGCGGCCAGAAACAGCGCGTCGCCATCGCCCGGTCGCTCATCAACCGCCCGCGAGTGCTGTTGGCCGACGAACCCACCGGGAATCTCGACCGGGACACGGGCAAGCAGATTCTGGACGAGTTCACCAACGTCTGTGACCGCGGGGTCGCGGTCATCACGGTAACCCACGACCCACTGGTCGAAGAGTACGTAGACCGAACTGTCGAACTCGTCGACGGTGACCTGAAGAAATGAAGTTAGACCGCCTCTACCGACGGTTCCCGGCACTACTGATGGCCCGTCGCAACCTCTCGCGGACGACGTTGCGCTCGGCGCTAGCGGCGCTGGGAATCATCATCGGCGTGGTCGCAATCGCCTCGCTGGGCATGTTCGGGGCGTCGTTGCGACACTCTGCGACCGACTCGCTGGGCGACATCGGGAGCGATGTCATCGTCTCGCCGTCGTTCGAGTCGGGCGTCGAGGAACTGACTCAGCGGGACGTGCGACGAATCGAGCGAGTCGTCGACGAACCCGCGGTCACGCCGGTCAAATCCCGCCAGTCGATGGTGACGTACGCCTCGAACGAGCAGATTACCACGATTTACGGCGTCCGGGACCCCTCAAACGCGTTCGACGCCAAAGAGGGCAGACTCCCAGACAGACTCCGGAGCGGCGCGCTCGTCGGCGCTGACCTCGCGGACAAACTCGACCTGCGGCCCGGAAACTCCATCACTGTGGACGGCGAGACGTACCGCGTCACCGCCGTCCTCGAACGCCAGAGCGGGTTCTCGCCGCTGAATCCGAACCAAGCGGTCGTCGTCCCCCGAGGGGACTTCGACCGGGACGGCTACAGCCAAGTCGTCGTCTCGGCCAAGACCGGCGAGACTGCGAACCGAAGCGCGATAGCCATCCGCGAGTCGGTCAACGACCGCGAGAAGCGAGTCGACGTGATGGAACTCGCCCAGATTACCGACCAGATTAGCTCGTTCTTCGACATGCTCAACGCGTTCCTCATCGGCATCGGCTCCATCTCGCTGGTCGTCGCGGGCGTGAGCATCCTCAACGTGATGTTGATGAGTACGGTCGAGCGCAGGCAGGAAATCGGCGTCCTGCGCGCTGTCGGGTTCCGAAAGCGCGACGTGTTGAAAGTGATGCTCGCCGAAGCCCTGTTGCTGGGCATCGCTGGCGGCATCGTCGGCGTCGTCCTGAGCGTCGGGGCCGGATTAGCCATCAACCACTTCACCGCCGGGAGCGCACTGGCCGCGCTTCGGCCGGGCAACCTCGTCTACCTCGTCGTCGCGTTCGGGTTCGCAATCGTCACGAGCGTCGTCAGCGGTCTCTACCCCGCGTGGAAGGCGGCCAACGAGCGACCGGTCGAGGCGCTCCGGAACTGACCCCTCCGGACGGCCGTATCACCCGAACGTATTCGCGTGAATTGAAGCCGCGAGGGTGTCTGGACGTTGATTCGTTCCTCCGAGCGACCGGTTTGGCGCGCCGACCCGACGGGTCGGCGCTCGGTCTCGCCGCCTATATTAAGAGATAAGCCCCCGCGCGCCCGTCGTTCGGACGAACATGACCATCGAAGACCGCGGGGACGCCAAACTCCTCACGCACGCGCTAGCGCAGGACACGCTGTCGAAACTCCGGGACGTAGAGACCGAACAGGTCGGCTTCCGAAAAGGTCTCGTCAAACTCGGCCGCATCTGTGGCTACGAGATTATCGACGGCGCGATGGAGACCGAGTACGTCGAAATCGAGACGCCGCTGACCGAGACGACCGGCGAGACCGTCAAAGGACTGGACGACGTGGTCATCATCAACGTCCTCCGGGCCGCGACCCCCTTCGTGGAGGGACTGCTGAAGGCGTTCCCGCGCGCCAAGCAGGGCGTCATCAGCGCGGGCCGCGACGAGGAGGCCGGACGCGACGAGGACGGCACCTTCCCCATCACCATCGACTACGTGAAACTCCCCGAAATCCGCGAGGAGGACACCGTTATCGTCGCCGACCCGATGCTGGCGACGGGGTCGACCATGTGCGCGGTTCTCGACGAAGTGCTGAACGAGCAACCCGACCCCGAAGACCTGTTCGTCCTCTCGGCGGTCAGCGCGCCCGAGGGCCTGCTCCGAGTCGGCGACGAGTTCGACGAGGCCGACCTGCTGACCGTCGCCATCGACGACCACCTCAACGACGAGGGCTTCATCGTGCCCGGACTCGGCGACGCTGGCGACCGAGCGTTCCGGACGACGTAATCGGTCGGTCACAACCCCGAAACGCCGAGCTATCACCTCGCGTCGGCGAACCAGCGGGCAAACACTCTTCACCCCGAATCTACTCTATCGGACATGAACAAGTGGATTCGTCTCGGCGGTTGGATTGCGCTCGGACTCGTCGTTCTTTGGGTCGTGCTGGAAGTCGTAACCGTCGTCGTCGGCATCGTCTCGTGGGTCGCGAGTACGCTCGTCTCGTTGCTCGTGGCCGCCGGACTGCTCTATCTGGCGTACCTCCTCGTCTCGAAACTCGTCGGCGGGTCCGGTGGTTCGTCTTCCCGGTCGCGCTCGCGCGAGAGGGAGAAAATCTTCGAGTAACGACTACAACCGGAACACCCGCGACACCAGCGACCCGCCTCCTTTTCGCGCCATGATGACCGTCCCCTCGGCGCGGCGACCGACCTCCCGCGGCGTCGAACCGACGATTCGCCGCCGAATCGCGCCGGTCCGGGTCGCGCCGAGGACCGTCACGTCGTGGCGCTCGGACTCCGCGACGATTACGTCGGGCACGCCGCCCTCCCGGACGAGCGTTTCGACTTCGACGCCCGCGAGCAAGTCGGCCTTCCCCGCGAGCAGTTCGCGGGCCGCGGGTTCGTCGCGGGACGACCCGACCACTCGGAGGAGGGTCACGCTGGCGTCGTTTGCGACCGCGATTGCCCGCGCGACGGAAGCGGCGAGTCCCGCGTGGCGACTCTCGGCGACCGGGAGGAGGACGGCATCGACCGTCCCGGCGAGCGCGCCGATTTTCTCGACCAACACGTCGCAGTCGGCCCGGCGCACGATGCGGTCCACGTTGGTCCCGAGAACCGCGTCCTCGCGGGTTCGCTCGCGCCACCCGATGAGTAGGCTGTCGCAGTCGCGTTCCTCGACCGCCGTGAGGACGCCTCTCGCTACCGACGAAGCGACGAAGAGTTCGCCCGAAACGGGGACCCCCGTGCCGGAGGCGACTCCCATCGCCCGGTCGAGGACGGCCCGTCGCTCGCCGCCGAACTCGCGGGTGATAACCTCGTCGGTGAACAGCGCGAAGGGTGACTCCCGCGGGGTGGAGATGACCCCGACGACGAACACCTCGCCGTCGCGGACGCGGGCCACGTCCACCGCGGTCCGGACCAACTGCTCGGCGTGGTCGGGGTTGCTGACCGCGACGGCTATCCGGTAGCGGTCGGCCGCCTCGTCGGTGTCCATCACCGGGACGACACCGCCCGCGAGCAAAAACGTTCGCGTCAGTCACGCGTCTGTTTACGGAGTCGTCTCCGTCGGTCGCTCGGCGTCGAGCGCTCTCGTGGCCCGTCGGACCCACCGCGTCCGACGGGTCGCGCCGTCCAGCGAACCGACCCTATCGCCTATCCGACCCCGGCCCACCGAACCCCTCCGTATCGACTGGAGAATCGCCGGACGGGACCGATTTTTCGCCGACGAATCTCCGAACGAAAGCCACCCCCGAGAGCGAATATAGCGTTCCGGAGCGGTTCGTGTCACTCCGTACCGACAGTCTTCGAACCCCTTCGTTTCGGGTGTAAAATCGCCCGACTGCGGCGGGAATCTCGGCGTGGGAGCCTCTCACGAAGCCGACCCCCGTGTGCGAAAAGTGACCAAGGTAACGGTCGGGGTCGCTCTGTTTCCTCGGAGGGTCGGGGAACGATTGAGAGGCGACGAGAGATAAAGAGCTAGCTTCGGGCTTGAACCAATCGTACCGCAACCGCACCGCCACCGCGAACCACACGCCACCCCAACCGACTCTCTCACTCCCTCCGGTCGTCCCTCGCGCACGTTGCTCGCGCGCCGGGTGAACGGTCGATACCTCGCTTTCGGAACCTCGCTCGTCGGCGTTTCGGTAAACTATATCGTTCCCTTAGAAATATCCACCGTTTTTTCAGACATCTCCACCATGTTCTCGGCCATCTTCATCGTTCCCCACCGACAGGCCGTCGTCGCCCCGTTCCAGCGCCGTCGGCGCGTCGTGGTGGTCCGAGTAGCCGTCGAACCAGCGCACGATTCGTTCGAGGCGGTCCACGACGTGTGCGGGTTCGCCGCTCCGCGAGAGTTCGTGACCCTCGCGGGGGTAGCGCACCAGTCGGGTCTCGACGCCGTTCTTGTTGTAGAGCAGGTAGAGCATCTCGGCGTTGTTCACCGGGACGCGGTAGTCGTCGTCGCTGTGAATCAGGAGCGTCGGCGTATCCACCTCGTCGGCGTATGCCGTCGGCGACTGCTCCCAGAGGAACGGGGCGTCGTCCGAGGGCGTGGTGTCGAAGTCCCACTCGATGAGTTTGAACGCGTCCGTCGAACCGTAGAAACTGTTGAGGTCGTAGACCCCGCGCTGACTGACCGCGCCCGAGAAGCGGTCGGTGTGGCCGACGACCCACGTCGTCATGTACCCGCCGTAGCTTCCGCCGGTCACGAACATGTCGCCTTCGTCCACGTAGTCCCGACTCGCAACTTCGTCCACGCCCGCCATCACGTCCTCGTAGGCGGGCGGTCCCCACTGACCCTCGCCGATTTCGGCCATGAACTGCTCGCCGTATCCGGTCGAACCGCGGGGGTTCGACCAGAAGACGACGTACCCGCGGGCCGCGAGCAGTTGGAACTCGTGCCACATCGTCCCGCTGGTGGTCCACATCGAGTGTGGCCCGCCGTGGATTTCGACCGCGAGGGGATACTCCCCGCCTTCCTCAAAGTCCGGCGGCGTCAGTACCCAACCCTGAACCTCGTCGCCATCGCCGCCCTCGAACCGGACTTCCTCGGGTTGGCACACCGCCCGGTCGTCCAGATACTCGCTGTTGATGCGGGTGAGTCGCCGAGTCTCCGCGCCGCCGAGCGTCGAGACGAACACGTCGCCGGGGTGGTCCCACTCCGACCGGACGAACGCGATTTTGTCCTCGCCGACCGTGGCCGACCCGACTTCGCCGTCGCCGACCACTCGCTCGGGGTCGGAACTGGCGTCGCCCGGCGCGCGCCAGACGGCGAACTCGCCCTCGTCGGGCGTCAGGAAATAAATGTTCTCGTCGTTCGGACCCCACTGGACGGGCATCGACATCGAGAGGGTGCGGTCCAGCGACTCGGTGGGCGTCGTCACTTCGCCCGTCTCGGGGTCCAACACTTCGATTTCGGTCTGACGGAGCGTCGCGTTCTCCTCGGGCGTGTAGGTGTACGCGAGACGCCCGTCGCCCGCGGCCGCGAGCGTGAGCGACCACCCGGTGGTCTGGGTGACGGTTTCGGTCTCCTCGCCGACTTCGAGGTCGTACTCCGCCACGTCGATGACGGCGTTGTCGTCGGGGTCGCCCGTCCGGTGTGCGCCGTAGTAGAGCGTCGTCTCGTCTGCCCACTCGGGTTGCTCGTGGTCGTAGTCGCCGTCGGTGAGTCGCGTCACCTCGTCGTCTCCGAGGTCCGCGACGTAGACGTGCGAGCGCCTCCCGTCGAAGTATCGCTCTCCCGCCCGGTAGACGAGTCGGTCGATGACCCTCGGGTCGGGGTCCTCGGGGTCGAACTCCTCGCCGCCGAGTCCGAGGTCCCGGCCTTCCTCGCGGTCCTCCGCCGTCGCCTGCTGGACGAACGCGATTCGGCGGCCGTCGGGCGACCACGCGACTTCGGAGACGCCACCCGCCACGTCGGTCACTCGCCGGGCCTCGCCGCCGTCGGTCGGCATCACCCAGAGTTGAGACCGGTCGTCGTCCGCGCCGCGGGTGCTGACGAACGCGAGTCGGTCGCCGCTCGGACTCCATCGGGGGTGACTGTCGACGCCCTCGGCGACGGTGAACTGCCGCGGTTCGTCGCCGCCGACCGGGACGACGTACACCGTCGCCTCGTACTCGTCGTCACCGCTCGGGACCTTTCGGACGAAGGCCACGCGCTCGCCGTCGGGGGAGACCCGCGGGTCCTCGACCTGTACGATGTCGTGATAATCGCTCGCACGAATCGTATCCATATTCACCGAGTACGAACCGACCGACAATAGAATTTCTATTCGAAATGTAAGGTTGGTGGTAACGGCCCGTAGCCGTTCGTGGTGGCGACGGTAACGCGGCGTATCGCCGACGGCATCGGGACGACGACCGACCATATCACGCGATTTCTCTCGCCACATCGTCACCAACGCGGCGTTTCCTCGTCTCAGCTACGTCACCTGAACAGGCTTATACAGCTTCGAGGGCTGGAAATTCCCCGTTTCCACTGCGAAGCGTCGCCGGGATATATTGTGTCTGGCGGTCATGTTCGGTGCATGGTTCGAGATACCAATAGACGCGACGTATTGAAAGCGACCGGTGCCGCGGGACTCGCGGGACTTCTCGGCTTCAGCGACCTCGGTCTCGCACAGGACCAACGTCTCTCGTGGCACGCTGGCGGCACAGGTGGGACGTACTTCCCGCTGTCCAACGAGCTCAAGACCATCATTGAGGATGCCACGGACTTCACGATTCAGGTCCAATCGACCGGCGCGAGCGTCGAGAACGTCGGGAGCCTCGCTCAGGGGGACGCCGACTTCGCGCTCATCCAGAACGACGTGGCCTTCTTCGCGTTCAACGGGACGGGCATCGACGCCTTCGAGGGGAACGCGGTGTCGAGCCTCCGGGGCGTCGCCACGCTCTACCCCGAGACCATCCATGTCGTGACGCTGGCCGATTCCGGCATCGAGAGTCTCTCGGACCTCGAAGGCGCGACGGTCAACACCGGCGACCTCGGGAGCGGGACGCAGGTCAACGCGCTCCAGATTCTGGAGACCGTCGGCATCACGACCGACGACTTCGAAGAACAGAACGCCAGCTTCGCGCAGGCCGCCGACCAACTCCGGGACGGCGACGTGGACGCGGCGTTCGTCGTCGGCGGGTGGCCGCTCGGTGCCATCGAGGAACTGGCGACGACCAACGACATCCGCATCGTCGAGATTGCTGGCGACACCCGAGAGGGGATACTGAACGCCTCGCCGTGGTTCGCCACCGACCGGATTCCGGCGGGCACCTACAACGGCGTCGATGAGGACGTGCCGACCGTCTCAGTGCAGGCGATGATAGCGACCCGCGAGGACCTCTCGGCGGATACGGTCGAGGCGGTCACCAACGCCATCTTCGACAACGCGGGCGAACTCACCATCAAAGCCGACTTCATCAGCTCCGACACCGCGCTCGACGGGATGTCCATCCCGCTCCACCCCGGAGCCGAGCGTATCTTCGGCGCGGTGACGGTCCAGACGCCCGCACCGGGCAACGAGACGATGGGCAACGAGACGATGGGCAACGAGACGACCCAGTAGCGACCAGTGAGACGACTCCCGATACTGGTCGGAACGCTCGTGATGGTCGCGTTGGTCGTCGGCGTCGGCGGGTCGATTAGCGTCGCCCCTCTCGGAGCGGACGACCAGATGGAGTTGTCTTTAGGATACAACGAGGATACTTTGCGACAAGAGAATAATTATAGCGACCGGAAGCTGTTCGTCGCCGAGGACGCCGAGACCGGCGAGCGACTGCTCTCGGTTCCGGTCTCCGAGGGGACCACGGTCGCGCTCAACTACACCCACAGCGTCGAGAAGACGCCCGTCCTCGACGTGTACGAAGTGAACGGGACCGAGTTGGAGATGGTCCGGATGGAGTTCTCGTCCTACGGGGCCGGACTCCCCGCGCAGGCCGAGGTGAACGTCACCGACAACGGCACGTTCGTCTTCGACCCGGAGGGTAGCTACGACCGCATCTTCGTCTCGCCCGGTCCCGTCGCCGACCATCGACTCGTCGTCGGCGACCGGGCCTACGACCTCGTGGACCTCTCGGACGGTCGGTCCGTGAAGCTCTTCGTCACGGTCGCTAACTCGACTCCCACCGAGGACCCGGCGACCATCGACACCGAACCAACTACCGACCCATGACAGCACGCGACGGAACAGGAGACGAGCCAATTCCGGAAGAAGAACAGCAGAAGCTGATTCAGGAACTCGAACACAAGCGGGCACTCCGCGGACCGATGGCCGCGTTCGTCAGCCTCGTGGCTATCGTGTTCTCGGCGTTCCAGATGTGGCTGGCGGCGCGGGGGTTCGTCCTCGAAGTGACGCTCCCGTTCGTCGGCAACTTCGAACTCGCCGCGCTCCAACTCCTCCAGATAAACGCGGTCCACGTCGCCTTCGCGCTGGTCCTCACCTTCCTCCTCTTCCCGCCGACAACCGGCGACGGGTTCCTCTCGGGTCGCCTCGCCAGAGTCGTCCCGGCGACCCGCGGGCGGTTCGGCGACGAGAGTCCGGTGACACGAACCGCCGAGACCGCTCGCGGCGGCGTCCGCTGGCTCTTCATGGACCCCGAGCGGCGCAGAGTGACGCCCGTTGACGCCGTACTCGCCTTCTTCGCGTTCCTCTCGGCGGCCTACATGATAACCGACTTCACCGAGATTCGCCGGATGCGCGCCCTCGGTCTTCAGGCCGGGCGGACCATCGACGAGTTCTATCCTTTCTTGGACCCCGTGACCGACGCCTTCACGGCCGTCGGCATCCCGCTGAACGAGACCTCCTACGCCTTCGTCCTCGGTGCTATCGGCGTTTTGCTCGTGCTGGAGGCCACCCGGCGGGCACTCGGTCTCTACCTGATGCTCATCGTCACGTCGTTCATCGTCTACGCCCGGTGGGGCTACCTCATCCCGATAGACGCACCCTACGTCGGCGTCCTCTCCATCACGCCGCTGGGGTGGGACGCCATCGTCCAGAACCTCTGGTACAACACCGAGAACGGCGTCTTCGGCATCCCAGTGACGGTCAGCGTCCGGTTCATCTACATCTTCATCCTGTTCGGCGCGTTCTTGGAGATGAGCGGCGCGGGCAAGTGGTTCATCGACCTCGCCTACTCGGCGACCGGCGAGCGTCGGGGCGGTCCCGCGAAGGCCAGCATCATCGCCAGCGGCTTCATGGGCACTATCAGCGGGTCGTCCATCGCCAACACCGTCACGACCGGCGCGTTCACGATTCCGCTGATGAAGCGGTCGGGCTACAGCCCCGAGTTCTCCGGGGCGGTCGAGGCCTCCGCGTCGTCTGGGGGTCAAATTCTCCCGCCAGTGATGGGCGCGGCGGCGTTCCTCATCGTGGAGTACACCCTGACGCCGTTCCGGGACGTCATCACGGCGGCCGCGATTCCGGCGGTCGTGTTCTTTTTCGGCGTCTGGGTGATGGTCCATCTCGAAGCCTCGAAGCGGAACATCGGCGGTCTCTCCCCGGACGAACTGGTCGCGTGGCGGTCCCACATGCTCCGGGGCTGGTTCTACCTCGTCCCGCTCGTTCTCCTGCTGTACTACCTCATCGTGGTGCGACTCTCGGTCGCCCGGTCGGCGTGGTTCACGCTGGTCGCCATCGCCGCGCTCATCGCGCTGGTGGCGGCCTACAACGAGGAGACCCGGTGGCCCCTCCTCGGAACCATCACCGGACTCTTCCTGCTGGAGTTCGCGGCGTTCCTGACGACCGGCGTCGGACTGGTCGAGGCGGTCGTCGGCGCGGGCGGTGCCGGGACCGCGGCGAGAAGTCCCGTCGAGGCCGCACTCGCGGCGGGCGGTAAACTCGGGTGGCTGACCCTCGCGGTCAGCCTCGTCACGATGCTGGCCCGACCGAGCGGCGACGCCCCGTTGCTCGACTTCGACGCGCAGGTCGATAGCGCGGTCGCCTCGGCGGCGAGCGTGTTCCGGCGTCCTCGACTCGCGGACGCCAAGCCCTTCCAGTACGTCGGGTTCGTCCTGAAGTCGATGGACGCCGGAGCGCGAACCGCGACTACCGTCGTCGTCGCCGTGGCGGCCGCGGGCATCATTCCCGGCGTCATCAGCGTCAGCGGTCTCGGGCCGAATCTGACCGCGCTCATCCGGTCAGTGGCTGGCGGGTCCATCGTCGTCCTGCTCGTGCTGACCGCCATCTCCTCTATCATCCTCGGGATGGGGATGCCGACGACCGTGACCTACATCATCCTCGTCTCGATGCTCGGCCCGGCCATCAGCGAGATCGGTGGCATCCCGATTCTGGCGGCTCACCTGTTCATCCTCTACTTCGGCGTCATCGCGGACATCACGCCGCCGGTCGCGGTGGCGGCCTACGCGGCCTCGGGAATCGCCAAGTCCGACCAGTTCGATACAGGCGTGACTGCCTTCTCGCTCTCGCTGAACAAGGCTATCGTCCCGTTCGCGTTCGTCCTAACGCCGGGAATCCTCCTATTACGGGGAACCGGAACCGGCGAGGAGGTCCGAGTCGTCGGTCTCTCGGACGTTGCCGACCTCGGCTATTTCGTGCCAGAGGTCGTGATTCCGGTCGTCGGCGTGTTCCTCGGCGTCGTCGCACTCGGTGCGACGGTCATCGGCTACCTCTACACCGACGTCAGTCGAATCGACCGCGGACTCTATGCGCTGGCGGCACTCCTGTTGATGGCTCCGCTGTTGCTGTTCAACACCGGAACCTCGCTACTGGGACTGTTCGGCGTCGGGGGTGGTATCGAACCCGGTCTGTTCGACCTCGTGCTTCGGGCCGCTGGCGGCGTGCTGTTCGGCCTCCTCGCGCTGAAGAACCGCCGCCGAGCCGACACCGAACCGGCGACCGAGCGCGGCGAGGAGACGACGGAAGCGGCCTGAAACAGACCGGGCTGTGTTCGACCCGGTGGAAGGGACGGGTTTTTGTTTTCTAAGAAAATAAAAATATGGCTTACGACAGTCCGAGTAGTCCCATCGCGCCGAACAGCAGGTCACCGTAGGTCAGCGCCACGGCGGTTCCGACGAACAGCGGAACGACGAACGGGATGCCGGGAGAGACCCACACCGTCTCCTCACTGACCAGTACGTCCAGTCCGTCGCGCAAGCCTTCGGGCGTCGTGCCGTACGCGCCGTGGTCGATGTCGTCGAGGAACGCCGCCGCACCCCACGGGTCGTCGTCGGGCGCGTCCATTCCGGACTCCGTTCGTTCGGTTCCGTCCCCCCCAGCGACCGATTCGGCGGCCACGGCCGCCGAATCGGTCTCCGCGGCGGTACCGCCGTCCGCCTGCACCTCGCCGGTCGAACCGTCGCCCGGTCGGTTCGGTTCCGCGGGCAGGGTGGCCGGGTCCCGGAGTCGGCCAGCGCTCTCGCGCAGGTCCGCCAGCGTCAGGCCGCGCCACCGGAGGTACATCCGCACCGCGTCCAAGTCCGCGCCGTTTCGGGTCACGCCCTCGGGCGTCTCCAGCAGTCGGCCGTGTTCCTCGGGCACGTCGTCCCAGTCCACGGGCTTGCCGACGAACATCACCGACGAGAACCGCCCGGCGGCGGCGTTCCGAAGCAAGACGGCGAGCGGATAGAGCGCCCCGAGCAGGACCGTGTTCGTGAGGATGGTCAGCGAGAATACGCCGACGGCAGTCTGCTGGTGGGGAAGCACCCAACCGACCACCTCGTAGGTCGGATACGTCGGGAAGAGCGCCGCGACGACGAGGAACGCCTTCGCGTCCGCGCCGCCGAACGCCCGGAACCACCAGAACGCGATTACGAGCGGTCCGACGAAGCCGAGGCTAACCGCCGTTCGGACGGCGAACGCTCGGGTCTCGTACGCGGTTCCGGTCCACGCCTGCCAGCCGTCCACCGCCAGCAGGACGACTGCGAGGGCGGCCAGCGGGTACCACGTCCGGTTGGGCACGCGGCGGGTCTTCACGTCGCGCCACGCGGCCCACCCGAAGACGGGGACGACGAGCAGTCTGAGGAGGTCGGGTATCGAGGCGTCGAGTTGTGCCACGGCGAGTAGTTCTCCGTACGCGAGGTTTGTTTCGCCTTCCTATATAAATGTAAGAGGACCGTCTACCCGGAAACGGCCGGGAGAAAAGTATCGTTACTGCGAATCGTCGTCTCTTCGGAGGTATCGGGAGAGGCGAGTGAAGAGAGCGGACCCCTTGTTGCTCCGCTGGCCCTTCTCCGCGGGATGGATGGGCCGACTTTCTTTCATATTCCCGGCTTCGATTTCGAGATATAAAAATTTAGTGTCCTAACCCCGCTCACGTCGCTATAGTGCTAACGCTAAGGCGGTAAAAACCATCCCGAAAAAGAGGAGCCCCTGCGTTATCCGTAACAGAAAACTGTTGTACTTTATTTCGTCGACGAGTATCGTCTACTGGGACTCCAATACCGAGCGCGCTTCTTCGTAGGAGATTTCTACTCGTTTGCAACTCCAGTTCTCTCCGACGCCCGTATCGCTGTCGTCGTATCCGGGCCTTCGCTTTCGCTTTTCCGCCCCACTTTCCATCACCATCACGTAGTCGGTATAGTTTTATAAGACTATTCGTTATCGTTGCGAAACTGAAGTACGTTCTGTTCACGTCCCTTCGCGGACGGTGTGAATCGTCTTCACTCGCCACGACGCTCCGCCGCCGCTAGTTTCCACCAGCGTCGCGTCGATGGTCCCCGACGAGTTCGCCAGTCGCTCGAACAGGTCCGCGCCGTCGTCCGGAAGGGGAACCGCGACGTACTCGTCGTCCGAACTACGGAGGGTTACCTCGCGCTCTACGGCGTCGAAGTTCCAGACGAGGAAGTTATCGCGCATCGTTCGCGTCGAGTTGTCTGGTCGGTCCGGCATCCTCCGGTGAAACGCCAGCGCTCACCGTAAAAGACACCGCCAGCTAACGCCGAGGCTACTCGAACGCGGTAGCGCAAAAAAAATGAACTGCGAAGACGGTCTATATGACGCGGTTCTGGAGGTAGTCGAGGTGCTTCGCGTTGTAGACGATTTTAACTTCGTCGGCGTCCGGACTGCCGATGCAGGTCAGGCGAACGTTCTTCTCTTCGACCTCTTCGTCGGAGAGAATCTGTTGCATGTCCATGTCGATTTCGCCCTCTTTGACGATGGCGGCGCAGTTCGCACACGCACCGGCGCGGCACGAGAAGGGCCAGTCGTAGCCCTGCGCTTCCGCGGCTTCGAGGATGTACTCGCCTTCGGCAACGTCGAGGCTGCCGTAGTCCTCGTCACCGAGTCCGGCGTCTTCGGCCTTCTCGAAGAGGTCGTCGTCGTCCATGTCCCAGCCTTGGTCGTCCAGCACTTCGTAGTTGAGGTATTCTACGGTTGGCATCAGCCGAAGGTTCGGCCGCGACATGGTTAGTAGTTATTGTTTTCACCCGAGACGCGCCGAAGCTACTGATAAATCGGGAAGAACTCGAACAGGAGGAACGACGCTACCGCCGAGATGCTCGGGGTCAGAATCCAGAGCATGATGACGCGACCGGTCGAAGACGGGTCGAACAGGTCCTTCGTCTGGAGTTCGTCGGGGTCCTCCTCGCCGATTTTCTGCACCTCGTCTTCGGGTTCGGCGGTGAGGGCGTCCACCGACATCTTCGACTCGCCGTCGGCTTTTTTCGTCTTCTCGCCGTCGCCCCGGACCGCGGCGGCCGCCGCGTCCCGAACCCTGACGGCCCGAGTCGCCCGCCCCCATCCGAGACCGATGATACACATCGTCGCGCTGACCGCGAGACTGGCCGGAATCCCGAGGTACGACAGGAACGTGATGAGCGACGCCGAGACGACTTCCACGATGAGCGCCGCCAACAGCGGAAGGTCGGTGAGGTCGTTGCCCACCGTGTCGAGGGTCCGGCGCGCGATGGTGAACGCCCCGAGCGCGATGGCACCCGCCGCCAGCAAGATGCCCTGATTGATTTGCAACTCGCCACTGCCGACCAGCGGTGCGACGGCGTTGGCGACGTTGCTCGCGCCCGCCGAGAACGCCATGTAACAGCCGATGACGACCACGAGGACGCTACTCACCAACTCCCTGCGGTTCGTGTTCGCCGCCGGAACCGGGTAGGGAATCGACGCCACGCGGTCGTACTCGAACAGCGGCCCTTCCGACTGGTCGATGCGGAACCACACGTCCAGATACGGGTAGAGGTAGCGACCGATGACCGCACACACCCAGAACGCGACGATAGGCGCGACCAGCCACCACGAGACGATTTGGCCCATCACGCCCCAGTCGATGTCGCCCGCCGCGACCCCGAGTCCGGCAATCGCGCCGACCGCGGTCATCGACGTGGAGGCGGGGACGCCGAACAGGTTCGAGACGAGCAACGCGAGTCCGACGAAGAAGAGGACGCCGACGCTCGCGGGGAGCGTGAACAGTGCCGACGGGACGATTTTGCCGCCCATCGTCGCCACCACGTTTCGGCCGACGGTCCACCCGCCGAGGAGCGCGAAACTCGCCATCAGCACGGCCGCGCCGAGTTTCGAGAGGACGCCGCTCCCGACCGCCGGACCGAACGCGACTCCGGTCGAGGACCCACCGATGTTGAACCCGACGAAGACGGCAACCGCGACACCGACGAGTAGAAGTACGCTAATCACGGTTCGTACATCGAACCACGGAAACTTAAATAATATCGGTTTCAGTGAAGTTCCGTCGCCGCCTCTCCTTCCCGTTGTTTTCGGATAGCCAACCAGTGAGTACGACAGGACGACGAACTGTCAAAATATCGGTGCGTACTGGAAGACGACGTAGGCGACGACGGTCGCCACGGCGGGCACGAGGTTCTGAAGCAGGACGACTCTCGCGGTGGTCGCTGGCTGGTAGAGTTCCGACGCGGCGGGCGAGTCGTCGGGGGTTATCGGCGCGTCGGCGCTCTCGGCGGGGACGCCGACGCTCGACGCGGGGACCTGCGGTTCGTCGGGCACCGGGTCGGCCACCGTCGCGCGACCCCATCCGAGACCCACCACGCTCATCGTGGCGATGACGACGAAACTCGCGGGGATGCCGAGCGCCGACAGGACGGTCACGATGGACGCGCTGACGGTAGCGACCACGAGCGCGGCGACCAGCGGGAGGTCGGTGAGGTCGTTGCCCACCGTGTCGAGGGTCCGGCGCGCGATGGTGAACGCGCCGAGCGCCGTCGCTCCGCCCGCCAGCAGGATGCCCTGATTCATCGTAATCGCGCCGTTGCCGACCAGCGGCGCGACGGCGTTGGCGACGTTGCTCGCGCCCGCCGAGAACGCCATGTAACAGCCGATGCCAACGACCAGAAGCGTCCCGCCGAACTCACGCTGGGTAGTTCCCGGCCCGAGTTCGAAGCCGGGGAGGGTACCGGACCTGTCGATGGTGACCAGCGGACCGTCGCTCCTGTCGATGGCGATGCGCTCGGCGAGTCGGTCGTACCAGTAGCGCCCCACGACGGCGCTGACCCAGAAGCCGACGATGGGCGCGACCAGCCACCAGCCGACGATTTCGAGGACGGCATCGACCTTCAACCGGCCGATAGCCAAGCCCAACCCGACGATTGCGCCCACGGCGGTCATCGACGTGGAGGCGGGGACGCCGAACACGTTCCCGGCGAACAGCGCCAGTCCGATGAACAGGAGGACGGCGATGCTCACCTCCATGGTGAAAGGGTCGCCCGCGACGAGTCCCTTCCCGAGGGTGTCCACGACGCGGCGGCCGAGGGTCCATCCGCCGACGAGGAAAAAGACGGCCATCAGTCCGGCCGCGCCGAGTTTCGAGACGGTTCCACTTCCGACTGCCGGACCGAACGCGACGCCCGTGTTCGACCCGCCGATGTTGAAGCCGACGAAGACGGCGACGGCGACACCGACGAGGAGGAGGAGACTGCTCACGCTACGTTCTTCGGCGGACGCCCATTTAAATAATGTCGATTAGTAAAGCGGCTCGACCACGACGAGTTCGGGGACCTTCGCGCGACCCTCGGCGGTCAGGTTCACGATGCCGTGGTCCGCGAGCGTCTGCAAATCGCGCGAGACGTTCCCGGTGGCCTGCGCTGGTCAGCGCGTCGGCGAGCATCTCGCGACGCTGAACTTCGGCGGGAACGTCTTCTGTCTCGGCCATATTCTACCTATTATTTTTGTCAGTTTTAGCAAAGGTGTGCATATCCAGTTTCGAATCGAAGCCCGGCAAATGGTACTGACGGAGAAAGGGTTATCCCCCCGGCACGAGTTTTCGTATCCATGAAAGTCCTCGTAACGGACCCCATCGCCGACGCAGGGTTAGACCGACTTCGGGACGCGGGCCACGAAGTCGAAACCGCCTACGACGTAGAGGGTGACGCGCTCCTCTCGGCCGTCTCGGACGCGAACGGTCTCATCGTCCGGTCGGGAACCGACGTGTCCGAGGAAGTCTTCGAGGCCGCGACGGACCTCGTAATCGTGGGCCGGGCGGGTATCGGCGTGGACAACATCGACATCGAATCGGCGACCGAACACGGCGTCATCGTCGCCAACGCGCCGGAGGGCAACGTCCGTGCCGCGGCCGAACACACCGTCGCCATGGCGTTCGCCGCCGCGCGGTCGATTCCGCAGGCCCACGTCCGCCTGAAGGACGGCGAGTGGGCGAAGGGCGACTACCTCGGGACGGAAGTCAACGCCAAGACCCTCGGCGTCGTCGGACTCGGCCGCGTGGGTCAGGAAGTCGCCAAGAAACTCGACTCGCTGGGCATGGAACTCGTCGCCTACGACCCCTACATCAGCGAGGACCGCGCCAAGCAACTCGGCGCGGAACTGGTGGACTTGGACGAGTGTCTCGACCGCGCGGACTTCCTGACGGTCCACACGCCGCTGACTCCCGAGACGGAAGGTCTCATCAGCGACGAGGAACTCGCCCAGATGGAGGGCGGCTATCTGGTCAACTGCGCCCGCGGCGGCGTCGTGGACGAGGACGCACTCGCGGCGGCAGTCGAGGACGGCGTTCTCGCCGGTGCCGCGGTGGACGTGTTCGCCGACGAACCCGTCTCGCCGGACAACCCGCTTCTCTCGGTTGACGACGTGGTGGTCACGCCCCACCTCGGCGCGAGTACCGAGGCCGCACAGGAGAACGTCGCCACCAGCACCGCCGACCAAGTGGTCGCGGCGTTCGAAGAGGAACCCGTCGTCAACGCGCTCAACGCCCCGTCCATCGACGAGAGCGCCTTCCCCCGCGTGGAACCGTACATCGGACTCGCCGAGACCGCGGGCAAAATCGCCACGCAACTGCTGGACGAGCGCATCTCGTCCATCGAGGTCCACTACGAGGGCGACATCGCCGACGAGGACGTGGAACTCGTGACTGCGAGCGCCCAGAAGGGCGTGTTCCAACCGCTGGAGTGGCAGGTCAACGCGGTCAACGCGCCCCAAATCGCCGAGGACCGCGGCGTCGAAGTCACCGAGTCGAAGACCCGCCAGACCGAGGACTTCCAGAGCCTCGTGCGCGTGACCGTCTCGGGCGACGACGAGTCCATCAGCGTCGAAGGAACGCTGTTCGCGGGCGACGACCCGCGCATCGTCCGCGTGGACGACTACCGCATCGACGCCATCCCCCACGGCCACATGCTGGTCGCCCGCAACGAGGACGCGCCGGGCGTCATCGGGTTCATCGGGACCACGCTCGGCGACCACGGCGTCAACATCGCGGGGATGTTCAACGCCCGCGAGGCCATCGGCGGCGAGGCGCTGACGGTGTACACCCTCGACGCGCAGGTCCCCGACGAGGCCAAGCAGGCGGTGGAGAACGACGACCGCATCATCGAAGCGCGCTACATCGAGTTGAACGGCGCGGAGTAGCGCAGATATACAGAATTTTTGAAGTCGTTTCGGAATGGGTCAGTAGTGACTTCTTGGGTTACTTCGGGTAGTCAGCCGATAGAACACGCTCGACTACGGAAGTACGTCGGATAGAAATCCGGCACGGCGCTGCAACGCCGCGCTACCGATGCTCTGGGAAATCTCTCCGCACTGCTGACTGGAGTATCCCAGCCTTCGCTCAACTCTAGCAGTCGGCAGTTAAATAACTCTGACGATTGTGACGCAAGTGGATATATAGTCATTTAAACCCACCACTGTCGAACTTCGATTTGCGCGGCGCTGCAACGCCGCGTGTGATGAAATGTGCTTTGGGAAATATCGACACTCTCGACGCTGCTGATAGTTATCGGAGTCCTCAGCCTTCGGTTCGTGCCGAAACGTTGGGACCGAGTTGACCTGAAGGTCGGGCTTTCGGGCCTGCGCCTGTCGGCGGAAGACACGCCCGACGACTCCTCGTAGGAGTCTCGGCACTTCCGCCCGGTCGGTTTCTGGCGCTATCCACGCACCGACGAGCCTTCTGCACAACCACCGCTTATTAGTGGCGTCACTGTCCAAGCCCGGACATGAGAAATCTCGGACTCAAGGCTCGAATGGCGGTCGTCGGGTCGATGCTGTTCGCGTTCTACGCGGTGGCCGCCGTCGCGGCGATGGGAATCTTCGGCTTCCCGCCGGTCCTCGTCGCGCTCGGGAGCGTCGCCTTCGTCGGCGTCCAGTACAAAATCGGCAAGTGGGCCGCGCTCCGGAGCGTCGGCGCGGAGGAGATGCCAGAAGACCGCTTCCCCGAAATCCACCGACAGGTCGAGTCGCTGTCGAAGGACATGGGCATCGACAAGCCCCGCCTGATGGTGGCCCGGATGGGCGTGCCCAACGCCTTCGCGGTCGGTCGGAAGGGCGCGGGGACCGTCGTCGTCTCCGAGGAGTTACTTCAGATGCTCGACAGTCGCGAGGTCGAGGGCGTCCTCGCGCACGAACTCGCCCACATCCGGAACCGCGACGTGGTGATGATGGTCCTCGGGCAGGGCGTGGCCTCCATCGTCGCCATCGTCGCTCAGTGGGTGGTCCTGCTGACCGGCGACAACGACCTCGCCGACTTCTTCCTCGCCATCGTCGTGGGCCAGATTACCCAGATGCTCGTGATGGTGTTCGTCTTCGCCATCTCGCGTTACCGCGAATACGTCGCCGACCGCGACGCCGCCGCGGAAATCGGCAGTGGCGAACCGCTGGCCCGCGCACTCGAAAAGATTAGCCGCGGGAGCGAACGCGCCCGCGAGTCCAAAATCGACGCCGAGACGAGCGCACTGTGCATCTTCGGCGAGGGGACCGGTCTCGCGCGACTGTTCGCCAGTCACCCGCCGGTCGAGAAGCGAATCGAGCGCCTGCGTAACTGAGAGATAGCTGATGGACCTCAGAACCCTCCTCGCGGCCGTTCTCGGCATCGGTCTCGGTCTGTTCTGCCTCGCGTACCCCGAGGCGGTCGTCCGGATGCACACCGCGGGTAGGCGGCCGACCGGTCGCGGCGGCGAGTACGGAACGGAGTCGGTCGCGGGTCGGTGGCGGCGACTGGTGCGGGTCGTCGGAGTCGCGCTCGTCGCTGTGGGTCTGTACTTCAGTGTGGGTCTGTTCTGATAGGAAGGCTTCAGAACGCGCTGTTGGCTAATCGTTCCCCGCGAGTATGTGATAACTGCGAAGAACGTGATTTCCCCATTTCCACCCCCTGTGCCCAGAAAGAAATAATATTGTGTGTTTAAGAATTGAAATTAATTCCTAAGGAATTATTTAATTGTTCCTGGGTCGCTGGCAGGGAGATTGGAGTAACTCATAGGTTGAGGCCGAAGTTCCGAGCGGCCGCTTTTGCGATGCGGTCGGTCGCGTCCGTCGTCAAACTCCCCTGCGGCGCGGCGATTCTATCGTGTTTTCTCGTGAACGCGAACTACGGTGATGCGTGAGATTGGTCGTCCATCTGAAACGGTCTCGAAGAGTCGCTGACGACGACGAACAGGCGCTTCTTGTCATCCTTGAACGGTGCTTTGTGCCAGACTACGTCTCCTCGCTGAAACGGCGAATCTCCGATTGCCATCGTTTTTACTCGTCTCGCATCTCGCGCGGGTCAACCGCATTCTCCATCGCCGACTCGAAGTCCGCTTCGCCGTATCGCGCTTCCATCATCTCGTAGGCGTCGAAGCCAAAAATGACATTCCTCGTACCACTTGTACACATGAACACGGCTGTCACGCATGTACAATCTATAGGACCAGTATGCCGACGCCCCTGCCGCAAAAGCCGGACTCAAATACCTTCACGCCCTCGCTCCGGTGTGTCCCACGGCCGCGCCGAGACCGACGCCGACGAGTCGAGCGAGCGCCTGCTGACCGGTTACTCCGGTCGCCTCCTACTCGCCGTCTCGCTCGGGTGGGCCGCCATCCAGACCGGCCGTCTCGTCCTCTCGCCGCTTTTGCCGACCGTGATGGACGACCTCGCTATCACCGAGTTTCAGGCGGGAATGGCGTTCACGACGCTGTGGGGGTTGTACGCGCTCGGCCAGTACCCGAGCGGCCGACTCTCGGACAACCTGACCCGCAAGACGCTTCTCGTCGCCGGTCTCTCGCTGGTCGTCGCCGGGTTCGTCGCCCTCGCCAGCGCCCCGAACTACCCGCTGTTTCTGGTCGGCGCGGCCGTCGTCGGCACCGGCGCGGGCCTGTACCCGACCCCGGCGCGGGCGCTGGTCTCGGACCTGTTCGTGGCCCGGCGCGGGCAGGCGTTCGGTCTCCACACCGCGTCGGGCGACGTGGGCGGTGCAGTCGCGGCGGGTCTCGCGCTCGCGGCGCTCGCGCTCGCCGGGTGGCGGTCGGCCTACGCGCCGGTCGTCGCCGTCCTCGCGGGGTGGCGCTCGCGCTCCACGTCTGGAGTCGAGAGCGGTACGTCCGGCCCGAAACGAACCGCGAGACGCTCGCCGCCGGACTCGCCGACGCCAGAGCGACCGCAGGTCGGCTCTGGAAGAATCCCCGGATGCGGTGGCTCCTGTTGGCCTACGCGCTGTACGCCTTCACGTGGCAGAGCGCGACCGGGTTCCTGCCGACGTTCCTCCGGGCGTCGAAGGGGTTTCCCGCGGGTCTCGCCAGCGGCGGATTCGCCGCCCTGTTCGTGGTCGGCGCGGCGGTCAAACCCGTCGCGGGGTCGCTCGGCGACCGATTCCCGCGGGCCGGGGTCGCCGCGGGCGCGCTGGTCGTCGCGGCGCTGGCGCTCGCCGGTCTGCTCGCCGCCTCCGGAACGCTCGCGGTCGGTGCCGCCGTCGTCGTCTTCGCGGCCGGACTCATGGCCTACCCGCCGGTGATGCAGGCGCTTCTGATGGACACGTTCCCGGACGGGAGCATGGGCGGGGACCTCGGCGCGACCCGAACGGTCTACCTCGGTCTCGGGAGTCTCGGACCGAGTTACGTCGGGTTCGTCGCGGGCCGGGTCTCCTACGCCGCGGCGTTCGCTGGCCTGTTGGTCGGTCTGCTCGTGAGCGCGGCAATCGTCGTCGGACTGGCGCGGAGCGGCTGAATCGGTCGCACCTCTACGGGAATAGAAGGATATTTTTATCGTCAATATATCCTATCGGATTATGGGTGCTGATGGGCCGTCAAATGAAGACGGGCAGTCTCCGGGAACAGCATCTTCGCAAGGTCGTCCTTACCGTCATCTCTCCCACCGAAAAGAAAACGATACGGTAGAGCGCGACACGCGCGTCAACAGGTTGAATACTATTCAGAATCAGGCACAGCGAACGCTTGACCAGCAAGTGCGTTGGATTCGAGCGATTGATAGAAAGTCGATGCGAATCCTCCGATTCAATTTTATCATTATTGGACTATTGCTCACTGGATTCTCTATCGTTACCGACTTCGGAACTTCCGGAAATGTTGGGAGTGAACGAATCCAATCGACTTCACACGTCGATGACGCGTCTGACGCGCGAACGACGGCGTTTCGACTGGAGGTTATTTCGACTGGCGACTACTGTCCGAGGTGTTCCAGCACGCCCTCGGTGTCGGCCGGGACCGGTTCGGGTTCGGCACCCGCCGACGCCGCGGCGTCGGGGTCCTTCAGCAGGTGGCCCGTCGTCAGGCAGACGACCTGCTCGTCGCTCCCGATTTCGCCCGACTCGCGCAACTTGCGGAGTCCGGCGACGGACGCCGCGCTCGCGGGTTCGACGCCCACGCCGTCGCGGGCGAGGGCTCGCTGGGCGTCGGTTATCTCCTCGTCGGACACCGCGACTGCGGTGCCGCCCGTCTCCCGGATGCCGGGCAGGGCCTTCGGCGCGTTGACCGGGTTGCCGATGCGGATTGCGGTCGCACGAGTCTCGACGCTCCCCCACCGGCGCACCTCGTCGTTGCCCTCCTCTACGGCTTCGACCATCGGGGCCGCGCCCTCGGCCTGCACGCCGGTCAGGGTCGGCACCTCGTCGGGTTCGAGCGCACCGGCGGCGACCAACTCGCGGAACGCCTTGTAGAGCGCGCTGGTGTTGCCCGCGTTGCCGACCGGCAGGACGATGCGGTCGGGAAGGTCGCCCGTCCCCTCGCGGAACTGTTCCAAGATTTCGAGACCGATGGTCTTCTGGCCCTCCAGTCGGAAAGGGTTGAGCGAGTTCAGCAGGTAGGCCTCCCCCCGGTCCGCGAGGTCCGAAACGATGTCGAGGCAGGCGTCGAAGTTGCCGTCTACCTCCAGAATCCGCGCGCCGTGGAGACTGGCCTGTGCGACTTTCCCCGCGGCGACCTTCCCTGCGGGGAGTAGTACTAGAACCTCTGTGCCCGCGCGCGCTCCGTAGCACGCGAGCGCGGCGCTCGTGTTGCCCGTGGACGCGCATGCGAGGCGACCGACACCCAGTCGCTCGGCGACCCGGACACCGACGGTCATCCCGCGGTCCTTGAAACTCCCGGTCGGGTTCATCCCCTCGTGTTTGACCCGCAAGTCGGCGACACCGACTTCTTCCTCGATGGTCGGGACCGAGTACAGCGGCGTGTCGCCCTCGTCGATGCTCACGCCCGCGTCGAACGGCAGAGCGTCGGCGTACCGCCAGACGCCGCGTCCCTCCCCTTCGAAGTCCTCGAAGGTCGGGTGGTCGGCGTACCGGACCTCCAGCAGGCCGTCGCAGTCGGGACATCGGTAGCGAACCTCCTCGAAGGGCGCGCCGGTCCACTCGCAGTCGATGCAGGATAGCCAAACGCCGTCGTCGGCCGAGTCTGGGGGTGACTCGGTTCCGACGGCAGAAAGCGGTAGTTCGGTCATCTGGTCGTTGGAAGGCGACGGAGGGGCAAAAAGGGCCGGGCGGTGGCAGATTTGTCCACGGCGACCGGCCGACGGTGGAACTTCGCCTCTCGGACGGTTTCGACGCTCCCGTCGGAGTAGGAACTACCGGACGAGCGTCGGGTCAGAAGGGAGTGCAACCGGGGCAGTGCCGACTCGGGCGATTCGTCTTCTTCGGGGGCGTTCAGGCAACCACGAGTTCTCTTTCTTCCTCTTCGCCGAAGGCGTCTTCGAGGTGGGCGTCGATTTCGGCCACGGCGTCCCACGCCTCTTGGACGCGGGGTTCGGACAGATTCGTGAAGAACGAGTGAACCATGTCGTCGTAGTTCGAGTGCTTGACGGGGACGCCAGCGTCGGCCAGTCGCTCGGCGTACGCGACGCCTTCGTCCTGCAGGGGGTCCAACTCGGCCGTGAGGACCGTCGCGGGCGGGAGGTCGCTCAGGTCGTTCGCCTGCAACGGCGAGGCGTACGGACTCATGCCGTCGATTTGGTTCTCGAGGTAGTTGTCCCACGACCATTCGAGGTCGGGTTCGGTGATGAAGTAGTTCGCGCCGCCTTGCGGTTCGTCGGCGAACTCGTAGGAGAACGTCGTCGTCGGGTAGACCAACACCTGATAGTCGATTTCCGGTCCGCCCTTGTCGCGCGCCATGAGCGAGACGGCCGCCGCGAGGTTACCGCCCGCGCTGTCGCCGCCGACGATGATTTTGTCGGAGTCGCCGCCGAGAATCTCCGTGCGGGAGGCGGCCCACTCGACGACGGCGTAGCAGTCCCGAAGTCCCGCGGGGAACTTGTGTTCGGGCGCGAGTCGGTAGTCGGGCGAGACGACGATACAGCCGAGTTCTTCAGCGAGAACCCGGCAAACCGGGTCGTAGGATTCGATGTCGCCGAGCATGAACCCGCCGCCGTGCATCCAGACGAGGACCGGGAACGGACCCTCGCCTTCCGGTGTGTAGACGCGGATGGGGACGTTGTTACCGTCCGGGCCCGGAACCACGCTGTCCTGCACGTCGGCCAGCGACGTGAGGTCGCGTTCGATGGCAAGGAAGTCGGCGTATCCCTGACGTGCCTGTTCGAGCGACAGGGTGTGAAGCGGGGGAACTTCGGAAACTATCTCTTCGATGTCGGCGTTGGCCTCTGACATATTCTGTAGCAATGCCATATGATAAATAAATGTTACGATATAGTTTCATAAGATAAAACGTGGAAAAATTAGCTCCAGAGACTCTAAGACGGCTTCCATGCATAAAGGGTACTTCGGCTGAAAATAGAATACAGACAAAACAAGTTGTAATCAGGGTATGATAAACGGTACCTCGGCTGAAAACGAGATTCGGGGGTTATCTACCCTCGAAACGGCCGCTCAGAGCAATCTCGAAGCTCGCGCGCGGATTCAGGTCGCGGTTCTCGAAGGTGGGCCGATTCCGCGCGCCGCGGAATCGGTCCCGTCGGAGTGGCGTCGGCTCCGGTCGCTCGTCCACAGACGCTCGCGCGCGGATGCCCGTCCGTCGTCTCCTCCCTCGTTCGCGTGTGCAGACCGACCGCACACCCGCCGAACCGGTATTTCAGTGACGGTCGTACCGAGCGCCATGGCTTCGGAAACCACCACCGCGGTCGAGCGGCCAACCGAACAGTTCGCGTGGAAGGGCGGCGCGCTAGCCGGTCTCCTCGCCGGAATCGTCATGGGCGCGATGCTCACGACTCAGATGGGACCGGTCATCCGGGTCGCCATCCCCTCGATGTACGGACTGGAGGGTCTCGCGGCCGGGTGGGTCGCCCACCTCTTCCACTCGGTCGTCCTCGGGGTCGCGTTCGCCGGACTCGCAACTGCGGTCGGCGTCGGCGAGTCCACCGGTCGGGCCGCCGCGTTCGGCGTCGGATACGGCGTCGTCCTCTGGGTCGTCCTCGCGGCGGTCGTCATGCCGATTTGGTTGAGTGCGGTCGGGTCGCCCGCGAACCCGCCGCTCCCGAACTTCGACCCCGAGAGCCTCGTCGGACACGTCGTCTACGGTCTCGTCCTCGGGGTCGCGTTCCCGTCCCTTCGAGACCTGTAGGTAGCCGGTCGTCGGTCGGCGTCGTTCGTCCGCTCGAAAAAAGCGCCGGTCGCGGAGTCGCGGTCAGTCCTCGTCCTCGACGGTCTCGTCGGCCAGCGTCGGCACGTCGTCGGGCGTGTCGAAGTCGTGGAAGTGTTCGCCCTTCTCCTTCGAGAGGATGTTGAGTCCCGCCGCGCCGCCGTCGCCCGCCGAGATGACCGCCTCGTACTCGCCGTTGCGGACCATCGCGCCCGTGGCGTAGGCGTCCTCGACGCTGGTCTCCATCGTCACGTCCACGGCCACCGTCTCGTCGTCCTTGAACTCGCATCCCAACTCCTCGGCGAGGTCGCTGTCGTCGCCGGTGGCGAGGACCACGTAGTCGGTCTCGTAGTCGTCGTCCTCGGTCGAGACGACGAATCCATCGCCGTCCTGCTCGACGCTCGTGACTTCCTCGCCCTGCTTGCGCGTGACGCCGCGGTCGTCGACCTGTCCGCGGGCGACTTCCATGAACTCGCTACCGCTGATTGAGCGGACGCCGAGGTAGTTGAACAGGTGAGCGTGGTGCATCCACGTCTCGTCGGTGTCGAAGACCACGGTGTCGAGTCCGTTCTTCTCGGTGAACAGTGCGGCACTCAGTCCGGCGGGTCCGCCGCCGACGACTGCTACGTCGAACATACCAGCTTCGGATAGGTGTCAGTAGATAATAAAATCCGTCGAATCGGTGAATAGAAGTGGTCGTTTCGAGGACGACCGCTACACGTCCACCACCAACTCCCCGTCGTCGTCCTCGAACTCGGTCCCGAAGGGTGCCGACAACTCCCGCATCCGCGACCTGCTCCACGCCGCGGCGCGCGGACTCGCCTCGTGGACCGCGAAGTCGTGGATTTCGGTCGAAAGCAGTCGGAGTTCGGTTATCTCGCCGTCCTCGACGCCGACCTCGAAGAGGAAACTCCGGTCGTTTCGGCGGTCCGGGTCCACGGCGTAGTCGTCCACGAAGTCGCCGCAGTCGTACAGAATCGGCGTCCCGTCGTGAATCTCGACGCCCTGAAAGACGTGGGCGCTGTGGCCGTGAATCAGGTCCACGCCCCGGTCGGCCAACCAGCGACCGAACCGCCGGAAGTACTCGGGCGGTTCCTCGACCATGTTGGGTCCCCAGTGAAGCGACGCAACCAGCAGGTCGGAGTCGGTCTCGCGGGCGCGGGCCAGCATCTCGGCCGTCGTCTCGCGGGCCTCGGATTCGTCCGAGAGGCCGATGTGCGCCGTACCGGGTCTGTCCGGTCCGGCGGCGAACTCGGGCGTGTTGTCCGTCGCCGAGACGAACGCGATTCGGAGGGCGTCGGCGTCCGACGAGTCGGACGCCGATTGGTCGGACACCGACGCACGGGACGCCGACTCGTCGGCGTCCCGTGCGTCCGTTCCGCCCACTTCGACCGTCGCGGGTTCGCGCGCCGCCTCGCGGTCCGTTCCGGCACCCGACCGGGCGATTCCCGCCGCGTCGAGGTGGTTTAGCGTGTCCAGCAGTGCGCGTTCGCCGTAGTCCATCAGGTGGTTGTTGGCGAGACTCGCCCACCGGACCCCGACCGCTTCGAGGGCGGGCACCGCCCAGTCCGGGTCGGCCCGGAAGTGGAACGGGCGGTAGGTCCGGGTCCACCGCTCGCCGCGCGTCGAGAGACAACACTCCAAGTTGACGAAGAGAGCGTCTAGCGCGCGCAGGCGCTCGGCGAGATTCCCCCAGACGGCAGTCGCGGGTCGCCGGACGTGACGCTGGCGCTCGTCTACCTTCCGGCCGAGCATCACGTCCCCCGTGAATCCGAGCCGTGGCATCCGTTTTCACCCCTCCGTTTCGTTTGGAGACCCACCGGCAAAAGTATCCCGTCGGTGTGGAATCGTCGAACTCCGACCCGCAAGAGAAATATTTTGATTGCTTTCGTATATCTAAACAGTTCTTATACGATGGAGTAGTGAGTAGACGTTCCGGGGTCGCGCTCGCGGGCGGTCGCTCGAACCGACACCGACCGGCGCGACTGCTCGACTCGAACCGGGCGTCACCCTGCCCGCGGCCCGCCGACGGTTGCCGTCGGCGGGCCGCATCCGGCGACTGGCAGATACTCACTGCCACACTCCGGTGCGTCCCCCTCGTCGCTCGGTTCTCGCCGGTAAAACGGACTCTCGGGGTCTTTCCTGTCTGTTTTCGTCGGATACGTATATCTCGTCTCCCGGCCTCTAGACCCTCATGGCTTCGAGAACCCAAACCGAACCAATCGTCGGCGAAGAGACCGCAGAACAGGAGATAGTCGTAGAACGGACGTGGACGGGCGCGGCCCTCGGCGGACTCGCGGGCGGACTCGTCTTCGGCGTCCTGCTCCAGACCCTCGGCACGATGCCGGTCATCGCGTCGCTCTACGGGATGGAGAGTGCCCTCGCCGGGTGGATGGCCCACCTGTTCCACAGCGTCGTGTTCGCCCTCGTCTTCGCGGCCGCGGTGGTCCGGACGGACTACCGCGACGCCGGACTCGGGCCGATTACGGCGCTCGGAGCGGGGTACGGCGTCGCCCTCTGGTTCGTCGCGGCGGCCGTCGTGATGCCCCTCTGGATGGGCGCACTCGGGATGGACGCCCCCGCGATTCCGAACCTCGACGCGAACAGTCTCGTCGGCCACGTCCTCTACGGCGCGGTCCTCGGCGCGGTGTTCGCCGTCGCGCGGCGGCGCTGATGCGACTTTTTTCCGACGACGGTGCGAAAGGTCATAGGTAATCGGTGATTTCGGGCGATAATCGGTCGTGACTCGCCGTCGGCGGCGTGAACTGTGCGAACGAACGTACCGGTTTTTGAGCGACGATGCCCCATCTCGGAACATGGCCGAGACCGAAACCGCGGTTCGACGCGACCGGCGTGAGCGAAGCCGATGGGTAGACGCCGCGATTGCCGGACTCGCGGGCGGACTCGTCTTCGGTCTCTACCTCCAGTTCGTGGTCGGCGTCCTGCCGCCGCGGGCCACCGCCGACGGCGTGGGGTCGCTGGCGCTCGACTGGGCCGTCCACCTGTTCCACAGTCTCGTGTTCGCCGTCGTCTACGCCGAACTCGTCGGGTGGCCGCGCCTCGCGCGCTACGCAGACCGCGCCGGAACCGGCGCAATCGTCGGCGCTGGCTACGGCGTCGTCCTCTGGGGGGTCGCTACTCTCGTCGTGATGGCGTTCTGGGCCGTGGCGAACACCGTCTGGGTACTCCCGATACCGGGCCTGAACCTCGGCAGTCTGGTCGGCCACCTCCTCTACGGCGTGGTCCTCGGCGTCGTCTTCGCCGCGGTCCGCCGGTGAGTCGGACGGTGCCTCTCACTCCCCGAGCAGATGGGCAATCAGCGCCTTCTGGGTGTGCATCCGGTTTTCGGCCTGCTCCCAGACGATTGCCTGCTCGCTCTCCAGCACGTCGCCGGTAATCTCCTCGCCGCGGTGGGCGGGCAGACAGTGCATCACGGCCGCCTCGGGCGCGTTCGCCAACAGGTCGTCGCTCACCTGAAAACCGTCGAAGTCGCCGAGTTTCTCCTCGCGTTCGTCTTCTTCGCCCATGCTGACCCAAACGTCGGTGTACACTACGTCTGCACCTTCGACGGCCGCCTCCGGGTCGTTGACGACTTCGGGGGCTTGGCCGCGGGCGTCGGCGCGCGCGAGGACGCCCTCTGCGGGTTCGTACCCCTCGGGCGTCGCCATCGTCAGGTCGAGTCCGGCCATCGCCGCGCCGACGGCGAACGACTGGGCGACGTTGTTGCCGTCGCCGACCCACGCGACCGACACGTCCTCGAACCCGTCGAACTGCTCGTAGATGGTGAACAGGTCCGCGAGGGTCTGGCACGGGTGGGCGTCGTCCGAGAGACCGTTTATCACCGGCACCGACGCGTGGGACGCCATCGCTTCGAGGGCGTCGTGGTCGAACACGCGGGCCATCACCGCGTCCACGTACCGAGAGAGGGCGCGGGCGGTGTCTGCGACCGGTTCGCCGTGGTCCAAGTGAGTCGTGTCCGGACCGAGGTAAATCGCGTGCCCGCCGAGTTGGGTCATCCCCGTCTCGAAGGAGACCCGCGTCCGGGTACTGGGCTTCTCGAACAGCATGGCGAGCGTCTGGTTCGCCAAGACCGGGTGAGACTTGCCCGCTCGGTGGGCCACCTTCAGTTCTCCCGCGGTCGAGAACACTTCGGCGAGTTCGTCGTCCGTGAGGTCGTCTACGTCGAGGAAGTGGCTGACTGTCGATTCGGCGGTCGGGTTCGTCGCGGACGTGGTGGCGTGTTTGCTCATTCTTGTAGGGTCTCGGAGACGCGTTTCAGGACCGCGACGGCGCGGTCGAACTCTCCGAGGTCGAGGTGTTCGTTCGGCGCGTGGTCCAACTCGGAGTCGCCGGGACCGTAGGTCGCCATCGGGCAGTCCCACGCTCCGGCGTAGAGGTTCATGTCGCTGGTTCCGGTCTTGCGGAGGAGTCGGGGGTCGCCCCCGACTCGTCGAATCGCGGCCCGGAACGCTCGCGCCACCTCGGACCGCGGCGTCTCCATCACGGGCGGAATCGGTTCCTTCCACGCGACCGACCCCGATTCGAGTTCGGTCTCGACCGTCTCCCGAATCCCGTCGGCGGTCTCGCCGGGCGGAATCCGGAACTGCACCTCTACGCTCGCCTCCACCGAGAGACCGTCTGGGGCGGTTCCACCGGAGAACTCGACTGGCTTGGCCGTCACCCGCTCGAAGACGGGGGTTTCGGCGTCGTCGCCGTCCCCTTCCGCGCCCGCGGCGGTCGAATCGGCGAGCGCCGATTCGACGCGCGACCACCACGCCATCGCCTCCTGCACCGCGTTCGAGTCGGGCCGGGAGGTGTGAACCGAGTCGGTGCTGGCGGCGTACCCACCGGCCAGAAATCCCCGGTAGCCGAGGGTCACACCGTCCGACCCGGAGGGTTCGCCGTTGACCACCGCGTCGGGTTCCGCGCGGTCTTCGACGAGGTGGCGCGCGCCGCGGGAGTCTGTCTCCTCGCCGACGACGCCGACGAAACTGACGCCCGTCTCGACTGCCGCCGCCGCCATCGCCGCGAGGGGTCCTTTGGCGTCTACGCTCCCGCGACCCCAGAGTTCCCCGTCTTCCACCCGGACGGGAACGTCTCCCGGCACGGTGTCGATGTGGGAGGTCAACAGCACCGAATCGTCGCCGGGCGCGCGGACGTTGCCCACCTCGTCTAGCCACGCTTCGCGGCCGTGCTCCTCGAAGAAGGCGACCAGACGCTCGGCGCACTCCCGTTCGTCGCCCGTCGGCGAGGGAATTTCCACGAGGTCCGCGACGAGGCGACGGGCCGCCTCGTCGCCGACGGTCTGGTCGGCGCTCGCGCTCACGCCGACACCTCCGCGAGGACGCTCTCTAAGGCCGCGACCACCTCGTCGGCGTGGGCCTCCGAGACGGTCAGCGGCGGGAGCAGGCGGACCACGGTCCGGCCCGCGGGAAGCGCCAGAATCCCGTGGTCCATCGCCAGATGCTTCAGCATCCGGTTCGCGCCGCGCTTGACTTCGACGCCGAGAAGCAGTCCCTCGCCGCGGACCGTGCGAATCGGTAGCTCGCTACCCCCCAGTTTCGACTGGAGATGGTTCCCGACCGTTGCGGCGTTCTCCGGGAGGTTCTCGTCGGCGATGACCGACAGCGTGGCTTCCGCGGCGGCGCTCACGACCGGGCCGCCCGAGAACGTCGAACCGTGAGGTCCGGCGTTCTCGGCAATCCAGTCGGCACAGAGGGTCGCACCCACCGGGAGTCCGCCGCCGAGTCCCTTCGCCGAGGTCAGCACGTCCGGCACGACCCCGCGCTTCTCGCAGGCCCAGAGCGCGCCGGTCCGCCCCAGTCCGGTCTGAATCTCGTCCAGAATCAGGGCCGACCCGGTTTCTTCGGTCACGTCGCGGGCGGTTTGCAGGTAGCCCTCGGGCGCGGGGTTCACGCCGCCCTCGCCCTGAATCGGTTCGAGCAGGACCGCGGCGGTGTCGTCGTCCACGGCCTCCGCGAGAGCTTGCTCGTCGCCGTAGGGCACGAACTCGAAGTCCCCGGCGAGGGGTTCGAAGGGCTTCTTGTACTTGGGTTTCCACGTCGCGGCCAGCGACCCGAGCGTCCGGCCGTGGAACCCGCGCTGGGCCGCGACGATTTTGGAGTTCTGGGTCGCACTCCGGGCGAACTTGACGGCCGCCTCGTTCGCCTCGGTGCCGGAGTTGCAGAGCCAGACGTTCTCCAAGTCGCCGGGCGCGACCGCGGCGAGTTTGTCGTAGAGACCGTCGCGGGCCGAGTTGGGATAGCTGGCCTGCACGAACGTCAGTTTCTCGACCTGCGACTGGACCGCCGAGACGACTTCGGGGTGACAGTGACCGACCGTGGCGACGGCGTAACTCGCGCCGAAGTCCAGATACTCGTTTCCGGCGTCGTCGTAGAGGT
Source organism: Halorussus caseinilyticus (assembly GCF_029338395.1). Classification (NCBI taxonomy): domain Archaea; kingdom Methanobacteriati; phylum Methanobacteriota; class Halobacteria; order Halobacteriales; family Haladaptataceae; genus Halorussus; species Halorussus caseinilyticus. Next base: position 2,911,773 of record NZ_CP119809.1, read on the forward strand.
GGACGCCCTCGCCCGACTCGATTTGGATGGGCTTCTCGGAGTAGACGAATCCGCCGGTCATCTGACTGCCCCCGGTTGGAACTCGGTCCCGTGGCCGGTCCGGGCCGCGGTGATGGGGTCGCGGTTGTTCGCGTCCGCGATAGTCACGGAGGCCGCGCCGCCCTCCAGCGCTTCGACCGCGGCCATGACCTTCTTGGTCATGAAACCCTCCGCGGCGTCCTCCGCGTCTTCCAACTCCGCGGGCGTCCCGACCGACTCGATGAGCGAGTCGGCGTCGTCGGGGTCCTCGTAGACGCCCGCCACGTCGGTCAGCACGACCAACTCGCCGCCGAGTGCGCCCGCGATTGCGGCGGCCGCGCGGTCGGCGTCGGCGTTGACCGGCGTCCAGTCGCTCGCGTTCGCGCCGCCCTCGTTCTCTTCGGCCAGCATCGGCACCGTGACGACCGGGACGTAGCTTCCGGCGAGCAGGGTCGAGAGCAGGTCGTCGTTGACCGCCTCGATTTTGCCGGAGTGGTCGCCGCGCTTTATCTTCTTGCGGCCGTCCTCGAGGACTTTGACCGCCGACTTGCGCGGGCCGGTCAGCAGTTTTCCGTCGGTGCCCGAGAGACCGACCGCGTTGACGCCCTGATTATGGAGACCCGCCACGAGGTCGGTGTTGAGTTTGCCCGGCAGGACCATCTCGAACACCTCCATCGTGGTCTCGTCGGTGAACCGGCCGACGACGCCGCCCGGCGTCTCGACGTACTCGGGGTCCTCGCCGAGGCGTTCGAGGGTGTCGTCCACGGCGGTCGAACCGCCGTGGACGACCACCACGTCCTCGCCGTTGGCGACGAGGTGCGCGATGTCGGCCAGCGCGCCCTCGGGTTCGACGGCGCGCGCGCCGCCGATTTTGACGACGACGGGTGCGTGCTGGTCCTCGCCGGTGACTCCCCCGTCGGTCCGGAGTCCGTCGTCGCTGAGGTCGTTGTCCACGAGTTGCTCGTGGGCTTCTTCGAGTTCCGATTTGGTGTACTGTGTCATGGGCTTCCCACCGGGTGGAGTCCCTGAAAGTCGAGTCCCGCGGTCTCTTCGAGACCGAGCGCGAGGTTCGCGGCGTGGACCGCTTGCCCGGCCGTGCCTTTCACCAGATTGTCGATGGCGCTGAAGACGACGAGGCGCTCGTTTCCGGGGTCCAACTCGAAGCCGACTTCGGCGTAGTTGGTCCCCGCGACCGCCTTGGGTTCGGGGTAGCGATAGACGCCCGACCCGCCCGACTGGAGGCGGACGAAGTGTTCGTCGTCGTAGGTCCCGCGGAAGGCCGACCAGAGGTCGCCCTTCGAGACGGGTCCGTCCGGGAAGACGTGACAGGTCGCGGCCGCGCCCCGAACCATGTCCACCGCGTGGGCGGTGAACGAGACCGAGGCACCGAGTTCCTGTTCGATTTCGGCCTCGTGGCGGTGGCCGGTCGGCGCGTAGGGCCGGACGACGCCCGAGCGCTCGGGGTGGCTGGAGGCCTTCCCGCCGCCCGCGCCGCCCTCCGAGGACCCGACCTTCACGTCAGCGACGATTCGCTCGCCGCCGGAGAGAACTCCGCCGTCGAACAGGGGGTAGAGACCCAGAATCGTCGCGGTGGCGTTGCACCCGCCCGCGGCAATCAGGTCCGCGCCGGGCAACTCCTCGCGGTGGAGTTCCGGCAGGGCGTAGACGGCTTCGTCCAGATACTCGGGGGCGTCGTGGCCGTCGTACCACTGGTCGTACTGGGCTTCGGTGTTCAACCGGAAGTCGGCGCTCAGGTCTACCACGGTGTCGGCCGACTCGTAGAACTGGTCGATTTGGGCCATCGAGACGCCGTGGGGCGTCGCGGCGAACACCACGTCCACCGAGTCGAGGTCCGCGGGGTCCGAGAAGCGCAGGTCGCTACCCCGGAGGTTGGGGTGGACCGACCCGACGGACTTGCCCGCGTACTCGCGGCTGGTCGCGCCCGCGAGGTCGAAGTTCGGGTGGCCCGCGAGAATGCGGAGGAGTTCGCCGCCCGCGAACCCGCTCGCGCCGACGACGGTGGCAGTGAGGGTTTCGCCCGCGGCCGACGCCGCGGCGTCGGCCGCGTCCGCGTCTCCGACGGCCATCAGGCCAGCACCTCCTGCTTCGCGCCCTCGGCGGCCTTGGCTTCGAGCCAATCGACCACCGCGGCGGGCACGTCGGTCTCGACGGCCTCGTTCAGCGACTTGAACTCGACGGTGTGGTTGACCTCGTGGACGGTGTACGAATCGCCCGTCTCCATCAGGTCCACGCCGAGCAAGCCGCCGCCAACCGCATCGCTGGCCTGCTGGACTAGCTTCTCGGCTTCGGCGTCGAGTTCGAACGCCTCGGTCTCCGCGCCCTTCGCGGCGTTCGTGAGCCAGTGGTCCGACGAGCGCACCATCGCGGCGACGGGTTCGCCGTCGGTGGCGAGGACGCGCACGTCGCGGCCGGGTTTGTCCACGAACTCCTGAACGTAGAACACCTTGTGTTCGTAGTGGCCGAGCGTGGCCTTGTGTTCGAGAATCGCCTCGGCCGCGCTCTCGGAGTCGATTTTGGCCATCAGGCGGCCCCACGACCCGACCACGGGCTTGAGGACGCAGGGGTAGCCGAACTGCTCGATGCTCTCCATCGCCGACTCCTTGGTGAACGCCACGTCGGTCGCGGGCGTGGGCACGCCAGCCTGCGCGAGCGCGAGGCTGTTTTGCACCTTGTCGGCGCAGGTCCGGGCGGTCTCCGCGGAGTTGACCACGGGGACGCCGTAGGCGTCGCAGAACTTCGTGGCGTAGAGGCTCCGACTCGTGGCGAGACACCGGTCCACCACGATGTCGAGGTCCGCGAAGAGTTCGGGGGCCTCGTCCAGTCCGAACTGGAGGTTCCGAACGTCTATCTTCACCACGTCGTGGCCGCGCTCGCGGAGTTCCGAGAGCAGAAGCTTCTCGTCTTTCCGAATCCGGGAGTAGAGTAGTCCAACCTGCAACTTACTCCCCCCCAGTCCTCTTCGAGCTCCGGGGCTCGGTCGAGGACTGGCGGGTTTCGCTCGACGACTTCCAGTTCCGCGCCGCAGGTCGTGCAATCGACGATTTCTCCTACTTCCGCATTGTCGTGCAGGGTTACGTCCGCCCCGCACTCGACGCATTCGGTCATAGCAGTTCTTCGTACACCGGTATACTACTTAAAACCATCGAACGTGACAACTATTTTTCATTGCGCAAAGTTGCCTCTAAGAGTCTGAGAAGGCAAATACCGCGTCAAGTCGAAGTCGTTACCAACCTTCGAGAGTATATAAATGCAGTCCCGAGAGGGACCGGCGGTCGGTCAGGCATGCCGACTCACCTCCCGCCGGAGTTTCGCGTCGGCGTCGGCCAGCGACTCGCGGGCGTCGGCCAGCGCCGCCTCGTCGTCCGCGACGGACGACTCGGCGCTCACCAGTCCCGCGGCCACCGCGTCGGGCGCGGGACCGCCGGGCGAGTCGCGCGACGCTACGCTCTCTTCGGGGTCGAGCGCGGCCGCGACCGCTTCGCGCTCGACGTAGGCGTCGAGCGCGTCGCCCAGAATCTCCTCGGCCGCCGCGTCGAGCGCGTCCAGATAAGCCTCTTTCACGTTGCTTTGAGCAATACTTTCGTTTGCTTCAGCAACTTTTTCACTGCTTTCGGCGACCATCTCGTGGGCCTTCCGGAAGGGGACGCCCGCCATCGCCAGCAGGTCGGCGACCCCGGTCGCGGTCGAGAAGCCTTCTCCGGCGGCGTTCGCCAGCGCCTCGTCGTCCCACGTCGCGGTCGCCGCGGCACCCGCGGCGACCGCGACCGCCTCGGAGACGGCATCGACGGTCTCCCACGCGTGGGGCGTGGCGTTCTGGAGGTCGCGGTTGTACGCGCGGGGCAGGCCCTTCAGCGTGGTGAGCAGGCCGTTCAGCCCCGACGCGGCGTCCCCGGCGGTCGCGCGAACGAGTTCGAGCGTGTCGGGGTTCTTCTTCTGGGGCATGATGGACGACGTGGACGAGTAGTCGTCGGACAGTTCCACCAGCCCCTTGTTCGAGAACACCACGAGGTCCTCGGCGAGGCCCGAGACCGTGGTCGCCAGATTTGCGAGCGCGGCGACCACCTCCACGAGGAAGTCGCGGGTCGAAACCGCATCCATCGAGTTCGCCACGAGACCGTCGAACCCGAGCAGTTCCGCGGTGCGCTCCCGATTCACGTCGAAGGGCGTGCCCGCGAACGCCGCCGACCCGAGCGGCGAACGATTCACCCGCGCGTAGGCGTCGAACAACCGGGCCGTGTCGCGGGCGACCGCCCGCTCGTAGGACAGCAGGTAGTGGCCCACGGTGGTCGGTTGCGCGGGTTGGAGGTGGGTGTATCCGGGCATCACGGTCTCGGCGTGGTCGTCGGCGACCTCCGCGAGCGATTGGCGGAGACCGAGGGTCGCCTCTATCGCGTCCAGCACGTCCTCGCGCAGGCGGTACCGGATGCAGGTCGCCACCTCGTCGTTGCGCGACCGGGCGGTGTGCATCTTCCCGCCCACGTCGCCCGCGTGACCGACGACGGCGGTCTCGATTGCGGCGTGTACGTCCTCGCCGTCGGGCAGGGCCGAGAAGCCCGCGGCCTCCACCTCGTCCAGCGCCGAGAGAATCGCGGCGGCCTCGTCGCCGTCCACGATTCCCTGCTCGGCCAGCATCACGACGTGGGCGCGGTCCACCGCGAGGTCGGCTTCGAAGATGCGCTCGTCGTCGTCCATCGAGGAGAGGAACCCGCGGGCGGGGCCGCCGCTGAAGCGGTCCCGGCGAACCACGTCGCTCGCGGGATTACTCTCCTCAGTCATCTACTCGTCCTCCGTCTCCTCGCCGCTTCCGTCGGCCAGCAGTTCTGCCTTCTTCGCTTCGGCGTCCGCGGCGACGGCGTTGGCGAGTCTCGACTGGAAGCCGTGGTACTTCGCCACGCCGGTCGCGTCGGACTGAGCGATGCCGTCAACGGACTCGGTGTTGAACGAGGCGGCCGACTCGGAGTAGACCGCGTACTCGCTCTCGCGGCCGACCGGACGGGCCTGCCCGCCCTCGAACTTGACGGTGACGGTGCCCGTGACTTTCTCCTGTGTGGTGTCCACGAACCCGTCGAGGGCGTCCACGAGCGGCGCGGACAGGAGACCCTCGTAGGCTTTCTCGGCCCACTGCTGGTCGACCTGCTTCTTGAACGCGCGTTCTTCCTCGGTCAGGACGAGACCTTCGAGTGCTTCGTGGGCGTTCAGGAGGGTCGTCGCGGCGGGATGCTCGTAGTTCTCGCGGACCTTCAGGCCGAGCATGCGGTCTTCCATCATGTCGGTACGCCCGACGCCGTGACTCCCCGCGAGGTCGTTAAGATACTCGACGAGTTGGACCGAGGGCATCTCTTCGCCGTCGATTGCGACCGGCTTACCGTCCTCGAAGGTGATTTCGACGGTCTCGATTTCCTTCTCGCCGGGCGTCTCGGTCCACTCGTAGATGTCTTCGGGCGGGACGTAGCCGGGGTCTTCGAGGTTCGCACCTTCGACCGAGCGACTCCAGAGGTTGGTGTCGATGGACCAGTCTCCCTCGTTACCGCCCTCGACGGGCAGGTCCTTCTCGTCGGCGTACTCCATCTCCCACTCGCGGGTCAGACCGAGTTCGCGGACCGGCGCGATGACCTCCAACTCCGAGTCGCGCCAGACCGCCTCGAAGCGCAGTTGGTCGTTACCCTTCCCGGTGCAACCGTGGGCGATTGCCGCGCAGTCGTTCTCCTCGGCGACTTCGAGGATTGCCTCGGCGATGACCGGACGTGCGAGTGCCGTTCCGAGCGGGTAGCCCTGATACGTCGCGTTGGCCTTCACCGCGTCGAGGCACTGGTCGGCGAACGCGTCTTTCGCGTCCACGACGTAGTGGTCTAAGTCGAGTGCTTGTGCGGTCTCTTCGGCCTCGTCGAACTCTTCGGCGGGTTGACCAACGTCTACCGTGACGCCGATTACCTCGTCGCAGTCGTACTCCTCTTCGAGTAGCGGTACGCATACTGTGGTGTCGAGTCCGCCCGAGAAGGCGAGCGCGACGGTCTTGTTGTCTGTCATTGTGGATGTAGTGTGTCTGGGGGTGGTTCGCAGGCGATACGACTGGCGTCGTCAGCGACGAAATCGGTGAAATCGTGGAAGTAGGATAGGGTGGGGTCTAAGGAGACCCCGGTCGTCGTCGTCGGGCGAGAACGAGGGTGGACTCACGGCTCTCGGGGGCGGCGAGCGACCCCTGACCGCGAGTCCGTGTCATCGACTACTCCTTGAACGGCGAGGGTTTTAAACTCTTTCGGGGTGGCAACGTTTGCAGTCAAAGGCGGAACAACTCTGTCCCGAAAATAAGTAGCCGCGCGACCCGGCCAGCCGACTTACTTCGACCCGAATCGGACCTCGAAGCGCGCGCCGTCGTCGCCGCTCTCGCCGACCGAGACGGTCCAGTCGTGGGCGTCGGCGATTCGCCGGACGATTGCGAGACCCAATCCGGTCCCGTCGTCGGCCGTCGAGTAGCCGTGTTCGAAGACCGTCTCGCGCCGGTCCTCGGGGACGCCCGGCCCGTCGTCCGCGACGTAGAAGCCCTCGCCGCCGTCGAGTGGTCCGACCCGAATCGTCACCGCCTCGCCGCCGTGTTCGACCGCGTTGCGAAAGAGGTTCTCCAGCAACTGCTTGAGGCGTTCGCGGTCGGCTCTCACCGTCAGGTCGCCGTCCATCCGGCAAGTGCCGTCGTCCGCTTCGACGTTCTCCCACGCCTCGGCGACGACTGCCGACAGGTCGTTGCGGGTCACGCGGTCCAGTGCGTCTCCTTGCCGGGCCAACATCAATAGGTTCTGAATCAACTGCTCCATCCGGTCGTGGGCGCACCGGACCTGCTCGAAGTCCTCTTCGTCGCCGGTGTCCTCGGCCATGCTCAGGTAGATTCTGGCGACGTTCAGGGGATTTCGCAGGTCGTGGCTGACCACGCTGGCGAACTCCTCGAGGCGGCGGTTCTGCTCGCGGAGCGCACGCTCGTCGGCGCGTTGCTCGTACTCGTAGCGCAACCACTGGGAGATGAGTTCGACGTATATCTTCTCGTTCTCGGAGAATGCCCGACTTCTGGGGTCCCGGTCGGCGAAACAGAGCGTGCCGTAGAGCGCGTCGTTCACGAATATCTTCGCGCCGACGTAACACCCGAGACCGTACGTCTCGTAGGCCGGGTCGTCTATCCACCCCTCCGACTCGGCGTCCTCGACGCTCAGCAGTCCCTCGTCCTCGATAGTCTTCCGGCAGTAGGTATTCACCAGCGGCGCGGTCTGGCCGGGTTGGAGCAGTTCGTGGGACCCGACCGCGTCCACGATTTCGAAGGTGTCGCCTTCGATGTGTGAGACGAATCCCACGTCCACGTCGAGACGCTCCCGGCCGAGTTCGAGAAGTCGGCGGCGCTTCTGCTCGTAGGAGAGTTCGGTGTTCGACGCGGTTCGGTAGAGTTTCCGCAGATACGTCTCGTTCTCTCGGAGTTCGGTGGCGATGCGCGCGTAGTCGTCGTCGCCGCCCTCTCGGGTGACGAGGGTGCCGACCAGTCCGTCGGCGGTCCGGCGCACGACGGCGCTCTCGACGCGCGTGACGAGGAGGGCGCGCTGGTCGCGGTCGGCCCGGCGTTCGAGGTAGTCGGTCGCACCGCGTGCCAGCGCTTCGCTGGCGTCGTCGTCGCCCTCACCGGCGACGAACACGTAGGGGAGGTCGGTCCAGCGCTCTCGAACCGCGTCGAGAAGTCCGAGTCCGTCGGCCACGTCGCCGACCACGCAGTCGAACGTCGCCGAGTCCAAGCGGTCGAGTGCGCTCGCGGCGTCGTCTACGCGCGCCACGGTGAGCGCGTCTTCGCCGCCGACGTACTCGGCGAAGTCGGCGGTTCCGGGTCTGTCGCCGACGTACAGTACACGGACTGCTTCCCCGGATGTCTCCATTCCTTCTCTATCTCGGTCCGCAATCAAATAAGTGTAGCAGTCGCCCGACGCCGGTCTCGCCCGACCGTCATCCTCTTGTGTCGCGCCGACCGACTCTCCGGCAGTGTACAGCCTCAACGTCCCGGTTCCCGGTGAAGTCGCTCGACTCGCCGAGGACCTGCGGCCCGCGCTCCTCGGCTTCGAGACGATTCGGGAGCGCCACACCCTCCTCTGCAAGCGCCTCGGGGACGCGCCCGCGGGCGGAACCGCGCGCCTCCGCGAGCAGGTCCGCACGGCGCTCGCGGGCGCACCGGCCTTCGAGGTCCGCGTCTCGGGTCTCGGTTCGTTCGAGCGACCACCGGTCGGCGCGGGACCGGTGGTCTACCTCGCCGTCGAGAGTCCGGGTCTCCGGCGGGTTCACGACCGACTCGTCGGCGATTTCTCGGCCGTCGAGTCGTTCGAGGGCGACGACTACGTGCCCCACGTCACGCTGGCCCGCGGCGGCGACGTGGAGACGGCCCGTCAGTTCATCGAGCGCGACATCGAGTCGGTGACGTGGACCGTGAACCGACTCGCGCTCTGGGACGCGACCTACGAGGAGGAAGTCGCGTCGTTCTCGCTCCCGGCGTAAAGGTTGGCGGCGCAAGACGTATTTGACTTCGTTAGAGAAACATTTTTCTTTCTTAGAGAAAGATTTTATGGTGTTAAGGACGCGCGAACGTTTCCATACTTCTATACCTCGTCCTTCCAGTCGGCGCGCGCTGGCGCGGCGCTCGTGCGCCGCGCCAACCCGCGCGAGGGACGAGGCTTGCGAGACGCTTCGCGTCTCGCTGATTTGCGAGCGTCGTTCGCAAACATCGAGCGAACAGAGTGAGCGAGACGCGCAGTCGGTTGGGGAGGACGTGGCCCGCGGTTGCGGTGCTGTGCGGTTTGCGGTATGATTGGTTCAAGCCTGAAGCTAGCTCTCCGGTTCTTCCCGTTCTCCCTACTCCGGACCTTCAGCTCGTCCGCTTCTCGCTTCCAGCACGAACAGACGACAACTACGAACGCCTCACGGCGTCGGCGGCGCGCCGTCCCACGCGTCCTTGTCGCCGTAGAAGTTCAGCATCGCAAACTTCAGTTTCTCGGCCTGCACGTCCAGCATCTCGGTGCGCTCCTCGGGCGGAAACGTCTCGCGGACGCTGTACTTGCCCATCTCCCGACGACCCGCCTCGGTGTAGCGTTTGTCCACCAGCACGCGGACGCCGAAGTCGTCGGGCGACCGAATCACTCGGCCGAGCGCCTGTCTCGTCTTGCGAATCGTCGGAATCTCGACGGCGTACTCCCATCCGGAGTCGCGGCCCGAGCGGTCGGCGAAGGTCCGGTCGTAGGCCTCTTGAACGGCCTCCATCCGGTCGTCGAGGTGCGGGTAGGGGACGCCGACCACGACGACGGTCCGGGCCTCGTCGCCGTCGAAACTGACGCCCTCCGCCAGCGTCCCCCACAGCGAGGTGAACAGCGCGGCGTCGTCGTCCGCGACGAATCGCTGGCGGAGGTCCTCGACGGAGGTACCGGGTTCGTCCATCAGGAGCGTCGTTCCCGCACTACCGTCCCCGAACTCCCGCGAGAGGCGGTCGTAGTAGCGTTCGGCCTCGGCGTAACTCGGGAAGAACAGGAGGGCGTTGCCCGCCGTGAACTCTACAGCGTCCCGGAGGACGCCCGCGATGGCTTCTTGGGTATCGGGGTCGTTGCGCTCGCTGGAAAACAGCGCGGGCGTCTCCACCGCGAACGTCCGGCGGTTCTCCTCGGGGAACTGGAGACCGTAGGCGATTTCCACCGGGTCGTCCAGCCCCAACACGTCCGAAATCACGTCGAACGGCCGGAGGGTCGCGCTCATCAGCACCGTGGCGTACACCTCGCCGAAGAGGTCTTCCGTGACCTCCCGCGGGATGCAGGTGTAGAGTTCCGCCCGGCCGTACACCTCCTCGGTCGCCTCGTCGCGACGGACCGACACCACGGGGTACTGACCTAACTCCGCGCTCTCGTCCATGAACGACTGGATGAACGTCGCCGCTTGCAGGGTCTGGCACTCTTGGCGCGTCGTGGACTCGCCGTTCTTGTAGGCCTCCTCGTACTCCTCGTCCAAGTCCCGGCCGAGGTGGACCGCGAGTTCCAACTCGGTGTCGATGCCCTTGCCGGTGTACTGCTGGAGGAAGTTGAGCGTCAGGTCGTCGCGCTTGTCGTCGTTCGAGATAGCCACGTCCTCCCAGTTGTCGCCGACCTGTTCCCGGTCGCCGAACCCGAAGGCGTCCTCGTAGGTCTCTTCGAGCGCCGCCCGGAACGCCGAGACGACGTTGTAAGCGGGTTCGGCCCGCGCGTCGTCGGAGTCCTGCAACTCGTCGAGCGCGGAGTCGAGGGTGTTTTCGGTCAGCGTCCGAGTCGCGTGTTCGCGGGCGGTGTCTTCGATGTTGTGGGCCTCGTCGAAGATGGCGATTACGTCCTCTGGGTCCCGGTCTAGCCACCGGAAGAACTGCTCGCGTATCATCGGGTCGAGCAGGTGATGGTAGTTGCACACCACCAAGTCCACGCCTTCCATCCCGTCTTTCAGGAGTTCGTAGCCACAGAGTTTCTGCTGTTCGGCGAACTCGTAGATGTCGTCGGGCGTGCGCACGTCGTCGTAGAGCCACGAGTAGAACTCGTCGTTGTCGCCGACGAGATTGTTGTAGTAGTACTCGCAGGTGTTCTGCTCCTCCAGACTCTCGACGCGCTCTTGGACCGACTGGAGTTCGTCCATGACGGCGCTCCGGGCGTCGGCGGCGCGCTCGTCGCCCTCCTGACTCGCTTCGAGCAGTTCCTCTTGGCGGTCCTCCAACTCTTCGAGGTCGCTCTCGGCGTCCACGACTTCGTAGGTGTTGTCCCGCAGAACCTGACACTCCTCGAAGCCCACGTCGATGTGACACATCGACCCCTTCCCCCGGAAGACCACGGCGCGAATCGGCTCTTCTTTCGTTATGGCCCGCGCGTCCGCCACGAATTGGCGCATCTGCTGGTGGACGTTGGTCGTGATGACCACCGTCTTGTCCTCCTCGCGGGCGTACTCCAGCGCGGGCACGAGCGACGAGAGGGTCTTGCCCGTCCCGCAGGCCCCCTCGAACAGCACGTCCTGCCCGCGGGCGAAGGCGTTGTAGATGCGGTCCATCGCCTCCTGCTGGTTGTCGTACGGCGCTTCGTAGGGAAAGAACCGCATGTACCCGTTCGTCTCTGCCACGGCAGGGGTTTGCTCGGCTTGACGTTTAAACTCTCGCTTGCGAGTGGAAGTGTCAAGGGAGGATTAACCGAATCCGAACGGAACGTTGCCGTCGTTCGACTTCAGGAACTCCACTGCGTCCTCCTTACTCGTCAGTCGAATGTTGTCTCGACTGCCGCCGTAGCCCTCGATTGGGCTTTCAGGCTCACGAATCATCTCCCGAACGAGTTCCTTTCCTCGGCCCTGTTCGTGACTCGGGAGATACCGATTGACTGCGGTGTCAACTCGAATTTTGTGACTTCCGATGACCCTGTTGCGGAGGAGTTTTTCCACGATACGATTCTGGATATGCTTGTCTGTCATTTTCGCATATCGTCACAATCGACTCATCACCGATATTTAGTTGTGTTGTTTTGAAGCTACGAAGAAGTATTTTTAGGAAAACGCTTATGTAGGGTATGGGTTGAACCAATACCTATGACTGCGCTCGCACACACCGATGGTGGTGAAACCGATTCCTACGCCGACGACAGTCCCTTCGTCCACCTCTTCGGCCAACCGGCCCGGACCAAGATTCTGGCCGCGTTCGTGAGCGAACGCGGCCGCGACCTGAACGTGAGTTACGTCGCCGAACTTGCAGGAATCGCCAGAAGTACGGTCTACGACCATCTCGGCGACTTGCAGGACCTCGGCGTCATCGAACACACCCGCGACGTTGGCGGAAGTCCGATGTACCAACTAAACGAGGATAGCGAGATTGCGGAAGAACTCGTCCGATTGGAGGGCGTCACCCTTTCCCGACTCTTCGAGATGGACGACGAGTAGCTACCCCGCCGCCTCGCCCCGCCGACTCTGCCGCCCCTTCTCGGGTTCGATGTACACCTTGAACACGCTCTCGTTGGCTTCTATCAGCGCGTCCTCCAACTCGGTAATCTTCCGGTCCATCTCGGCCGTCGGAATACCCTTCTCGAAGGCGACATCCGCAGTCACCAGCACGTTCTCCGGGCCGAAGATGACCGTCCGGAAGTCCACGATTCGGACCACGCCGTCCCACTCCTCGATGATGCGCCGGAGTTCCTGCTCCTCGGACTTCGGGAGACTCTCGCCGATGAGCAGGCGCTTGTTCTCCCACGCCAGCGCGACGGCGAAGCCCATCAGCATGAGACCGATTAGCAGGGCCGACACCGCGTCGTAGATGGGGTTGCCGGTGAACCGCGACACGAAGACGCCGAAGAGCGCTAACCCCGCCCCGGCCATGGCGATGGTGTCCTCGGTGAACGCGGTCAGCGTCGTCACGTTGCTTGTCTTCTTGAACGCCTCGACCAGTCCGGTCCACTCGTGTTCTTCGATGTCCTTTTTCATCCCGGCGTAGGCCTTCTTCAGCGCGTAGCTCTCGAAGGCAATTGCACCGAGGAGGACGCCGTAGTTGACCCAGACCGCCGGGAAGGTGGCTCCGAGGAGGGTCGCAGACCCCTGTTCGACCGGATGAGGGTGCATGATTGCGTTGTAGCCGTGCTTGGCGCTCTCCCACCCCGCGATGCCGAACAGCAGGACGCTGACCAGAAAGCTGTAGAAGAACTCGGCTTTCCCGTAGCCGAATGGGTGGCCGCGGCTCGCGTCCCGGCCGCTGTACCGGAGACCGATGAGCAGGAACACCTGATTGCCGGTGTCGGACACGGAGTGATACGTCTCCGAGAGCATCGCCGCGCTCCCGGTCAGCAGGAATCCGACGAACTTCAGCACCGCGATTGCGCCATTAGCGATGAGCGCGGCGATAACGACCGATTTGCTTTCCGCCATTGACCTACCCTTCTCGGCCACCGGATAAGAAAGTGCTTGCAAGCGGAACGCTCACGAACCCGGCGTCCCTACGCCGAAGCGATGATAACCGTCCTCTCGGACACGCACAGTCGGTCGGGCCACGAACTGACGGGGCGAGCGAGAGAAGCCGTCAAGGAGGCCGAAGTCGTCGTCCACGCCGGGGACTTCACCAACGAGACGGTCCTCGACGCCTTCGAGTCGGTCGCTGACCGACTCGAAGGCGTCTACGGCAACAACGCGACTCCCGGAGTCCGCGACCGACTCCCGCCCGAGCGAACCTTCGAAGTCGAAGGCGTCCGGTTCGTCCTGACCCACGGCGACGACCGGAGCGCGACCGGTCTCTCGCTTCTGGGTCGCCAGCAGGCCGCCGACGTGGTGGTGTTCGGCCACTCCCACCGCCACGCGGCCAGCGCGGGCGACGACGTTCTCCTGCTCAATCCCGGCAGTCACGCTCAGCCTCGCGGCGGCGTCCCGACCCACGCGGAACTCCGGCCGGTCGAAGGTGACGGGCCGACGCTCGCGGGCGAGATTCGCCACCGCGACGGGTCGGTCCTCGAAACGTTCGAAGTCGCGTGACGAGCGTCCGAAGAAACAGAACTGCGGTCTCGCCCCGAGGCGAGAACGGAGTACGACGGTGGTGGAGGGCCGAAGCGGGGCGGTACACTACTGCCTACGTTCGACTATCTCAAATAGTTCCCGTAAGCTCAAAAACTCGTTTTAGTTACCGCCGACGAATCGTCGGTTCCGCCCCGTCAGTCGCTCACGCACTCCGATTCGCGTAGTACCACCACGCGAATCCGAGCGCGAGGACGAGTGCACCGCCCGCGAAGAAGAGGACGCCCGGCGGAATCGCGTTGGCCGCGGCGTCCGTGGTCTGCTGGACCGCATCCGTGGACTGCACCGACATCCCGCCGCCGTCGCCGCGGGTCTCGGCGCTCTCGCCGCCGCCGAACAGCGTCGCGAGTCCGTCGCCGAAGACCTGCTGGACTGCGAGACTCAGGAGACCGAGCGCGCCGAACGCGCCGAGCAACCGGGAGAGCGCGGCCTTGAGTCCGGTCGTCTTCTCCTCGTTCCCGGCGAACACGACCAGCGGTCGGTCGGCGGGCGCGTACACCTTCATCTCGCGGCCCTTCTCGGAGTACACGGTGTCCACGACCTGTATCACGTCGGCGTCTTCGAGGTTGCCGAGGTGGTACTGGGCGTTCTGGAGCGAGGTGTCGATGGTCTCGGCGAGGTCGGAGGGGGTCGCGGGGTCGTCGTGGAGGGCCGCCAGCAACTCTCGGGCCGTCTCCGAGGAGAGTGCCCCGAGAAGGTCGTCGGCGTCGTCGCTATCGACGCCGACGACCCGCGGTTCGGCCGACTGCGGGGCCGTCGCGTCCGACGTGGAGGGCAGGAGGTCAGCCATAAGTTCGCATTGCGACCCTGCTCCCATGAACTTTACCACCATTTCCGGCGGGCGTCGAAACGAATTTGTTGGGTGAACGGCAATGGCGATACATGGCATCAGTGTTCAACGACCCGCTCGTCCTCGGCTTTCTGGCCGTCCTGCTCGGGTTCGTTCTCTTCATGTATCTGTTCATCCGGCGAACAATCACCGGGTTCCGCGAGGGCGTTCAAAACGGCCGACAGTAGTCGGCGTCCGCTACTCGTCGAGAGCGTCGGCGACTCGCTCGGCGGCCGTCTCCACGTCGTCGCGGTCCACGTCCCAGTGCGTGCAGAACCGCGCGACGTGCGTGTCGAACTGGGTACCGCGGACGCCAACGTCCTCGCAGGCGTCTAGGAACTCGTCGGCGAGCAGGTCCGCGCCCTCGGTGTTCACGAGAACGATGTTGGTCTCGGGGTCCTGCACGTCGAGTCCGTCCACGTCCGCGAGTCGCTCGGCCAGCACGCGGGCGTTCTCGTGGTCGTCGGCGAGTCGTTCGACGTTTTCGAGCGCGAGTCGGCCCGGCCCGGCAATCATCCCGGCTTGGCGCATCCCGCCGCCGAACAGTTTCCGGTTGCGCCGAGCGCGGGCGACGAACTCCTCGCTCCCGGCCAACATCGAACCGACCGGCGCACCCAGACCCTTCGAGAGGCAGAACATGACCGAATCGACACTCTCGGTCATTCGGTCGGCGGACACGTCCTGCGCGACGGCGGCGTTGAACACCCGCGCGCCGTCTAAGTGGACCGGAACCCCGAGTTCGCGGGCGGCCTCGGCCGCGGCGTCGATTTTCTCGGGCGCGACGGCGACCCCGCCCTTGCTGTTGTGACTGTTTTCGAGGGTGAGGAGACCGGTCCCGGGCCGGTGGGCGTCTTCCTCGACGTAGCCCTCTCGGACCTGTTCGGGCGTCGGGATTCCGCGCTCGCCGCCGTCGAGCGTCCGAACCTGAAGGCTCGACAACTGGGCGAGACCACCGAGTTCCCACTTGAAGACGTGGCTCTCGCGCTCCACGAGGACTTCCTGACCGCGGTCGGTGTGGGTCCGAACCGCGACCTGATTGCCCATCGTGCCGGTCGGCACGTAGAGAGCGTCCTCCATACCCACGAGGTCGGCGGCCTCGGCCTCCAACTGGTTGACGGTCGGGTCCTCGCCGTACACGTCGTCGCCCACTTCGGCGTCGCGGGCGGCCTCGCGCATCGCGTCGTCGGGTTTCGTCACGGTGTCGCTCCGGAGGTCTATCATGCCCGTTGGTTGTGTGCCGCCCGTGATATACTCCGCGGTGGCGGCGAACCGCCGTGACGCCCGCCGAACGTCGGGACCCCTCGGAATACCGAAAGGCGTTTCCCCTCTTCGGCAACACTTGCGCGTATGGATTCCAGAGTCAGGGACCACGCGGAAATCGTCGTAGACCACTCCACCGAAATCGAACCCGGCGATAACGTCGTCGTCAGCGCCCCGCCCGCGGGCGAAGACCTGACGCTCGCGCTCTGCGAGGTCATCGGAGAGCGCGGCGCGTATCCCCTCCACGTCGCCGGGCGCAAGGACGAGACTCGGACGAAGTTCCTGCGGGCAGTCGCCGCAGACGACATGGACGCCCCCGACCACGAACTCGCGCTGGCGGAGGCGGCCGACGTGTGGATTCACGTCCGCGCCCACGACAACGTTGCCGAACTGAGCGCGATTTCCAGCGAAACGATGTCGGCGTTCCGGAAGGCCCAACTTCCCGTCCGGGAGGAGATTCTCGACACGCGGTGGGTCCTCACCCAGTACCCCTCCCCCGCCGACGCCCAGAACGCCGAGATGGGGACCGACGAGTACGAGGAGTTCGTCTGGTCGGCCATCGGGAAAGACTGGGAGGCCCAGCGAGAACACCAAGAGCAGATGGTCGAAATCCTCGACGCGGGCGAGGAAGTCCACATCGTCTCGGGCGACACCACCGACCTCACGATGAGCATCGAGGGAATGACCACCATCAACGACCACGCGAAGAACAACCTCCCCGGCGGCGAGGTGTTCACCGCGCCGGTCGCCGATTCGGTCGAGGGCGAAGTTCTCTTCGACAAACCGCTCATCCACGAGGGCCACGAGGTCAACGACGGCTACCTCCGATTCGAAGGCGGCGAAGTGGTCGAGTACAGCGCCAGCAAGAACGAGGACGTACTCGGCGAAGTCCTCAACACCGACGAGGGTGCCCGCCGACTCGGTGAACTCGGCATCGGGATGAACCGCGACATCGACCAGTTCACCTACAACATGCTCTTCGACGAGAAGATGGGCGATACGGTCCACCTCGCGGTGGGTCGGGCCTACGAGGAGTGCCTGCCCGAGGGCGAGGAAGGCAACCAGAGCGCGGTCCACGTAGACATGATTGTGGACATGGCCGAAGACTCGTTCATCGAAGTGGATGGCGAAATCGTCCAGCGCAACGGCACGTTCAAGTTCGAGGACGGCTTCGAGGGATAGCGTCCTTTTTGGTCCAGCTTTTTGCGAGGCGACGAGCGAGCCGAGCGAGCGAAGTCGGCGATGGAAAAAGGTGGTCGCAGGACGGCTTCGAGGGATAGCGTCCTTTTTGGTCCAGCTTTTTGCGAGGCGACGAGCGAGCCGAGCGAGCGAAGTCGGCGATGGAAAAAGGTGGTCGCAGGACGGCTTCGAGGGATAGCGTCCTTTTTGGTCCAGCTTTTTGCGAGGCGACGAGCGAGCCGAGCGAGCGAAGTCGGCGATGGATTCGCCGTCGGTTCTAATTTCATTTGGCCGCCGCGCTCGGCACCCCGGCGTTTTCGTCCACTGGGGCCACAAGATTTCTCTATTTACCTTACATTGCAATTTAAGTGTTTGGGCCATTCATCTATCTTCCGTGACCAAAGTACCGTGTCCCGACTGTGGTCGCAGTATCGCAATGCACGAACTCGAAACACGAACCGTTGCCCAGCGCAACGACTTCCAGACGAACTATCGCTGTCCGTTCTGCCGGTCCGACATCAACGATGTCGGCGACCTCTTCTGAGTAGTGGTCGGTCTCTCTATTCTTGGTGACGACGGCGGCCGATTGCCGACGACTCGGTAGCGGGGCGTGAGACGGCCGTGGACTCGAACCGGAATCGCTTGGACGGACGAGTTCGCCGGTCGCGGCAGAATCAGCGGGCACGATGGGATTTGAACCGGACCGAGACGGTCCGGGCGTGCGGCCTCCGGCCGTTCCGGGCGTGCGACTCGCAGGGTTCAAATCCCCTTTCGCGCCGGTTCGCTCCTCACTCCGTTCGTCGCTGTACGGGCACGATGGGATTTGAACCCACGACCGTCGGATGTCTTCCCCAATCGGCCGAGACCGACCGGGATAGAAGTCCGACGCTCTTTCCAGACTGAGCTACGTGCCCTCGTCCGTTCGTATACCGCCCGGTGGCAAAAGAAGTTAGGATTCGGTGTCGCCCGTCACGCCGCGTATGCTCGTTCGGGCAACCTCGACGGGAGAAATATTCACAATTCCTAAAGAGTGTTTATCAATTGTAAAGGAAATAGAAAGCTGTCTCTCCCGTAGAATCCTCCGGCGAGCGCCCGTGAATCTCCGACCGGCGGCGTCGGCGCGCGCCGGAAGCGCGCGCCTCGCACACCCGGAACACAGCGTTTATGCACGACTCACCACTACTTTTCGCCAATGAGAGTCATCGGAACCGTGGGCTTGCCGGGGAGCGGAAAGGGCGAGGCCGCCGCCGTCGCCGAGGAACTCGGTATTCCTGTCGTGACGATGGGTGACGTGATTCGCCGGGAGTGTCGTGACCGGGGTCTCGACCCGGCCGAACACCACGGAGAGATTGCCGCCGCGCTTCGGGAGGAGAACGGTCCCGACGCCATCGCTCAGCGGTCGCTCCCCGTCATCGAGGGGGCGCTGGAAGCGAGCGATACCGTCCTCGTGGACGGCATCCGCGCGGGCGTCGAAGTCGAGCGATTCGAAGAGGCGTTCGGCGAGTCGTTCACGCTGGTCAGCATCGAAGCGCCGTTCGAGGTTCGGGCCGAACGCGTCGAGGCGCGGGGTCGAGACGCCACCGACGACGGCGAGTCACTCCGCGAGCGAGACGAGCGCGAACGCGGGTTCGGGATGGGCGAAGCCATCGCGCGCGCCGACGTTCGCATCGACAACACCGCAACGCTGGAGGCGTTTCACGAGAAGATTCGCGCCCTGTTCGAGGAGGGCGTCGCAGGACTCGAACGCGAACAGACCGCCCGAGAAGCATGATATACAGCATCGACGTGCAGGTGACTGCACCCGTCGCGGACACCGAAATCGCGGATAGAGTCGCTACCGCCATCACGAACGTCTTCCCCGGTGCGGAGACCGACGAGCGACACGGCGAAGTCGTCGCGGAGGCCCACTCCCTCGACCACTTCTCGGAACTGCTCCACCGCCGAGAGATACTCGACACCGCTCGCGGGGAGTTCTTCAAGAATCGCCGCGGAGACACCTTCTCGTTCGACCTGAAAAAGCAAGCCGCCTTCGAGGGCGTCGTCAACTTCGCCGTCGGCAATCCCGACGAACTCGGAGACATCCACGTCCGGGTTCGCGTCGAGCAACCGAGCGTCGAGGAGTTCGTGGACCACGTTGCCCCGCCGACCGAGGAAGGCGAACCTATCACTCAGGATGACTTCGAGTAGAGCCGACGTATTCGCGTTCGTCTAGAGTATCTGTTTTTTCCTGTCGCGTACGACGGGTCGAACCTCCTCGTACCAGTTTCGGACTTAACGTCGGCGAAACTCCCGTTCTGTCGGTTCGACCGTCGAGTCTATTTCGACTATACCCGGGAATTGCAAAATTCTTATCAGTATCTAGTATAACTCATTGACAATGAATAGCGTTTCACATGTAGTTCGTTATACAGATAAGCGAGCGCCGACGGCAGTCAGCGGAGCGACCGGCGCGTCCGCGTCGGGAGTGTCGCCATGAGTCGCGGACGCTTCTCCGCGGTCGCACTCTCGATTCTACTGGTCGTCTCGGCGGCGACCGCCGCGGTCCCGGCCTCGGCGTTCGCGCCGAACGGCCCACCGGCGGTCACGGGTGACTTGGCCGAAGATACCACCGGAAACGACGCGACGACGACGCTGACCGAGACGGCGACGGCCACGGTCAACGAGACGACGGCCACCACAGTCGCCGAGACGACAACGACGACGGCCACCGAGACGACAGCAACGACGGCCGACGACGGGACGACAGCAACGACGGCCGACGACGGGACGACAGTCGCCGAGACGACGACCACCGAGACGACCACGACCACCGCGGTCAACGAGACCACGACTACGACGACTTCTACCGCGACGAGAGACGCCACGAAGGAGTCGGAACCGGCCGCGCGGAAGTCGAACCCCAAGGTCTCGTCGTCGGTCCTCGATAGCGTCGAGTCGGCCCGGAGCGGTCCGAGTACCGACACCGCGTCGGGCACCGACTTCGTGGAAGTCGTCGTCCGGGCAACTCCCGGTAGCGGCGACGAGGCCGTCGGACTGGTCGGCACCAACGGCGGCGACGTGCAGGCCCGCTACGAGAATCTCGTGCAGGCGCGCGTGCCCGCGAGCGCCGTCACCGCGCTCGCCGACTCCGCCGCCGTCGAGTTCGTCCGGCAACCTCACCGACCGGAGACCAACGAAATCACCAGCGAGGGTCTCTCGAACATGGACGTTGGCACCGTCCACGATGCGGGTGTCACCGGCGAGAACGTCACGGTGGCGGTCATCGACGCCGGGTTCAACGTCTCGAACCCCGAAATCGCCGACCAACTCGTGGACTGGCGGAACTTCGACGCGACGGACCCCCGTCAGATGAGCAACGCGACCGGCGAACACGGCACCGCGACGGCCGAACTCGTCGCGGACACCGCGCCCAACGCCTCCATCATCGCGGTGAAAGTCAGTAGCACGGTCCAACTCTACGAGGCCATCGACTGGTTGGAGCAGAACACCTCGACCGACGTGGCGACGATGTCGCTGAGTTGGTACAACGTCGGACCGCTCGACGGCACTGCGTACATGAACCAGCGAATCGACCAGTCTATCCAGAGCGGCACGACGTGGTTCACTTCCGCGGGCAACGACGGCGACGGCGACCACTGGCACGGCCAGTGGTCCGACCCGGACGGCGACGACGTGATGAGTTTCGAGGGGTCCGACGAACTGATGAACGTCACGCCCGCTGGCGGTTCCGGGCAGGTGAGCATCGCGCTCAGTTGGAACGACTGGAACGAGCGCAACGAGGACTACGACCTGAAACTCGTCAACGAGACGGGCGCGGTCGTGGACTACTCTACCAACGTCCAGAACGGCACCCAGTCGCCGACCGAGTACATCTACGCCGACGTTTCCCAACCCGTCTACCTCTCCATCGAGAACTGGAACGCGAACGAGTCGTCCACCTTCGACATCTTCTTCCGCGGGAGTTCTAACCCCGAGTACTGGACGAAGGGACGGAGCGTTACCGTGCCCGGCACGGGCCGAAACATCGTCACGGTCGGCGCGGCCCACTACAGCGACAACGAACTCGAATCGTTCTCCTCGCGCGGACCGACAATCGACGGCCGGGTCAAACCCGACGTGGTTGCACCCGACGGCGTGACCACCTCCGTCTACGACAGTTTCTACGGCACCTCGGCCTCGACGCCGTACACCGCCGGTGTCGCGGCGCTGATGCTCGACGCCAACCGGAGTCTGACGCCCGCCGGAGTCAAAGGTCGCCTCACCTCGACGGCGGTTCCGCTCCGGGGCACCGAACCGAACAACCGGACCGGCTACGGACTGGTTGACGCGGACGGCGCAGTCTCGTCGGTCGCGGAACCGTACCCCGACATCGTGACCTACTCGGGTCGATTCGACGAGACCGACGGCACCGCCGCGGCGGGCCACGAGGTCAACGCCTACGCGCTCGACTCCTCGAAGAGTTACGAGAACGTCACGAGCGCGAACGGTCAGTTCGAGGTCAGAGCAAGCGGCACCGACGGCGAGTACGTCCTCGGCTACTTCCAAGGAGACCTCGACCGGAAGGGGTCCGAGTTCATGGCCCGCGACGGGTCGCCGGACCTCCACGCCTTCGACATCGTGAACGGGACGAGTTCCGAGTACGTCGGCGAGGGGTCGCTCCCCGGCGCGCACGTCCTGAACGTGACCGTCGTGGACCAGAACGGCAACCCCGTTCCCGACGCCGAAGTCGAGGTCATGGACTTCGTGTCCGAGAACGGAACGAAGGCCTACGCGGGGTACACCACTACCGCGCGGAACGACGGGACGCTCGCGGCGGGCGGCACCGCGGGCATCGAAGTCGTCGGCGAGGTGCGCGTCCGCGTTTCCCCGCCGGACGGGAGCAGTGGGTTCGGAGGACCGAACTACACTGACCTCATCGACGTGCAGAGCGACACCGACCTCACCCTCACGCTGGACGGGTCGGGTAACACCGTCAGCGGACAGGTCGACGACGCCGACGGCGACCCCTCGTCGGACGACGCGGTGGTCCTCGAAAGCGACGCGACCCGCGACTTCGAAGTCGGCTACACTGACTCGGCCGGGAACTTCAGCGTCTCGGGCATCGAGAGCGGTAGCGACTACGCGGTCCGCTACTACCAGAACTTCGACGCTCAGACGCCCTTCCCGCAGGACGGCACCGCAGACCTCTACGTGATGGACCGAGTGAACGTCTCCGGCGACGTGAACCTCGGCAACTACGACGTGCCGAGCGCCCCCGTCCTCGACGTGCGCGTCGTGGACGAGAGCGGCGACCCCGTTCCGGGTGCCACCGTCTCGATGACTCACCGTCGCCTCGGCGCGTCCGCGACGCTCGTCAACCTCACGATGGACTCGCAGGGGTACGTCGCTCCCGGCGGGACGCGCGGCATGGAACTGACGGGCGACGTGTCGGTCGGAGTCGAACCCCCGGAGAACGCCACCCGGTTCGTGGACGCGACCTACACCCGGAATCTCACGGTGACCGGCGACACCAACGTCACCGTCGAGATGCAGGAACTCGTCAGCGTCGAAGGCACGCTCGAGGACTTCGACGGGAACGTCTCCGCGAACAGCACGATTTATGCGAGCAGTAACACGACCGGTCCGGACCGGTCGTTCTTCGCCGAGCGAACCGACGACAAGGGTCGGTTCAGAGTCGAGGGTCTCGAAGCGCAGGAGGACTACACCCTCGCGGCGGCGCAGGAACTCGACACGGACTCGCCGTTCCCCCGAGACGGAACCGCGGACCTGTTCATCATCGACCGGGTGAACCTCAGCGCGAGTACCGACTTCGGCGACTACCGACTCGGCGAGGGCCACGTCGTGGACGTTCGGGTCGTAGACGCGAACGGCGACCCCGTGGAGAACGCGAACGTCACGCTCGGACACAACCGGTTCGGCGTGTCTTCCGGATGGCGCAACGACACGAACGCGAACGGCTACTTCTCGCAGTTCGGTCGGCGCGGCATGGAACTCTCGGGCAACGTCACGGTGGACGTGACGCCGCCGGAGAACAGCACCCGGTTCGCCGAGCGACTCTACACTCGGAACCTCGACGTGACCAACGATACGACCGTCACGGTCACGCTCGACCCGAACCGGGTCAACTTCACCGCGCGGATAGCCGAGTCCGACGGCACCTCCGCTGTCGGCGATACGGTCGGGTTCAAGGAACTCCCCTCGACGCCCGGTCCGCGGGGCTACACCAACTCGACCGGCGGATTCACGGTCGAACTCGGCGGCGACACCCGCTACCAACTGGAGTACTATCAGGACGACCTGCGCAACGACTCGGACCTCGCGTTCCCCGACGACGGGTCGCCCGACCTCTACGCGTTGGGCATCTACGACACCGCGAACGTCCGGAACATCGACCAGCAACTGCCGAACGCCTCGGACCTCAACGTCACCGTCGAGACGCTCTCCGGCACGCCCATCCCGAACGCGACGGTCAACCTCCGGCACCACGGCGCTGGCGACGCCATCGCGATGCACGGCGTGCCGACCAACGCCGACGGGATGATGGAACCGCCGACGAGCGACGGGCCGGGCTTCGAAGTCACCGGTGACGTGGATGTCGTCGTCGAACCGCCGGAGGGTTCGAGCTACCGACCCAACTCCACGTCGCTGACGGTCGAGAACGACACCGGAATCACGGTGGCCCTCCGCAAGTCCGTCAGCGTCTCGGGGTCCATCACCGAGGCCGACGGCGACCCCGCGGTGGACGACTTCGTGTTCGTGCCCGCCGAGGGCGTGCAAGGACAGGCCGTCACGTACACGGACGCCGCCGGAAACTTCTCGGCGGCCGTCCCCGAGGGAACCGGCACCTACGACGTGCAGTACTATCAGGGCAACTTCACAGACAAGGATGGGACGTACATGCCCCGAGACGGGTCGCCCGACCTCTACTCGGTCGCCGCGGTCGATGCGACGACGCCGACCGACCTCGGCACCGTCGCGCTTCCGAACGCCAGCGTTCTGAACGTCACGGTCACGAACGAGACCGGCGCGGCGGTCGAGAACGCGTCGGTCAGCGTTACCCACTTCGACGGGGAGGCGACTACCGGTCTCGGGAACGTTTCGACCGACGCGCAGGGTCGGATGGACTTGACTCCCTCGGCGACCCCGCCCGGAGTCGAAGTGGTGGGCAACGTCACCGTCGAGGTCCGCCCGCCAGAAAACAGCACGCGCTACCCGAACCAGACCCACGTCCGGAACCTCACCGTCACGAGCGACACCGAAGTCGGCGTGACGCTCGACGGGTCCGCACCCGCCGTCACCGCCTTCGACGTGGTGGCGAACGGACAGGACGTTGACGTGCGACTCGCCGCAAGCGAGCGACTCGCCGCCATCGAGGTCGAACTCGGCGGCGACACCTCGGGAACGCTCACCCGTTCGGACTTCTCGCTGACGAACGACTCGGGGACCTACGTCTACCGCGCGAACCTCTCGGAGGCCCGCGACGGAACCTTCGACGCGACCCTCCGGGCCGCGACCGACGAGTTCGGCCACGACGGGTCGTCGGGAGAGTCGGACTCCGTGACCGTGGACACCACCGCGCCGTCGCTGAACGCGACGGTCATCGACGCCGCAGACGGTAACGGCGTCGTGCGCGACGGCGACGAGGTGCGAATCGAGGCCACAGTGTCCGAGGACGCGACCAGCGTGGCGAACGTGACCGCCAACGCGACCGGTCTCGGCGTCGGATTCGTCACGCTCGCCCACGAGAGCAACGACACCTACGCGACGGCTGTCACCGTGACCGACGCGGACAACGGAACTCAGCCGATTACGGTGGTCGCAACCGACGACTCCGGCAACCAGAACGTCACCACCGAGTCGATAGTGGTGGACAACGTGAAACCGGAAATCAGCTATTTCGACATATCGTCACTCTCAGACGAGTCCATTCTGGAGGTCACACTCGACTCCAGCGAGAGACTCACCGAACTCCAATTAAACATCACTAACAGCAACGGAACAGTAGTCAAAACATTCACGGACTTAAGCAGAACGCAGTACGGAGGCGTTCACCAGTACCAGACCACTTATGCAGTCGAAACCGACGGCGAGTACCGCGCCACTCTCGTCAACGCAAGCGACGCCGCGGACAACTCCTTCACCGGGTCGGCGACGGACAACACCTCGGTCGATACGACCGCTCCGACGGTATGGAACCTCACGGCGTCGGAGTACGGCGGTGACGTGACGGTCTCGTTCGACGCCGACGAGCGACTCAACACCTCCGCAGTCGTCGCGGAAGTCACCAACGAGTCTGGCGCGACGGTCGCTACGCTCGACTCGTTCCAGAACGGGTCGGACACCGGAACCGTGTACTGGACCCAGTTCACGGCTCCCGCGGG
Organism: Halorussus caseinilyticus; assembly: GCF_029338395.1. NCBI lineage: Archaea > Methanobacteriati > Methanobacteriota > Halobacteria > Halobacteriales > Haladaptataceae > Halorussus > Halorussus caseinilyticus. Next base: position 2,937,006 of record NZ_CP119809.1, read on the forward strand.
CGTCGAGGAGAACTGGACGATTACGCTGACGCGGGCCGAGGACCACCACGGTCTGGACGGCGCGTCCGGTCAGAACGTCTCGCTGTTCGTGGACACGGCCGCTCCGACCGTCACCTCGTTCGAGGCGGCGTTTGCGGGCGACGAGGTGACGGCGACGCTCACCGCCGACGAGCGACTGGACGCCGACGAGACGATAGTCCAGTTCTACGCCGACGACGGAACGTTCGTCGCTGAGCAGAACGTCACCGCGCTCGGGAACGAGACCTACGAGGCGGCGTGGGGTGTCGGGTCCGGCATCGAGGAGAACTACACCGCGGAACTGAAGTCGGCGGTCGATACGTCGGGCAACGACGGCGCGAACGGCGAGACCGTCGCGGCGTTCGTTGACACCGCCGCACCGACGGTTACGAACGTCTCGCTGACCAACCCCTCGGGACAGACCCTGAACGTCCGGTTCGACGCCGACGAGTCGGTGACGGACATCGCGGTCAACGTCTCGGGTGCCGCGAACTTGACCATGACCGAGAGCCACTTCAGCGAGCAGGGTGGGACGTACTTCTCGGCGCTCAACGCGAGTACCGACGGCGAGTTCACCGTAACGCTCGAACGCGCCGCCGACGGCTACGGCAACGACGGCGCGACGGGCCAGAACGCCTCCATCGCCGTGGACACGACGATGCCGACGGTTCAGAACTTCTCGCTCTCGAAGGAGGCCCGAGACGTTGACCTCTCGCTCGCCAGCGACGAGCGACTCTCCGAGATTCGGGTGAACCTCACCGGTGACGAGGGGAGTTCGCTCCTAAGACCCGCGTTCGACGAGACGAGCGAGAACGGCACCTACACCTACACCGCAGACGTGTCCGACGGCCGGGACGGGACGTTCTCGGCGCAACTCAACTACGTCGCCGACGGGCACGGCAACGCTGGCGAAGTCTCCGCGAACGCCGCGATGACCGTGGACACGAACGCGCCCGAAATCTCGAACCTCTCGGCGAGCGCGAACGGCCGAACCGTCGTCGTGACGTTCGAGTCCAACGAGTCGCTCGCGTCGATAGGGATGACCTACGAGGGCCTGCGCGTGACGAACATGTCCTCGACTCGGACCGCCGAGGGCTACGAGTACCGGCGCACGCTGGAGGCCGACGAGGACGGCGAACACTCCGCCTCGCTGGTCAAGGCGGCCGACGCCTACGGCAACGACGGTGCCGACAACCGGACCGTCTCGGTGGTCGTTGACACCCGCGCGCCGAACGTCTCGGTCCACGACGTGTCCGACGCCGACGACAACGAGGTCGTCGCGGACGGCGAACGGGTCTCGGTCGCAATCGAGGCGTCCGACGGACTCAGTGGCGTCGAAACCGTCACCGCCGACGCGTCGGAGTTCGGTGCCGGGACGATTGCGCTGAACGACTCGGACGGCGACGGCATCTACCGAGGCAACTTCACGGTGGACGCCGCGGACCTGTCCGACGGTATCGCCTCCCTCTCCGTGACCGCCGTGGACGCGAAAGGCAACGAGGAGGGCGGAATCGCCCAGCAGTTCCTGCTCGACACCCGAGCGCCGAACACGACCCACAGGCTGAACGGTACCACGGGCGACGCCGGATGGTACACCTCCGCGGTCACGGTGAACCTCACGGCGAGCGACGGGACGAGCGGGGTCGTCCAGACCGAGTACCGCGTTGACGGCGGCAACTGGACGGCCTACGACGGCAACGTCACGGTCGCCGCGAACGGCGCGCACACCGTCACCTACCGGAGCGTGGACGAGGGCGGCAACGTCGAAGCGAGCGAGTCGGTCTCGTTCGACATCGACGCCGACGCGCCGGTGACGAACTTCACGACGAACGCGACCGCGAACGAGAACGGGTGGTACGACTCCGACGTGAACGTCACGCTCGACGCCACCGACTCCGCGAGCGGGGTCGTCCGGACCGAGTACCGCGTTGACGGCGGCAACTGGACGCCCTACGCCGGAAACATCACGTTCACCGCCGACGGGAACTACACCGTCGAGTTCTACAGCGTGGACGCGGCGGGCAACGAGGAAGTCCGGCACAACCGGACCGTCAGAATCGACACGCAGAAACCCACGGTCAACGGAACGCCCGGTCTGAACCGAACCCGCGAAATCCTGCCCGAACACGCGATTGCGGTCGTCGTGAACGCCACGGACGACAACGGCGTCGCTGGCGTGTTCGTGGACGGCCACCCAGTCGGCGACGACTGGGCGGTCCCGGCCGCGTCCGCGCTCGGCAACCACACCTTCGAGGTGGTCGTCCGGGACGTGGCTGGCAACGAGCGCGTCGTCACGACCGGCGAGTACAGCGTCGGCCAACAGGTCTCGATGGAGAGGCGCAACGACACCTTCTCGGCCGAGACCAACGACACGAACGTCGGCAAAGTCGCCATCGAGACGAACGAGACGGCCACCAGCGCCAGCGTGACGGTCGGAACCGCGAAGAAGAACCCGGAGAAGACCGACCCCGACGGGACTTCGCTGTACTTCCCGCAAATCAACACCACCGTCTCGAACGCCAACATCACGGACGCGACGGTGACGGTCACGGTGGCCCAGTCGCGCATCCACCAGAAGTACATCAAGGACGGGACGGTCAAGTTCTGGGTCGAGGAAGAGAACACGTCGTCCGGATGGCGGAAGGTCAACGCGACCCGCATCGACACCGACGACGGCGACGGCACCTACACCTACGAAATCGAGGCCCCGCACTTCTCGACGTACGCCGTCACGGGCCAGAAGGAGTCGGGAGCGCCGAACGCCTCGCTCGGCGTGGCTACCCGGTCGCCGACCGCGGGCGACGTGACGCTCACGGCGTCGTACAGTGACGGCTACGCGGGCGTCGATGCCGAGAACGTCACGCTCCACTTCGAGGGCGCGGACGTGACCGGCGCGGCGTCGGTCAACGACTCCGACCTCAGATTCACCCGGAACCTCACGGCTGGCACCTACAACGCCACGCTGTTCGTGACCGACAACGCGGGCAACTCGCTTTCAGCCCCCGAGACGGTGACGTTCTCGGTGGTCAACGAGTCGTCGGGCGGCAGTGGCGGCGGCGGTAGCTCCGGCGGCGGAGGCGGCGGCGCGAACGTCCCCGACCCGCCCGCGCAGGTGACGGTGACCGACGTGACCGCGAGTAGCGTCCGGGCCGAAGTCGTCAGCGCCCGGTCGGACTCCTCGGGCGACGTGTCGCCCGAGGGCGGCATCTCGGCGGGCGACCTGACGGTCCGGAAAGTCTCGCTCGCGCCGAAGAGTTCCGAACCCGTCCCGCGGTTCCTCGCGGCGGCGAGCGTCTCGTCGTCCGCTCCGGTCGGCGCGAGCGCACCCGACGGGACGACGCTGGGCTATCTGAACGTGAGTGCGACCCACATCTCGTCGTCGGCGCTCGGCGAGGTCAAGGCCGACTTCGCGGTGCCGAAGAGTTCGGTCGCCGCGCCCGAGAACGTCGCGGTGTTCCGTCTCTCCGGTGGGTCGTGGCAACGGGTCGAGACCAAGGTCGTCGGCGAGACCGGCGGGCAGTACGTCGTGCGGGCGAAAGGCTCCGCCACCGGCGTCTTCGCGGTCGGCGTCCGAAGCGGCGCGCTGTCGGTGACCGACGCCTCGGTCGGCGCGGAGAGCGTCGCACCCGGCACCGCCGTCGAAGTCACCGCGACCGTCGAGAACACCGGCGACGGCACCGGCGCGACGACGGCGCGAATCTCGGTGGACGGCGAAGTCGTCGCCGAGAAACAGGTCGAACTCGGCGCTGGCGAGTCCGAGACGGTCACGGTCGAAGTGACGCTGGACTCACCGGGCGCACACGACATCTCGGTCAACGGCGCGTCGGCCGGGTCGGTCTCGGTCGCGGCCGAGACGACGACTTCCGAGGGCGACGACACCGACGAGACGACCGCCGCGACTACCGACGACGGCGGCAGTGGCGGCATCCCCGGATTCGGCGTCTCGACCGCGCTGGTCGCGCTTCTGGCGGCGCTCGTGGCCGCTCGGCGGCGACTCCGGTAGGTAGACGCTCGCGCTCGATTTCTCTTTCTCGCGGCCGCGCTCGGTTTCACTCTCACCACCGGCGCGCGCTGGCGCGACCCTGTGTCGCGCCAGACCGCGCGAGGGACGACTGAGCGACCGACGGGAGCGAAGGAGTCGGTTGGGGAGGTGTGTGGCCCGCGGTGGCGGTGCTGTGCGGTCCTCATTGGTTCGAGCCTGAAGCTAGCTCCTCTCCGCTTCCTCCGTGGCGTCTCTTACGCTTACCGTGCTACTCGTCGCGTTCGAGCCTGAAGCTTAGCTTCTCGCCGCGTCCTCCGTCACATTCCCCTCCGCTTCCTCCGTTACACTCTCGCCCGGTCAAAAAGCGCAAAAACGACTCCACGCCGAACTCCCACGACACCCCCGAAACTCGGAGACCGTTCAGAGCGCCCGGAGTTCCGAGCCAATCTCGTCCAGCGCGTCGTCGGCCGCCGAGACCGACGCCGAGGTACTCAGGAAGCCGTGTGGCTGGTCGGGGTGGTGGTCGTGGCGGACCTCGACGCCCGCCGCCGCGAGTCGGTCGGCGTAGGCCACGCCCTCGTCGCGGAGGGGGTCGAACCCGCAGGTGACGACCGTCGCGGGCGGGAGGTTTGCGAGGTCCGGCGCGCGGAGCGGCGAGGCGTAGGGGTTCGCGCCGTCCACCTCGCTCCGGAGGTAGTGGTCCCAGAACCAGCGCATGTCGGTCTCGGTCAGGAGCGGACCGTCGCCGTTCTCGGCGTAGGAGTCGGTGTCGAAGGCGTAGTCGGTGATGGGGTAGAAGAGGAACTGGCGCGCGAGGTCGGGGACCGACTCGCTCTCACGAGCGCGGAGGGCCGTCACCGCCGCGAGGTTCCCGCCCGCGCTGGTGCCGCCGACCGCGAGTCTCTCGGAGTTACCGCCGAAGGCGTCGGCATTCTCGGCGGTCCACCGGAGCGCGGCCGTAGCGTCCTCGACCGCCGCGGGGAAGGGGTGTTCGGGTGCGAGTCGGTAGTCCACCGAGACGACGACGCACTCCCCGCGCCGGGCGAGTCTGCGGCACACGCCGTCGATGGAGTCCAGCGTCCCGAGGACCCACCCGCCGCCGTGGTAGTAGACCAGCACGGGCGCGGGGTCGGCGTCGGCGTTCAGGTCCGGATGGCGGTAGACGCGGACGGGAATCTCCCGTTCGGGGTCGCCGGGCGACCCGCCCGGTCCGGGACTCGACCCGCCCGGCCCGGGAATCGAGAGGTCGCGGACGAATCCGACTTCCGGCGGGTCGCCGCCCGAGAACACCTCGTCTTCGACTCGGCGGGCGGACTCGACCGACAGCGCCGACCACTCGGGGACGCCCGCGGCCTCGATGTCCGCGACGACTCGCGCGACTTCCGGGTCCAGTTCGGTTCGCAGGGGTTCGGTCATGCTCGGGCGTAGGGAGGCGGGCGGGAAAGTTGGACGGGTCGGCGGACGACCGCCGGGACGCGCTCGGTCAATCAACCGCCACGGGTAGAAGAACGCCCCCGCCCGGTCGCGGGACCGCGACCGGGCGGGGGTGTCAGACCTCTTCGTCGTCTCGGTTCCGACGGCCGAGAGATAATCACGCCTGTTCTTAGCAAAGAAAAATAGTGTCTTAAGAAATGAAAATACACGCTAAAGAATTACAAAGTTATCTCTCGGCAAGCCAGAATAGATACTACCGCAAAACCCGCTCGCTCACTCCGTTCGCTCCATCGCTGGCAAACGCTGGACCAAAAACCCGCTCGCTCACTCCGTTCGCTCGCGCTACTCGTCGTCTTCCGTCGTCGTCTTGTCCAGTTCTTTCTCGCCCTCGTAGATGTCCGCGCCATCTTGGACCACCTTCTCGGCGAGGACGGCGCACTTGACGCGCATCGGACTGATGTCCACGCCGAGCATGTCGATAACGTCGTCGCGGTCCATCTCCTGCATCTCCTCTACGCTCATGCCCCGTAACTCCTTGCTGAGCATGCTCGCGCTGGCCTGACTGATGGCGCATCCGTCGCCGCGGAAGGCCACCCGCTCTATGGTCTCCTCGTCGTCGTCCAGTTTTACGTCGATAGCTATCTCGTCGCCGCACATCGGGTTCTCGCCAGCGTGCGTGTAGGTCTTCTCGTCCAGTTCCCCGTAGTTGCGTGGGTTCTTGTAGTGGTCGAGAATCTGCTGGCGGTACATGTCCGAGCCCATACCCATTGTTACTGCGAAGTAGGGGAGTCCGGCGTAAAAGGATTCCGCAGGCGCGATTCCGGCGTCTCAGAGCGCGTCGTTCTCGACTTCAGACCGCGTAGCCGATGAGCGCGGCGTCGATGACGAGGAGCGTGGCGACCAGCGAGTTGGTCCGGAACGCCATCTTGAGTCGGGTCGGGAGTTCGGCGACGTTCGACTCGCGGGCGCTCTTGGTCTCGTACCACGCCCAGACGCTCGTCAGTGCGAAGACGCCGTAGAGGGTCATCATCGCAATCAGCGCGGTGCCGCGGGTGCCCCCCGGCAGGTCGTTCTCGTAGAGGAACCAGAGCGCCCCGCCGCCCGACGCGCCCATCACGACGATGCCGCCGAACGCGAACCACTTCAGCGAGTCCAACACGTCCAGCGCGAACTCTGGCGAGCCGTTTCGCTTCGCCGCCGGGAGAACGAGCATCCCGGTCACGAGGTAACCGCCCGTCCAGAGGACGGCCATCAGTACGTGAATCGCCATCACCGCCGCAATCGTCCAGTCTACCATATCCGGAGGATGTGAACGGAACCGCCAAAAAGCGGCCGGTTCGAGCGCACGCGGACGGACCGCCCGGTCGCCTCGCGTTCGGGTCTCGGGCCGAAAAACCCCTGTGGGCCGAGTGCGACTAGAAGTCACGATGGGAACCTCCGAGAGGGACGTTCTCCGCGTGTTCGAGACCTTGGACGACCCTGCCGAACCGCTCGCTACCAGCGAGGTTGCCGACGCCGCGGGATGCACGCACCGGGTCGCCTACGACGAGTTGGAAGCACTCGCCGAGCGTGGACTGCTCGACTCGAAGCGAATCGGTGCGCGGGCGCGGGCGTGGTGGCGACCCCAGTCGGCCACCGCTCCCGACGAGCGGTCGGACGACGCCGACGAGACGACGCCGAAGAGCGCGGGAGACCGCACGCTCATCGAGCGAATCCTCGGAGCTAGCCCAATCAGTATCGTCGTGGTCGAACCCTCGGGGGAAATATCGTTCGCCAACGACCGCGCCGAAGAGATACTCGGTCTCGAACGCGACGAGATTACGAGTCGGACGTACAGTCAACCAGAGTGGGACATCTATCACGGAGACGGGACGCCGGTCAGCACGGACGAACACCCCGTGACTCGCGTGTTGGAGACGGGCGAACCGGACTTCGGGTTCGAACACTGGATACTGCTTCCGGACGGAACCGAGCGGTGGCTTTCGAGCAACTCCGCACCGGTCGTCAACGACGAGGGGGAAATCGAGTACGTCGTCGTCGGGTTCGAGGACGCGACACCGCTGAAGGAACGCGAGGACAAACTGACGAGCGAGAAGACGCGGTTGCTCGAACTCTACTCGGAACGACTCTTCGACCCGTTTCTCGACGCCGCGGACGGCGAGGTCCGAATCGACGTGGACGAAATCGTGACGCTCCCCGACGGGACGACGTTGCAGTACGTCACGACGACCGGTATCTCCGCGAAAGCGGTTGGAGAAGCGTTCGAGCGACAGCACTCGGTACGCGACGTGCGGTTACTGCGTTCGACCGAGGGACAGAATCGACTCGAAGTCCACGTAGAGACTCCGACCGTACCGCTGGTGTTCGACGAACTCGGCGGGCAAGTGCTGTCGCTCCTCCGGGTTCGGTCCGACGACACGCCCGTCCTCACCGGGGAACTGCCCGGCGACGTAGACCCCCGAACTGCGGTGCAGGCCGCCCGGCGCGTCCATCCCGACATCGAGCTGGTATCCCAAGAGCTACGCTACTCCCCGCATCTCCTGTACGACATCGTTGCGGACGTACTCACGGACAAGCAGTTCGCGGCCCTGCAAATCGCGTACTACGGCGGGTACTTCGACACGCCGCGAACCAGCGACGGCGACGAGTTGGCGGCGAGACTGGGCATCACCCGCCAGACGTTCAACCAGCACCTCCGTAAGGCGGAGCGAACGGTGTTCGAACAGTTGTTCGAGGCGTCGGGGAAGGCCGCACGCTGACTAGTCAGCCACCCTCCTTAGGCCGCCGCCGCCCGTCTTCTCGGACAATGAACTCGAACACGAATCTGAATGCCGGAACCGACCGCGTTACCTACGACCCCGCGACCGAGGGGTACCGCGGTCAGTCCGATTGGGAGCGTTCCGACCACGTTTCTCTCACCGTAGTCGAGACCGTCTCGGCAGTCGCCGGGAAGGAACCCGACGCGATGGAACCGCTGTACTCCATCCTCGACCCGGATGCGCTCGAAACGATTCTGGCGTCTCCGCAGGGCGGTTTCGTTCGTCTCTCGTTCTCCTACGAGGGATGTTCAGTCACGCTCACGAGTACCGGCGAAATCGTCGTTCGGCCGGACGAATGAGCGACGGACAGACGACGTTTCCGAGGCAGTGCGACCACTGCGGGACGCCGTTCGAGACGAACGTGCGGTATCCGACGGCCACGGAGGACGGGGAGTGTGACAGTCTCGAAATTCACACGTTCTGCGACGAAGAGTGCAAGTCGGCGTGGCAACGTATCGCCGAGAGCGCCGACTCGTAAGAACCGAGAGAGACGACTACGCGAACAACTGCCGTGCGCTGTCGATGGCGTCCATCAGCGCGTCGATTTCCTCGGTCGTGTTGTAGAAGTAGAACGACGCCCGCGCGGAGGCGGCCACGCCGAGTTTGTCGTGGAGTGGTTGGGTGCAGTGGTCGCCCGCCCGGATTGCCACCGCGTGGTCGTTCATGATGGAGGCGAGGTCGTGAGCGTGGACCGAATCGAGGTTGAACGAGACCAGTCCGCTCCGGTCGGTCGGGTCCATCGGGCCGTAGATTTCGATGTCGTCGAACTCGGCCATCCGGTCTAAGGCGTACTCGGCCAGCGTCTCCTCGTGGCGCTGAATCTCGGGCATGCCGATGTCGACCAAGTACTCGACGGCCTCGGCGAATCCGACGCCCTGCGCGATGAGCGGCGTTCCGGGTTCGAACTTCCACGGCACGTCGTGCCACGTCGAATCCTCGAACTCGACTTTCCGAATCATGCCGCCGCCGTACTGGAACGGCTCCATCTCTTCGAGAATCGCTTTCTTGCCGTAGAGTCCGCCGATGCCGGTGGGTCCGGTCATCTTGTGGGCGGAGAAGGCGTAGAAGTCGGCGTCGATGTCTTTCACGTCCACCGGTCGGTTGGGCACCGCCTGCGCACCGTCCACGAAGACGTACGAATCGTGGTCGTGGGCGAGGTCTGCGAGTTCGGAGACGGGATTGACCGTCCCGAGCGTGTTCGAGACGTGGACGACGCTGACCATCTCGGTGTCGTCGGTGATGAGGTCCGCGGCGGCGTCCATGTCGAGGTAGCCCTCGTCGGTGACGGGGATGTACTTCACGTCAGCGCCGGTGCGCTTGCCGATTTGTTGCCACGTCACCAGCGAGGCGTGGTGTTCCATCTCGGTCAGGACGATTTCGTCGCCCGGCCCGAGTTCGTTCAGGCCCCACGCGTAGGCCACGAGGTTCTCGGCTTCGGTGGTGTTTTTCGTGAACACCATCTCCTCGCGGCCCTCCGCGCCGACGAACTCGGCCACCGTGTCGTGGGCCTCCTCGTAGGCGATGGAGGCCTCTTGGCTCAACTGGTGGATGCCGCGGTGGACGTTGGCGTTGTAGTTGCGGTAGTAGTCGGCGATGGCGTCGATGACCCGATTGGGCGTCTGACTCGTCGCGCCGTTGTCGAGGTAGACGACCTGCTCGCCGTCGAACTCCCGCTGTAGAATCGGGAAGTCCTCCCGTATGCGCTCTACGTCGAGCGCGTCCGATTTCTGGAGTCCCATTGGGCGCGTCTAGGGTTTCGAGCAAGAACATTCCTTCGGTCCGAACGACCGTCTGTAACCGGAATCGGTTTCGTCCGGGCGTGTCGGAGAGGTGTTAAGAGCCTGCGACCCGACGACAACGTATGGTCTCGAAACGACGACTCGGTGCGAGTCTGCTCCTGTTGGGGCTGGCGTTCGTCGGCGCGTTCCACGCCGTCGCCGCCATCGCGTTCGACACGGGTCTGGCCTCCGTCGGCGCGGGACTGGCGGGCGTCTCGGTGCTGTCGCTGATGGCCGTCAACCTCCCGGCGCTGGGCGAGGGTGACGGGTCCGGGGACGAGTAACTACATCCGCAAGAACTGCGCGTGGCGCGTCGATTCCACGTCGAGGACGTTGGCTTCGTCCACGAATCCCTCCCGAATCGCCAGTTCGACCGCCTCGTCCCCGACCAGATTTGCGACCGACGCGCGGGCGAGACTCTCCACGACGGCCTGCTCGTCGGCCTCGTCGCCGCCGTAGAACTCCTCCGTGACCGTCAGCGAGATACCGTCGTCCTCGAACGTCTCGCCGAGAACGTCGTCGTCGCAGACGGCGACGAGCAACCCCTCGTCGGTCTCTCGCTCGTTGAGAATCATTGCTGTTCTCTCTGCTGGCGCTCCTCGATGAGTTCCTGTTCGGCCTGCTCGCGCATCTCTTCGGCTTCCTCGGCTATCTTCTCGGCCTCGTCGTACTGGCCGAGTTCTTCGAGGGCGCGGGACTTCTCTTCGAGGACCTGCGAGTTCCGGAAGCCGAGTCGGATGGCGTTTTCGAGGCTGTTGAGCGCGTCCTCGGCCAGACCGCGTTCGAGCAGGAAGAACCCGCGGTTGAACCACGCTTCGGCGAACCGCTCGTCTATTTCGACCGCGCGCTCGGCGTGTTCGAGCGCTTGCTCACTCTGACCCGACTCCCAGAGGGCATACGCCAGATTCGTCTCGGCGGTGGCGGCGTGTTCGCTGTCCTCGTCGATTCGGATGGCCTCACGGTAGTCGCCGATTGCGGCGTCCCACTCTTCGAGTTCGGCGTGGGCGGCACCCTTGTTCGTCCACGCCTCCTGTTCGAGTCTGCTGTCGTCGGGAGCGAACTGGGCCACGCGCTCGAAGGTGTCGGCGGCCTGTTCGAACCGGTTGATGGTCATGTAGTTCAGACCTACGTCCAGAAGCGCCTCGGCGTCCACTTCGTCGTCGGGGACGTTCTGGTCGTCGAGCATGTCGGTGACGACACGGGAGTCAACCGGGTCCACCTTGTCGGGGTCCACGTCCAACTCGGGCGGGTCGATGTCGAACTCCTCGTAGGGGTCGTCGAATCGGTCGCCCTCCGAGAAGTTGTGGTCCTCAGGGTCAGTCATGTCTCGGGCTTTGGCGTCCAGCGGTGTTAAGAACTGCGCCATGGAAATCTCGGCCGCGAAGGAGAGCGATTCGGGAAGAACACCGCGGCGTTACCGAGACGCGTCCGACAAATCAAAATCGGACAGTGGCGCATCGCTTCGCGCTACGTCAGAGGAATCGACATCGCCGAAAGAGGAGTCCGAGTACCTCTCGAACGTCGAGACCCGATTGCCCGAACAGTGAGTCTCGTCCGACGGCTCCCTCCACGACCCCCACCTTCAAGCCCGCGTCCGACCAAACCCCGCACATGCGACTCTTCGTGAGCATCGACCTCCCCGACGACTTCGCCGCGGAAGTCGAGCGAGTCCAAGACGAGTTCGCGGACGCCTCGGGGCTGAGTTTCACGGACCCCGAGCAGACCCACGTCACCCTGAAGTTCCTCGGCGACGTGAGTCGGGGCGAACTCCCGCGGGTCAAAAACGCCGTCCGGCGGTCCGTCTCCGACGCCGGGGTCGGACCCTTCGAGGCGACCTACGAGGGACTCGGCGTCTTCCCCGACATCAGCTACATTCAGGTTCTCTGGCTCGGAGTCGGCGCTGGCGGCGAGGAGATGACCAGCCTCCACGAGGCAATCGAGCGCGAGGTGACGCGACTCGGGTTCGACCCCGAGGACCACGAGTTCACGCCCCACGTCACCCTCGCGCGGATGGAACACGCTGGCGGGAAGGAGTCGGTACAGGAGAACGTCGAGGAGTTGGACCCGACCGTGGGAACGACCGAGGTGACGGAGATTCGCCTGACCGAGAGCGTCCTGACCGACGAAGGTCCGGAGTACTCGACGGTCGAGTCGTTCTCGCTGGAGTGAGTACCGCGGCCCTCGACGCCGCGCTACCGGCGGACGAACCGGCAGTCGAACCCTGACTCGGCGAGCGACGCCAAAGGAACAAGATTTTAAGCCACCGCGGGGAAGAACGTGGTACCATGAGTAAGAAGTCGAAGGCGAAGAAAAAGCGCCTGTCTAAGCTTGACCGACAGAACAGTCGCGTCCCGGCGTGGGTCATCATGAAGACCGACCGCGAGACGATGCGAAACCCCAAGCGCCGTAACTGGCGGCGGCAGGACACCGACGAATAATGAGCGCGAACGACTTCGAGGAGCGCGTCATCACCGTACCGCTCCGAGACGCGAAGGCCGCGGCCAAGCACGAGCGAGCGGACAAGGCCATGACGCTCGTCCGCGACCACCTCGCACAGCACTTCAAGGTAGACGACGACGAGGTCCGTCTGGACCCCTCCATCAACGAGGCCGTCTGGTCTCGCGGCCGCAAGAAGCCCCCGAGCAAGCTTCGCGTCCGCGCGGCCCGCTTCGAGGAAGAGGGCGAGACCGTCGTCGAAGCGGAACACGCCGAGTAGAGCTTTGCTCCGCGCCGCTTTCGTCGGGTCGTCGTACGTCGGTGTCTTCGCTCGCGCGACTGACGAGTATCTGCTGGTCCGTCCGGACTTGGACGACGAAGTGGTCGCCGACGTGAGCGACGAACTCGAAGTGGACGCCATCGAGACCACGGTCGGCGGGTCTTCGACCGTCGGTGCGCTGGCGGTCGGCAACGAGAACGGCCTGTTGGTCAGCAGTCGCGTCTCCGACCGGGAACGCGACCGAATCGAAGAGGCCGCGGACGCGTCGGTGAGCGAACTCCCCGGCAAAATCAACGCCGCGGGGAACGTCGTCCTCGCCAACGACAACGGGGCCTACGTCCACCCGGACCTCCCGCGCGAGGCGATGCAGGCCGTCGAGGACGCGCTGGAAGTGGACGTAGAACGCGGCGAACTCGCCGACGTGCGGACCGTCGGCACTGCCGCCGTCGCCACGAACGAGGGCGTCCTCTGTCACCCGAAGACGACCGACGCCCAACTCGACCGACTCGAAGAGGTGTTGGGCGTGCCCGCCGACATCGGCACCATCAACTACGGCGCGCCGCTGGTCGGGTCGGGCCTGCTGGCGAACGAACACGGCTACGTCGTCGGACAGGAGACGACCGGGCCGGAACTCGGCCGCATCGACCAAGCACTCGGCTACATCGAGTAGTCGTGGCGGAACGACTCGCCGATTTTCCCTTCCGAACGACTCTGCGAGTCGTTCGGAACGCCGCCGCGTCTCTTCCCGATGCTCCATCTCCGCTCGACTTCCGTGTCGCGCCGACTCCGTGACGACGCTGTCGTCACGGAGTCGAGACGCTCGCCTTCGACTACGAGGAACGTAATTCTATCTAAGAGCAATAATCTTCTGTTCCTAACGATTATGTACCAGTCCTAGAAGTATCTAAGTCCGTGTTTCGGCACACCATCGTCGCACACTTCGAGACACCGCTGGCGCACACGCGACGGCCGCCATCGCGCTACTCCTCGTCGGCGTCGTTCTCGCGCCGGTCGCTCAGGTGTTCCCAGATTTCGGTGCATCCCGCGCCGTCCTCTACGTCGGTCAAGTGGCTCTGGTCGCGGTCGGTCGTCTCGTCCGTCGATTCCTCGGTGGGCGGCTCGTCGAGCGTTTCCTCGGCAGTCATTGATACCTCGTACGGAGACAACGTAGATAAGGCCGCGCTCGTCCGTAATCGCTACCGATGCTCGGAATCAGGGGCCGTTCTCTCCGGTACCCGCGACGGCGCTCGGTCGGCGGAGACGGTCCCAGCGGCGGGTGAGAGAACGGAGTCGTCGGTTTCGACGCTACGGCGGCGTCAACGAATCGCGTGACAGTCGGCAAACGTCGCGGGCGGCGACACGCTTACCGCCCGCGTGGTACTTTCGGAAGGCATGGTCGTTTCCGTCCACCAACTCGACGACGGCGCGTGGCTCAGCGTCAACGACTCGCGGGAGGTCCCAGTGAGCCAACTCTGGTTGCTCGCGCGCCACGGCTTCTGCGGGTGCGAACTCGCCGACTTCCTCGCGGAAGGATTCGTAGAGGTCGGCGTCGATTGGCCCGACATCGAGGCACGAATCGCCGGACAGTGCGTGAAGTGCGGGGCCAGTAGCGTCACCGACTGGCTGACGGTAGGGCGGGTGAACCGCGAGAACGGCGATTTCAGGTCGGTGGTCCCGTCGAGCGTCCACGTCCCCGAGCGTCGGACGCGACTGGCGACCCCGGAGTAGCCGGACCCCGCGTCCGAAAAACCCGCAATTCCCGCCGATTGTCCGGAGCTTCGGGGAAGATTGACGGGGAACCCGCCGCTTTATTGGTGGACTCCGTTGGCATGTCCATGCCGAGCAAAGTCGAGAGCTGGAAAGACGAAATCTACGGCGTAGAGATACGAGACCACCTAGAGCGGTTCGCCGAGGAGGGCTGGGACGCCATCCCGGAGGACGAACACGACCAGTGGTTCGAGCGGTTCAAGTGGTGGGGTCTCTACCACCAGCGGAAGGGCCAAGAGTCGTACTTCATGATGCGCGTCGGCGTCCCGATGGGCCGACTCACGCCCGAACAGTTGCGGGTCGTCGGCGAAGTCGCCCGCGAGTACGCGACCGGGCCGGTCGAGAACCCCGAGTTCGGCGATGCGTACGCCGACTTCACGACGCGTCAGTCCATCCAACTCCACTGGATTAAGGTCGAGGACATCCCGGACATCTTCGAGAAACTGGAATCCGTCGGTCTCTCTACTATTCAGGCGTGCGGTGACTCGTGGCGCAACATCGTCGGTTCCCCGGTCGCTGGCCGGGACGCCGACGAACACATCGACGTGTGGCCCGTCGTGCAGGAACTCCACGACACCTTCAAGGGTAACGACCTCTACGACAACCTCCCCCGCAAGTGGAAGGTCGCAGTCACCGGCGACACCCGCGGCGCGGGACAGGGCGACATCAACGACCTCGCCTTCGAACCGGCGACCAAGACCATCGACGGCGAAGAGGTAGACGGGTTCAACGTCCGGGTCGGCGGGGGTCTCGCCCGGAAGGAACCCCGGCTCGCCCGCGACATCGACGTGTTCTGCCGCCCGGAGAACGCCAGCGACGTGGCCGCGGGTCTCTCGGGGCTGTTCCGCGACTACGGCGACCGAGAGGACCGCTTCAACGCCCGCATCAAGTTCCTCGTGGACGAGTGGGGTCCCGAGAAGGTCCGCCGGGTCCTGCAGGACGAGTACGTCGATTACGAACTCCCGACCGCGGGCGAGAACCTGCGCGACCAGTACGACTACAACGCCGGGAAGACCGACGCACCCGGCGACTACGTGGGCGTCCACGAACAGAACGACGGCGACCACTTCGTCGGTCTCTCGGTGCTGGTCGGCCGGATGAGCGCCGAGGAAGTCCTCGAACTCGCGGACCTCGCCGAGGAGTACGGTTCCGAGATGATTGGCGTGACCCAACGCCAGAACCTCATCGTCGGCGACATCGCGTCCGAGGACCTCGACGACTTCCTCGGCGAGCCACTGCTCGAGGAGTACTCGCCCGACCCCCACCCGTTCCTCCGGGGGTCCATCGCGTGTACCGGCACCGAGTACTGCTCGCTGTCCATCGTGGAGACCAAAAACCGGATGGTCCGGTACGCCCGCTGGCTGAAGGAGAACGTCCCGGTACCCGAGGGCGTCGAGGACTTCCACATCCACCTCTCCGGTTGCACCGCCTCGTGTGCCCAACCCCAAATTGCCGACATCTCGCTCCGCGGGATGAAGGCCCGCAAGGACGGCGAACCCGTCGAAGCCTTCGACGTGGGACTCGGCGGCGGTCTCGGCGAGAATCCGGAGTTCGCCGATTGGGTCGAGATGCGCGTCCCCGCCGACGAGATTCCCGGCTACGTCCGGAACCTGCTCGAAGTCTACGAGGACGAACGCGAGGAGGGCCAGAGCTTCCGGGACTTCATCCGAGAGCGCGACGAGGACGAAGTGCAGGACCTCGCAGACCCCGAGGAGACCGACTACGAGGACCCCTACATGCACAACACGAAGATGACGTGGTACCCCTACGCCGACGACGACGACATGGACGCCTCGCCCGCACCGACCGACGGACAGGGCAACCCCATCACGAGCGACGACTGACCATGGCCGACCGCGTACTGAAAGTCAACGCGTACACGACGCTGGACCTCGTGGACGCCCGCGCCGAGGGCCACGACTTCGAGGAGTCGGCGTACGCCACGCTGAACGTGACCGCGCCGCGAAACGACCCCGACCGCGTGGAACTCCAGTTCGAACTCGACAACACGGAACTCGACGCGCTCCCGGCCCACGCCGACCGCGCGGACCTCTCGCCCGAACAGGCCCGCTCGCTCGCCGCGGACCTCGAATCGTACGCCGAGAAGGTCGAACGCGCACAGGCAGACGAGAGCGCCGACGAGTCCGACGCCACCGGAACCAGCGATGACTGAGCAAGCACTCGTCGTCGCGGGTCACGGCTCCCACCGGAATCCCGACTCCGCGGCGCCGACCCACCGCGCGGTCGAGGCCGCCCGCGACCGGGGCGACTTCGCGGAGGCCCGCCCGGCGTTCTGGAAGGAGGCCCCCTCGTTCCGAAACGTCTGTCACACCATCGACGCCGACGAAGCCGTCGTGGTTCCGCTGTTCGTCAGCGAGGGCTACTTCGTGGAGCAGGTCCTGCCCCGCGAGTTCGGTCTCGGCGAACGCGACCGGGGCGACGACGGGCCGACCTTCCGGTACGCCGACCCGATTGGAACCCACCCGGCGATGACCGACGTAATCGCGGCCCGCGCCCGCCGGATGCTCGACGGCGAGGACGGCGAAGCGGTCGCACCCGAGGACACCGCGCTCGCGGTAATCGGCCACGGCACCGAGCGCAACCCCAACAGCGCCGACGCCATCTACGACCACGTAGCGGCGCTCCGCGAGGAGAGCGACTTCGCGGAGGTCGGCGCGCTGTTCATGGACGAAGCGCCCTACGTCGAAGACGTTCTCGACGAGTTCGAGGCCGAGGAAATCGCGGTCGTTCCGCTGTTCGTCGCCGACGGGTTCCACACGCAGGACGAGATTCCCGAGTTGCTCGGCCTGACCGACGACCCGACGACTGGCTATCCCGTGCCGGGAACCGTCGAAGACCGGCGCGTCTGGTACGCCTCCGCGGTCGGCACCGACCCCCTCGTCGTGGACGTGGTGCTAGAGCGCGCCGCCGAAGCGGGCGCGAATATCGGCGGGTCAGACGAGAACCGCGGCGAGTCCGCGGCCGCGGACTCGCCGCGTCCGGTCCGCGGGGAGGCGGGCGACGCCTTCGTCTCGTGGGTCGAGGGCGGAGAGACCCGAATCTGGGGCGAACTCGCCGTCAGCGCGACCGGCGAGGGCTACGACCTGCGCCACCGGAGCGACCGGGAGTCGTCGGTCGCCGACCTCGACTCGCGGTCGGTCGGCGACCTGCGCGAACTCGTTCGGTACGCCGACGACGGCCGGTACCGCCCGTTCGCCGGGGAATCGACGCTTCCGGCCGGGTGGGTCCTCACAGACCTCGACCGCGAGGGGCTTCTGCGGGCGGTTTCGACCGTCTACCCCGCCGCGGTCGAACACTGGGCGGCCGAACGGTCGGGCGACCTCGACCCGGTTCCGTTCCCGGCGGTCGCCGACCGACAGACCGGCATCTACGAGTGCGTCGGCGACTGCTCGCGGGCCGAAGTCGCCGGAGCAATCGAGGCGTGCTGTGACAACTGCACGAAGCGGCGGGCGTGGGACGGCGAGCAGAACGCGGAGTCCGACGGCGAGACGGCCGACGGCGACGAGGTGATACCCTGCCGAGAGCCGTGTTCGTTCCTCGTCGCGGCGGCCCGCGAGTTCCACCAGCACGAGAACGAATCGACAGACGACCGACCCACAGAGAGCGACGCGTCCGTCCCGCGAGGCGACCTGACCGACCCAGCGAACGTCTACCGGGTCCGCTACCGGCGGGCGCGAGACGCCACCCACACCAGACCACAACCATGAGCCATCCGAACCGAAACACGACCACCGGAACCGCGTACCTCGTCGGTGCCGGACCGGGCGACCCCGAACTGCTGACCGTGAAAGCCCGGCGACTGCTCGACGAGGCAGATGTCGTCCTCCACGACAACCTCGTGGGCGACGACCTCGTGGCATCGATTCCAGACCGAACCACCGTCGAGAACGTCGGCAAGCGTCCCGGCGGCGAGCGGACGCCCCAAGCCGAAATCAACGACCGACTCGTCGGCGAGGCGCGCGCCGGACGCGACGTGGTGCGACTCAAGGGCGGCGACCCGACCCTCTTCGGACGCGGCGGCGAGGAAGCCGAGTACCTCGCGCGCCACGGCGTCCCCTTCGAGTTCGTGCCGGGCGTGACCAGCGCAATCGCGGCCCCGAGCGCCGCGGGCGTGCCGCCGACTCACCGCGACCACGCCTCCAGTCTCGCGGTCGTCACCGGCCACGAGGACCCGACCAAGCCCGACAGCGCAATCGACTGGGAGGCGCTCTCCCGTCTCGTGACCGCCGGAGGGACGCTCGTCATCCTGATGGGCGTGGGTCGGCTTCCCGACAACGTCGCGGCCCTCGAAGACCACGGCGTCGGCCCGAAGACGCCGGTCGCAATGGTCGAGCGCGCGACGCTCCCGTCCGAGCGGACCGTCACCGGAACGCTCGACGACATCGTGGAGCGCGCCCGAAACGCCGACATCGAACCGCCCGCCGTCACCGTCGTCGGCGACGTGGTGAACGTCCGGGAGACGGTGGTCTCCTGTCTCGGCGGGTCCGCGGGCGAGGTGGCCCCGGCAGTCGGGGTCGGTCGCGTCGAGGACGAAATCGGGGTGAACCAGCAGTGAGCGGCGAGCAGATTTCGGAACTCGCCGCGGACGGCGCAGTAGCCGACGGCGTGACCGTGGAGGGCGACTGGCCCCTCCGCCGACTCCTGACCGAAGGCGGCGTCGGGTCCGGCCCGAAGACCGCAGACGACATGACCTACGAGCAGTCGCGCGAGGCGTTCGCCCGCGTCCTCGCCGGGAACCCCGACCCGGAGACGCTCGGGGCGTTCCTGCTGGCGAACCGCTGGAAGGAGAGTACGCCCGAGGAGTTGGCCGGGTTCACCGACGCGATGCGGGACCTGTCGGTCCGGACCGCCGCGCCCGAGGTTGACCCCGTGGACTGCGGCGGCAACTACGACGGCAAGCAGAAGACGGCAGTTCTCGGAGTCGCCTCGGGACTGGTCGCCGCCGCCGCGGGGACGCCCGTCGTCGCCCACAGCGGTCCGGGTCTCCCGGCGAAGTACGGCACGACCTACGGCGACGTACTCGCCGAAATCGGCGTGCCGACCGACCTCGAACCCGCCGAGAGCGCGGCCATGACCGACGAGGTGGGCTTTGGCTTCTACGCCCAGTCGAAGTTCAACCCGCTGGTCCACGAGCGTCGGCCCGCCCGGAAGTCGGTCGGCGTCCGGACCTCCATCAACACGGTCGAGACGCTGGCGAACCCCGCGAACGCGAGCGTCCACTTCGGGAGCTTCTACCACCTCTCGTACGCCGAGCGCATCGCGGGCACCGTGCGCGAGAGCGCCGAACTCCCCGTAGAGCGCGTCGTGATGGCTCAAGGCATCGAGGGGTACGACGACGTTCGGCCCGGCACGACGCGAGTCGCCGAGTGGTCCGGCGGCGACATCGAGGACGGCGAAGTCGAGACGCCCGAACTCGGCGTCGAGTTCGAGCGCGAGGACCTCCGCGTCGAGGACCTCCCGGCCGACTCCGCCGCCGTCACCGAGCGCGTGCTGTCCGGCGAGGGAGACGGCCCGGTCGCCGACGCGGTTGCGCTCAACGCCGGATTCCGAATCTACGCGGGCGGCGACGCCGATTCGGTCGGCGAGGGCGTCGAGCGGGCGCGAGACGCCCTCGCCGACGGGAGCGCGGAGGCGCGTCTCGACGCGCTCCGCGCGTTCGAGCCGTAGCTCCCTGTGGCTCGGTAGTCTGAACTACGGTCTGGATGGCTATTAGCCGTATTTTTGTTTTCTTCAGCATCGTATTCCATTTCTTAGAATTTCTATAGCTTGCTATAGCTCTCGCCGCGCGGACGCACAACGCTTATCTAAGCACTCCCCAATCGTTCGACCGATGACCCGCATCGCCTTCGTCTGCGTCCAGAACGCCGGTCGGAGCCAGATGGCCGCCGCGTTCGCCGAGCGTGCGGCCCGCGGCCGACGCGAAGCGTCGGCGCGGGCCTCCGAGTCCGTCGAAATCGTCACCGGCGGCACCGACCCGGCCGACCACGTCCACGACGAGGTGGTGGCGGTGATGGCCGAACGCGACTTCGACCTCTCGGACCGGACGCCCCGTGAAGTGACCCACGAGGAGTTACAGGACTGCGACTACGTGATTACGATGGGCTGTTCCGCAAAAGACGTGTGTCCGGCCACGTGGTCCGGTGAGAACCGCGACTGGGGACTCGACGACCCCGACGGGCAGGACCTCGACGCCGTGCGGGAGATTCGAGACGAAATCGAGCGGCGGGTCGGCGAGTTGTTCGCGGAGTTGGACCGCGAGCGAGCGGACGAGCGATAGAACGAGCGCCGCGACCCGACGGACGCTCGCCGGAAAGTGGAAACCGGAACGCGTAGTCCGGACCGGCCGTTCCCGAGTAGGAAGATTCTTCCCTCCGCGCGTCCCAGATTCCCCCATGAGTGAGTTTACTGTTCGCGGCAAGTTCCAGTCTCGAGACGGCTGGCAGGAGTTCGAGACGACTATCGACGCCGAAAACGAGAACGTAGCCGAGGAGCGCACCTACACGAACTTCGGCAGTTACCACGGCGTAAAACGCACCGAAATCGAAGTCGAGGAGGTCGAAGCCTAATGATGGGTGGCGGCAACCCCGAACTGCAGGAACTCTCCCAACAGCTTCAGGAACTCGAAGAACAGCAGGAGGAACTCGAAGGCGAAATCGAAGACCTCCGCGACGAGAAGGGAGACATCAGCGAAGCCATCGAGACCATCGGCGCGCTCGAAACCGGTTCGACGGTGCAGGTGCCCCTCGGCGGCGGCGCACACGTCCGCGCGGAAGTCCAAGACCTCGACGAAATCGTCGTGGAACTCGGCGGTGGCTACGCGGCCGAGCGAGACGAGGAGAACGCGGTCCAGACCCTCGAAAACAAGCAGGACACCCTCGACGAGCGCATCTCGGACCTCGAAGACGAGGTTAACCAAGTCGAAGAGGAGAGCGCCGAACTGGAGCAGAAGGCCCAGCAACTCCAGCAACAGCAGATGCAACAGCAGATGCAGCAGATGCAGGGCCAGCAGAACGACGAGGACGAGTAACCGGCGATGTTCGATAGCCTGAAGGACAAACTCGGGAGTTTCCGCAAGGACGTTGAGGAGACGACCGAGGAGAAGGCCGAGGAAGCGGAGGCCGAGGCGGAAGCCGAGGCCGACGCCAGTCCGGAGGAGTCGCCGGACGCCGAACCCGACTCGGGGTCCGACGAGAGTTCCTCGTCCGGCGGCGGGTTCGCGGCGAAGGCCAAGTCGTTCGCCAAGGGCGAAATCGTCATCGAAGAACAGGACCTCGAAGACCCGCTCTGGGAGTTGGAGATGGCCCTGCTGGAGAGCGACGTGGAGATGAGCGTCGCCCAAGAGATTCTGGACAACATCCGGGAGGACCTCATCGGCGCGACTCGCTCGTTCAGTAGCGAGACCGCAGACGTGGTGGAACAGGCGCTCCACGACTCGCTGTTGAAGGTCATCTCGGTCGGTCAGTTCGACTTCGACCAGCGAATCGCGGAGGCCGACAAGCCCGTCACCATCATCTTCACGGGCGTCAACGGCGTCGGCAAGACGACCACCATCGCCAAACTCTCGAAGTACCTCGAAGACCGGGGTCTGTCGGCAGTGATGGCCAACGGCGACACCTACCGCGCCGGGGCCAACGAGCAGATTCAGGAACACGCCGACAACCTCGGCAAGAAACTCATCACCCACGAACAGGGCGGCGACCCCGCGGCAGTCATCTACGACGCCGTGGAGTACGCCGATTCCCACGACATCGACGTAGTGCTGGGCGACACTGCGGGTCGCCTCCACACCGACGAGGGGTTGATGGACCAGTTGGAGAAAATCGGCCGCGTGGTGGGTCCGGACATGACCCTCTTCGTGGACGAGGCGGTGGCCGGACAGGACGCGGTTCAGCGCGCAAAGCAGTTCAACGACGCCGCCGAAATCGACGGCGCGATTCTGACGAAGGCCGACGCCGACTCGCAGGGCGGGGCGGCCATCTCCATCGCGCACGTCACCGGCAAGCCGATTCTCTTCCTCGGCACCGGGCAGGGGTACGACCACATCGAGAAGTTCGACCCGGAGAATCTGGTCGAGCGACTCCTCGGCGACGAGGAGTAGTCCGACCGTCCCGTTTTCTCAAGCGTACCAGCGCCGCACCGCCACGACGACGTTCACGGCGACGAGACACGTCGCTATCAGGCCGAGCGTGAACAGTTCTACCGGGAGGTTGCGGAACAGCACCCAGTACGACGCCGAGAGGATAGCCAGCGCCACGACGATGTTGTACGCGTCGGCCGCCAGTTCGCCCGCCAAGTCCGTCGTCGTCTGCGTGCGAGGTTCCCCGGTCACGTCGGGGTGGTCGCCGTTCGTTCCGACCGAGCTATCGCGTGCCTTGTTTAAATCGCGTGCCATGCATTGAAGATATGCGGGCGAGAATTTCTGACGGGACGTGATAAGCGTATCGGCCGATAGGACGTGTTCGATGCGTCACGACGAGAGCGAGCGCTAAACTGGAAAACACAAAGAGACGACTCCTCGATAATTCCTGTTTCGAGACGAAGCACGGTGCTAGGACACCGCGCACCTCCGTCGTGAATAGTCTCTGGTTGCGTCAGCCGAGTCTACCTCAGCCTTCGGCTACGTTATATCGTTTCGCGTCTCGACTTATAGGATTTTTGGTGAAATGTTGTGGATAGCTCTTTCTCTGGTAGCGATGGTCGTAGTTGGTCTGCTCGGCCTTCGGCTCGTGCCGAAGCGTTGGGACAGCGCAGACTTGAAGGTCAGGCCGTGGGGTGTGTCGGCGGACAGCGACCCCGACAACCCCGAGTAGGGCGAGGGGTCTCCGCCTCGTCGGACTCTGACCCGAGTGGTACCCCCGAAGCGTGCCGACTGTTCCCCGTTCGAGTAGGGAGGCTAGAAAAAGCCTTTAACGGCCACGCGGTCTACCCTACGGTAACGATGGTACTCGACGACTTGGGAAACTCCCTCCGCGACTCCCTCGGTAAACTCAGCGGGCAGACCCGCGTGACCGAGGAAGACGTGGAAGAAATCGTCAAGGAGATTCAGCGGTCGCTCCTGCAGGCCGACGTTGAAGTCAGCCTCGTGATGGACCTCTCGGACTCCATCAAAGAGCGTGCGCTCGAAGAGGAGTCGCCCGCCGGAACCTCGGCGCGCGACCACGTTCTCCGAATCGTCTACGAGGAGATGGTGGACCTCGTGGGCGACAGCACCGACATCCCCCTCGAAGGGCAGACCATCCTGCTCGCCGGTCTACAGGGGTCCGGGAAGACGACCACCGCGGCGAAGATGGCGTGGTGGTTCTCGAAGAAAGGGCTTCGGCCCGCAATCGTCCAGACCGACACCTTCCGACCCGGCGCGTACGACCAAGCCAAGGAGATGGCCGGTCGCGCGGAAGTGGACTTCTACGGCGACCCCGACGAGGAGAACCCCGTGAAAATCGCCCGCGACGGTCTCAAAGCCACGAGCGACGCCGACGTTCACATCGTGGACACCGCGGGTCGCCACGCCCTCGAAGACGACCTCATCGACGAAATCGAGGAGATAGAGCGCGAGGTCAATCCCGACCGGAACCTGCTGGTCTTGGACGCCGCAATCGGGCAAGGCGCGAAAGACCAAGCCCGGCAGTTCGACGACTCCATCGGCATCGAGGGCGTCATCGTCACGAAACTCGACGGGACCGCGAAAGGTGGCGGCGCGCTGACCGCGGTCAACGAGACGAACTCGTCCATCGCGTTCCTCGGTTCCGGCGAGGAAGTTCGGGACATCGAGCGGTTCGAGCCTTCGGGATTCATCTCGCGTCTGCTCGGGATGGGTGACCTGAAGCAACTCACCGAACGCGTCGAGCGCGCGATGGCCGAGACCCAAGAGGAGGAGGAAGACTGGGACCCCGAGGATATGCTGAAAGGCGAGTTCACCCTGAAGGACATGCGCCACCAGATGCAGGCGATGAACAACATGGGTCCGCTCGACCAAGTGATGGACATGATTCCGGGCATGGGCGGCGGCCTGATGGACGAACTCCCGGACGACGCGATGGACGTGACCCAAGACCGGATGCGTAGCTTCGAGGTCATCATGGACTCGATGACCGAGATGGAACTCGAGAACCCCCCGCGCCATCGGCGCGAGTCAGGTCGAACGCATCGCCCGCGGAAGCGGGGAAAGACGAGGAGCGCGTGCGCGAACTCCTCGAACAGCACAAGATGATGTCCCAGACGCTCAAGCAGTTCCAAGGCATGGGCCAAGGCAACATGGAGCGCATGATGAAGAAGATGCAGGGCGGTGGCGGCGGCGGAGGCGGCGGCGGAATGGGCGGGTTGGGTCCGTTCGGCGACTGAATTCGTCTCGCCGAGATAGCCATCGCCGCGCTGTTCACGTCGATATTCGGGGGCGGCGCGTACCTCCTGCGATGCCATCGGATGACCGACCGACGCACCGCTTTTTTGTCCGGGCGACGTGAGTGCGAGTAGATGTCCGTCCGCGAAGTCGCTGTGCAGGCCTACCGGGAGGCCCTCCCTGCGCTGGCCGCGAGCGTGGTCGGCGGCCTGTTCGCCGGTGTCGTCCTCGGCGGGATGCGCGCGGAACTCCGGGACGTACCGGGTCTGCTCGTCCTCGTACCCGCACTGCTGGCGACCCGCGGGAACGTCTACGGGTCGCTCGGTGCGCGCCTCTCGACCGGACTCCATCAGGGGTTGGTCGAACCCGCGCTGGAACTCGACGACCGGGTGACGGCGGCAGTGGCCGCGGCGCTCGCAAACGGAATTCTGGCGAGTCTCTTCGCGGCGACGGTGGCGTTTCTGGTCCTCCGGGTCCTCGCCGAACCAGTCGCACCCCTTCCAACCCTGCTCGCAATCGCGCTGGTCGCGGGCCTGCTGTCGGGAGTCGCGCTGACCGTCGCGGTGGTCTCGGTCGTCTTTGTGGGGTTCCGCCGGGGGTACAACCCGGACACGCTGGTCGGGCCGCTGGTGACGACGACCGGCGACGTGTTCGGCATCTCCTTCCTCCTGCTTTCGGTCAGATTCGTCTTGGCACTGGGAGGGATGTAAGTGCAGACGGAGTGGAGCGTCCGGGCCATCACGCGGGCGACCCTGCCGGTCCTGCTCGCGCTCACGGTGGTCGAAATCGGGAGCGGTCTCGTTTTAGGGTCGTTCGAGCCGACCCTGCTGACCTACCCCTCCCTGCTGACGCTCGTGCCCGTGACCATCGGGACCGCCGGGAACCTCGGGAGCGTGCTGGCCGCGCGCCTCTCGACGGCGTTCCACCTCGGGACGCTCTCGTTCGACCCCGGCGACGACCAACTCGCGGGTAACGCAGTGGCGACGGTGGCGCTCGCGCTGACGATTTTCCCGGTCGTGGGCGCGGGCGCGTGGACGCTCTCGCTCGCGCTCGGGAGCGCGCGACTCCCCCTACTGACCGTCGTGGCGGTGGCGCTCGCCAGCGGCGCGGCGCTCGCGGTGGTCGCAATCGCGGTGACGCTGGTGGCGACCTACGCGGCGTATCGGTTCGAGTTAGACCCCGACGACGTGGTGATTCCGGTCGTGACGAACGCCTGTGACGTGTTGGGCGTCGTGGTGCTGTTTCTGGTCGTGCAGGTGTTGGTCTAGCGGCGGTCGAGAGCGGGGTTCCCGCTTTCAGACGATAGCGCGTAGCTGACTCGGTGATTGTACTCGATGACCGGGCGAGCGTATCGTGCGATTCTCGTCGCAGACGGGGCGACTCAATGCCCGCGGTCCGAATACAGCGGATGGGAGCAACGAACGACCGTCATCTAATCCGCAATCTGACGATAAACGTCGGGTCGCCCTACGCTTGCGACGACGGGGGTGTCACCTCGTCGCCTCCCTCGGCGGGAGTTCGCAGTTTCGACCCCGCGATACCGGAGCCGATGAGCAGAAGCGCGCCACCGGCCAGCAGGAACGGTTCCGCACCGAGGACGAACACGACGGTCTCTCCTTCGAAACCGGGGGCCTGAGGCGAGAACTCTCGATAGAGCGGCCTCCCCGGTGACCGGAACAAGTCGAAGACCGCTCGGAGCGCGTAGAACAGGACGATACCGCCCATTGCGAACGGGACGCTCGCCAGACGTTTCCACCGAAGGGCGGCAACCGCACCGCCGACACCGACGACACCCAACTGTGCGAGCAACACTTCTTGGTGACTGAGGTCTCCGCCCCAACCGGACACGATGGTTCCCTCGTATCCGGGCGCAACGTGGACCAATCCCTGATACACGCCGACGACGACGGCCGCACACCCGGTAACAGCCATCATCACCGGAACGAGTCCTCGATTTTCCATAGAGAGTGGTCGTTTAACTAACCGTTAAATGTTGTCCCACTTGTAGAAGCGGCAACGTACTGTTCCGGTCTACAGTAGGGAGTGCCCGTCCCTCGTGACGAGCGACGGTCACGCGGCCGGTTCCGAAGAGAGAAACCTACTCGTTGCTGTCAGGTCACCCCGCCGCCGCGCGGCTCGAACTGCTCGTACTCTCGATTGTCCACGACCTGCCGCAACTGCTCGACCACTTCCCACACGTCCTCGTAACTCGTGTACAGCGGCGCGGGACAGACCCGGACGACGTTCGGCGGCCGGAAGTCCACGACCACGCCGCGCTCTTTCAGCGCCTCGCTGACTCGGTAGGCCTCGGGATGCTCGACGGCGACGTGACCGCCGCGGCGGTCGGGTTCGCGCGGCGTGCCCACCTCGCAGTCGGGCAGGCGCTCGTCCACGAGGAAGATGAGGTAGTCGGTGAGTCGGAGCGACTTCTCGCGGACTGCCTCGATTGACGTTTCCTCGAAAATCTGGAGCGACCCCGCCAGCGGCGCGGCCGAGAGAATCGGAATCGTGCCGATTTGGTAGGCTCCGGCGTCGTCGGCGGGCGTGTAGGTCGGGTTCATCTCGAACTGGGTTTCCTTGTCGTGGCCCCACCAGCCAGCGAGGGCGGGTCTGGCGTCGAAGTGGTTCTCGTTGACGTAGAGACCCGCGATGGCTCCCGGCCCGGCGTTGAGGTACTTGTAGCTACACCACACCGCGAAGTCCACGCCGACCGCCGAGAGGTCGTGGGGGACGACGCCGACCGAGTGGGCGAGGTCGAATCCGGCGAGGACGCCCCGGTCGTGGGCCGCCTCGGTGATTGCTTCGATGTCGAGCAACTGGCCGCTCCGGTAGAGGACCGAGGGGAGGAACGCGATTGCGGTGTCGTCGTCCAGCGCCCCAATCACGTCCTCGGTTTCGATGGTCCGCCCGTCCCGACTCTCGACCACGGTCAGGGCCTCGTCGGGGTCCACCCCGCGCTGGCGGAGTTGCGCGCGGATGGCGTAGTGGTCGGTCGGGAAGTCGAGTTCGTCCACAACGATTTTCGACCCCTCCGCGCGGTCGTAGAAGGTGCCGATTAGCGTGTGGATGTTGACCGTCGTGGAGTTGGCGACGACGACTTCCTCCGGTTCCGCGCCGACCAGCGGCGCGAGTCGGTCGCCCAACCGCTCGCCGTAGTGGAACCACGGTGGGTCGGCGTCGGTCCACCCGCGGATGGCGAGGTCCTTCCACTCCGAGACGGCCCGGTCGAGCGCGTCCTCGGCTTCCTCGGAGAGCAGGCCGAGCGAGTTGCCGTCTACGTACCACTCGTCGTCGGGGTCGTAGAACCGGTCGGCGAGGTGCGCGAGGGGGTCGGTCTCGTCGCGCGCCGCGGCGAACTCCGCCCCGAGTTCGAAGTCGTCGGCGTTCATGTGGACAGCGAGCGGCGGAATCGGGTTAGGTGTTTGGTCTCTGGGTTGTTTCCTGTGGGAGAGTCACCGCGACAATCGTCGGGAAGAACGCCCGGAAAGCCCCCGCCCGCTCGCGGTCGTTCAGCGACATATCCTCGACTCATCTTCGCTTCGCTCGATTCGTCTCGGATAGGGGTCGCTGAGACGACCACGTTGAACGCCGGGAGACAAACCGCGTCTCCCGAGGTCACACTCGCTTCGCTCGCGTGACCGCGAGCGGGCGGCCCCTTTATCCCACCCGCGACGGTTGGTCGGCCGGTCATCTGCGTCGGCGGTTGGTCGGCCGAGCGTTCGCGTGGACCAGTCGGCCGGTCGGCGCTCGGTGGACCGTTCTCTCGCGGTAGCGGTGCGGTGCTGTGCGGTCGCGGTCTGATTGGCTCAAGCCTGAAGCTAGTTCTCCGTGTTCCTGCGGTAGCGGTGCGGTGGCGGTGCGATGCCGTCGCGGTAGCGGTGCGGTGGCGGTGCGATGCCGTCGCGGTAGCGGTGCGGTGGCGGTGCGATGCCGTCGCGGTGGCGGTGCCGTCGGCCGAGAGCCTCGAAAGAACTGTATACGTTTCCTAAAGAATTATTTCCATTGCTTAGAGAATCAGATACCTTCCTCAGAACTACTCGGCAGGCCAGTGTTCGATGTCGGTGATTCTGGCCCGCCAGTACGACAGGTCGCCGTCCGGCAGGTTCCACTCGACGCCGCCCTCCATCGGGACGCGCAGACCGTTTCGCTCGCGGTACTCTTGGAGGTGGCACGTCCACGTCGCGCGCTCGAAGCCGCCGTCGTCGGTCTCGCGGGGGCGCTGGGCCACGATTCGCTCCACCTCGTCGCGGTCGTCGAAGTGGAACACCGCCGAGGCGGTCGTACCGCCGTGTTCGATGGTCGCGCGCGCCGAGGAGTCGTCTATCCCCTCCCACTCGACGCCCTCGCCGGGGACGAGCGCAGTCGGGAACCACACCGTCTCGGCCAGATAGCGCACGAGTTCGCCCTCGTCGAGTTCCTGACCGGGGTCGGCCTCGGCGACGGTGACGGCCGACAGGAGCGCCGCGCGGAGCGACCCCCTACCGCCGACGTAGGCGTCCACGGCCCGGACGGGGACGAACGGAGCCATCTCGATGGTCGCGTCCCAGACGAACCCCGGCGGGCGGACGGTGAACCGCTGGGTCGCTTCGAGGGACTTCCACGCCGAGTCCGTACCGCCGAGTCGGAACTCCCCCCGTTGTTCGGCACGCACGGTCCGGACGTACGACCGACCGTCTCGAATCACGTTGTCGAGGTAGTCCCGGACGGGAGTCGGCAGTCCGGTCAGGTCGTCGTCCGTGACCGTGGAATCGGTGTCGGTGACGATTTGGCGGTCGCCAGCGACCGCTCGCTCCGGGCGGGTCTCGGCGTCTACGAACAGGTGGTCTACGAGGTCGGTGTTCTCGCGTTCGAAGCGAACGCGCCCGACGGCGGTGACGGCGGCGAGACCGACCGCGGCCGCACCGACTCCTTTCAGGGCGGTTTTGAGTCGCATATCACGCCTTCGTCGCGCGCGGTGAAGAAGTTCGTGGCGAACGCGGCGGAGTCGTAGCGAACGCGGCAGTCCGGTCCGCGCGGCGGAATGAGCGCGAGTCACTCGCGCTCATTCCGCCACGCGACCGCCGAAACCTTAATAATCCGGACACCCAACCACCGTGCAAGACCAACGCATGGACGACAAACGAACCGAAGCGTGCGGCCGGTGTTCGATGACCACCGTCGTCTCGATGACGACCGACGGCGAGGGCGGCGAACGCGCCGGGCGAAACCCCTTCGACGGCGACCGCATCGAGGTGTCCGAGACCGAGATGCAGGCCGCCAACCGACATCAGGTGTGGCTAGGCCGACTCAAGCGCCGCTTGGACGAGATGGCGACCCGCCTGACGTACGGTCGCCAATGACACGACGAGCATCGCCCGACAAGCGTATATCAGAGCCGAACTAGGGAAACTCCAATGGAAGAGAGCGTTTCTGGCTTCAAGCTCCGCGGAACGTGGGGCGACATCGTCGAACACGGCGAGCGCATCACCGAGGCACTCCGCGAGGCAGACGTGTCCGGTGACGCCTACGAAGAGTGGGACGAGTGGCGACCCAAGCACCACGAACGACTCGGCGAGGACGTATCGGAGAAGACCGCCGAGCAAGCCTCTGTCGGCGAGGGCAAGGGCGAGAAGGAGGGCAAAGCGCCCGACGACGACCTCAAGACCGCGGGCGAGAAGATAAGCGAGTCCTACGAGAAACTCGAAGAGGAGAAGACCGACGAGGCGGTCGATAGCTGGCAGGACTCGGTGAGTTACGTCGCGCGCGCCGCCGACTCCGCGAGTCGGAAGGCCCTCCGGAAAGTCGAGGACACCGTCTACCAGAAGGTCATGACCCGGCTCGCACCCTACTACTTCGACAACGACCTCATCAGCGCCAACGTCCAGCAGGTCGGCCGCGGCGACGACCAAGAGGAGTTCGTCTTCGAGGTCAACATCAACGACGACGACCTGAAGGAGACGGTCAGCGAGCGACTGGCCGACTACGAGGACGAGGTGAACCGGTGGCACGTCGCCACCGAGAAGCGCACCGACACCGCGGAGGCCGCCGAGGGCGTCGAAGCGCCCGAGGAACCCGAGCAACCGCACTCGAAGACGACCTGACGCCCCGACGACCGAGACGGCGGAAATCGAGCGACTCGAAGCAGGAAGCCGGTACACTATTCTATCGTCGGCGATAGGTTCGCACCATGGTCGGGAGCGGCGTCGTGACGTTGGTAATCGCAGGCATCGCTAGCCTCTTCATGGCGTGGGCCATCGGCGCGGGGTCGTCGGGGTCCACCCCGTTCGCGCCCGCGGTCGGCGCGAACGCCATCTCCGTGATGCGGGCCGGATTCTTCGTCGGACTGCTCGGCTTCCTCGGAGCGGTGATGCAGGGCGCGAACGTCTCGGAAGCCGTCGGCACGGAACTCATCGGCGGCGTCCAGTTGACCGCCATCGCCGCGACGACCGGTCTGCTGGTCGCGGCCGTACTCGTCGCCGTCGGCGTGTTCACGGGCTACCCCATCGCCACCGCGTTCACCGTCACGGGGGCCATCGTCGGCGTCGGACTGGCGATGGGCGGCGACCCGGCGTGGGCGAAGTACCGCCAAATTTCGGCGCTGTGGGTCCTCACGCCCTTCGTCGGGAGTTCCATCGCGTACAGCACCGCGAAGCTCCTGCGCTCGGAGCGCACCGCCGAACAGGTCGTCATCCCGTTGCTCGCCGGTCTCGTGGGCCTCATCGTCGCCAACGTCAAGTTCGTCGTCCTCGGCCCGCCCGACGTGAGCCAGTCCGTCGCCGAAACCGCGGCCGACTCGCTGGCGCTCCCGCCGGTCGCTGGCGTCGAGACGGGCCGAATCGTCGTCTCGCTCGCCGTCGCGGGCGTGGTCGCCGGACTGCTCGCGTGGGACGTGCGCCGGGACTTGGACGCCGGACAGCGCCACTTCCTGCTGGCGCTCGGAAGCCTCGTCGCCTTCTCCGCTGGCGGGTCGCAGGTCGGACTCGCCATCGGGCCGCTGGTTCCCCTGCTCGACCCCTTCGAGATTCCGCTCGTGCCGGTGCTGGTCGGCGGCGGCATCGGTCTGCTCGCGGGGTCGTGGACCGGCGCGCCCCGGATGATAAAGGCGCTCGCGCAGGACTACTCGGCGCTCGGTCCCCGCCGCTCTATCGCGGCGCTCATCCCCTCGTTCGCCATCGCCCAGACCGCGGTGTTCTTCGGCATCCCGGTCTCGTTCAACGAAATCATCGTGAGCGCCATCGTCGGAAGCGGTTACGCCGCGGAGGGAAGCGGCGTGAGCAAGGAGAAGATGGGCTACACCGTGCTGGCGTGGCTTGCGTCGCTGGTGTTAGCGATTGGCGTCGGGTACGGTGCGTTCACCGCGATAGAGATGGTCGGATAAGGCGGCGTGTCGCAGAAAGAACAGACTACCCTTCCGTCTCGACGCCCTCTTCCAACTCCGCACCCGGCTCGCCTCCACTCTCGGCGCGTTCGGCCGCGTCGAGTTTCGTCACGCGGGCCTTCATGATGCGGGTGTTCTCGACCTGTTCGACGTGGAGGCGAACGCCGTCGTAGGTGATGTCCTCGCCTTCCTCGACCAGTCTCCCGGCCCGGTTGAAGATGAACCCGGCGATGGTCTCGAACTCCTCGCCTTCGGGGAGTTCGATGCCCAGCGCCTCGTTCACCTCGTCGATGTTGAGTTCGCCCTGCACGATGATGGTGTCGTCGTCCACGAACTCGATTGGTTCTTCTTCCTCGCCTTCGAGGATGTCGCCGACGATTTCCTCCACCATGTCTTCCATGGTGATGAGACCCTCGGTGGTGCCGAACTCGTCGATGACGATGACCATCTGCATGCGGTTCTCGCGCATCTCCGTCAGGAGTTCGTCCACGTTCTTGCTCTCGGGGACGTGAAGGGTAGGCTGAATCACGTCCTCCAGTTCGAGTTCGTCGTGTTCGCCGTAGGTGTGTTCGCGCACCAAGTCCCGGATGTGGATGACGCCGATAACGTTGTCGAGGCTACCTTCGTAGACGGGGACGCGCTCGTGGCCGCTCTGGACCAGCGTCTCGATGGCTTCCTCGATGCCGTCGGTTTTGGCGACGGCGGTCATGTCGAGGCGAGGGGTCATAACCTCCTTGGCGATGGTGTTGTTGAACCGGAAGATGCGCTGGAGCATCTCTCGCTCGTCTTCTTCGATGACGCCCTCGCGCTCGCCGGTCTCAATCATGTTCTGAATCTCGTCGCGCGTGACGTACGAGGTTTCGATGGCCGACCGACCGCCCGTGACCTTGTTGACGAGGCGGGTCAGGTAGTCGAACGTGACGACCAGCGGGAGGAGCGTGTACTCGGAGTACTTCAACGGTTTAGCGATGCGAAGCGCCCACGACTCGGTGTTCTCGACGGCGTAGGACTTCGGCGCGCTCTCGCCGAATAGCAAGACGAGCGCCGTGATGCCGAAGGTAGCGACGGCCACCGCTTGACCCTGCGAGAGGTGGAGCGCCAAGACGCCCGTGGCGATGGACGACATGGCGATGTTGACGATGTTGTTGCCGACGAGAATCGTCACCAGCAGGCGGTGGGGGTCGGACTTGAGTTCGGCGACGGCCTCCGCACCGGGCACCTTGTCCTCCATGAGCGCATCGACGCGATGCTTTGCGAGCGAGAACATCGCAATTTCCGAGGAGGAGAAGAAGCCCGAGAGGGCGATGAGAACGACGATGGCTACGACTCCGAGCCACGTTATTTGCCAATCAGAGAGGGCGACACCGAACACCTCTGCCATAGGGACCACATTGACAGACGCGGCCGCGAGTATCGGGAGTGAAACCATTCAACAACGTAACTTGAGAGTCGGCGGGATTAACTCTTTATTCTTTTCCTCGGACGTGACACACTACCGTCGGGTTCGGGACCGCGCGAGACTGCCGCGAGCGAAGACCTTACGACTCTTTCGCGCCAATACGCGCCTATGAGCCAGCCAGCTACCGGCAGTCCGGCGATTACGCTGTATCGCTTGCAGGCGTGTCCGTTCTGCGAGCGCGTGGTCCGAAAGCTACAGGAGTACGACCTCGACTATCGGTCGCGGTTCGTGGAGCCGATGCACAGCGACCGCAACGTCGTCAAGCGACTCTCCGGCAAGCGGACCGTCCCGGCAATCGTGGACGAGAACACCGGCGTCACGATGAGCGAGAGCGCCAACATCGTGGAATACCTCGAAAACACCTACGGTTCGGGAGGTGGCGAGTGATGGTGGACTTCGAAGTCGTCTCGTTGCCCGACGCAGACCACGTAGAAGAGGGTGACACCGCGCCCGACTTCACCCGACCGCTGGTCAACGACGAGTATTGGGAAGACGCCTCGCTGTCGGAGTTGACCGACGAGGGGCCGGTTCTGTTGGTCTTCTTCACGATGGACGGCGCGTTCCCCGCGACGTACGTGTGGAACGAGTTGCGGGATAGAAACTGGGACGACGGTCGGAACGTGACCATCGTCGGTCTCTCCATCTCGGACCCCTACGCCCACAAGCGCCTCATCGAGGAGCGCGGGATGGACTACCGACTGTTCAGCGACCCGCAGAACGGCGTCGCCGAGGAGTACGGCATCGCTAACGACTTAGACGGGATGGCGGGCGTGAGCGAACCCCGGCCCGCGGTCTTCCTGTTGAACGGGGACCGGACCGTCGAGTACGCGTGGGTCGCCGAGGAGTGGCCCGACTTCCCCGACTACGACGAAATCGAGGACGCCATCGACGGCCTGTAACTGGAAAGCCTCGGATGCGGCGAGAAATGCGAACGACCGACTTTTCGTGAAATTGTACCGTCGGAGAGTGCGGTCGCACTCGTCCTGACTGCCCTGTAAAAATTTGACGAACTAAAGATTCATTTTTTCTAGAATAGCTTTTAGTTACTACAACAACAATTGTAAATTGCATGGACTTCGACAGACGAAGCTTCCTGAAGGCGAGTAGTTCGGCAATCGTGGGCGGTATGGCGCTGAGCGGGACCGCCGCGGCGGGTCACCTGTCGGTCAGCGACCCCGCCATCACGACGACCGACCTCAACATCCGTGAACAGCCGAGTACCAGCGCGAGTGTCAAGGCCACCGCCGACCAGTGGACCGGCGGCCACATCGTAGACGGCCCGACGAGCGCCGACGGCTACACGTGGTGGAAAGTCTCGTTCAACCAAGACAGCGACAACGGCCGCATCACCGGCTGGGTCGCCGAAGGTGACGCGTGGCTCGACGGTCCGACGGACTTCTCGTACCCCTGCTGGGGCTTCATCACCCAGACCTCCGCCGAGGACGGCGGTGCCATCGACATCGGTAACGACTACGGGACGCCGCTAGTCGCCGCACGCGACGGGACGGCTTACACCGGGTACGGCGACCGATGTGGCTACTACGTCTCCATCGACCACGGCGGCGGTTGGACGAGCATCTACTGCCACATGCAGGAGCGGTACGTCTCGGACGGCCAGACCGTCTCGGAAGGCCAACAAATCGGCGAGATGGGTTCGACCGGCAACTCGACCGGACCGCACGTCCACTTCGCAATCCGGTACAACGGCGCGAATCAGGACATCCCCGGTTTCGACGGTCAGGACCTCATCGCCGGGTCCGGTATCCCGAAGAGCTACCTCTGACGGACCTTATTCAGGCTTTAGATATTCTTAAATTGTTTTCTTTTGTAGTTAATTTTAATATCTAGTACGCCCTCCGATTCGAGGAAGTCAAATGGTAAACGACGAAACCAGCAGACGCAGTTTCCTGAAGGCGAGCGGCGCGGCAGTCGCAGGCACGGCGGCCCTCACCGGTACCGCGGCCGCGGCGAAAGACTACGAGTACCTGACCCCCGTGTTCACCACCTCGGACCTCAACGTCCGAGAGGACGCGACGACGAGCGCAGGTATCGTCGCCACCGCCGCCAAGCGGACCGGCGGGCGCGTGTTTCAGGGTCCCGAATCGAGCGACGGCTACAACTGGTGGAAGGTCCAGTTCTCCGGAGACGGGGACAACGGGTCGGTGACCGGCTGGGTCGCCGAAGACTGGCTGTCGAGCGCCAACTTCGCGTGTCCGATGACGGGCACCGTCACCTCGACGTACTGGGACACCCGCGACGGCGGCACCCGATACCACCGCGCGGTGGACTTCGCCGACGGCGGCGGCACGCCCATCCACGCGGCGGCGGGCGGCACCGCCGAGCAACGCTACGACGACGGCGGATACGGCAACTGGCTCATCATCTACCACGGCAACGGGTGGAAGACCGGCTACGGCCACCTCCAGTCGTTCAATGTCGCCGACGGCGCGACCGTCTCGCGCGGCGACGTGGTCGCCTACGAGGGCGACACGGGCGCGGGCACCGGCCCGCACCTCGACTTCCAAGTGTGGGACCCCGACTGGAACAAGCGCCGGTCGTACTACGACAAGTACGACGAGGCGGTGCAGGGCACCGGCGTCCCGCGCGTGTTCTTCTGAGCGGCCGCAGGCGCTACCCTTTTTTCGACAGATTACCCAGAGAGAGGCATGGACGAGGACATCGAACGCGCGGCGGCCGCGATTCGGGACGGCGAACTCGTCGTCTACCCGACCGAGACGGTCTACGGGTTGGGCGCGGACGCGCTGAGCGAGGACGCAATCGAGCGCGTCTTCGAGGCGAAGGGCCGGGCACGCGACAAGCCCGTCTCGCTGGCCGTGCCCGACGTGGCGTCCGCGCTGGAGTACGTCCGCGCGACCGACCGCGAGGAGCGGTTCATGCGCGAGTTCCTTCCCGGTCCCGTCACCGTCCTCTGCGAGAAGCGCGAGGCGGTGCCCGATATTTTGACTGCCGGGCGCTCGCGCGTGGGGGTGCGCGTGCCCGACCACGAGGTCGCGCTGGCGCTCTTGGGCGCGGTCGCACCCGTCACGAGTACGAGCGCGAACGTGAGCGGTCGGCCGAGCGCGACCCGCGCCGACGACGTGGACGACGAGATTCGAGACGCCGCCGTCGTCCTCGACGGCGGCGAGACCGGGGGCACCGGGAGTACCGTGGTGAACGTCGCGTCCGGCGAGATTCACCGCCGGGGTGCGAACGCCGACGCGGTGGCGGCGTGGCTACGCGAGTGACCGCGAGCGGTCGTCGGTATCCGGGGACCCGCTTCGGGACTCAGAGTCCGAGAAGCGACTTCAGCGACCGGGTTTTCACGCCGCACTCCGCGCGGTAGTCGCAGGCCTCGCACTTGGCGTCGTTCGTGAGGCGCGGCGGCGGGCCGTCGAGCGACCGGACCGCATTGACGGAACGCCGGTAGGCCGCCTTCCGGCGCGTGCCGATGCTGATTTCCCGAATCGCGCCGTGAGTCGGGTACTCCACGAACGCGCGTTCGACCGGTTGGCCCGACTCCCACGACAGCGCCTTCGCCGCGGCGACGGCCCGGACCGTCTGGGGTTCCCAGACGCCCTGTTCGGGCGGGTCGCCGGTGAACACCATCGCGGGCGTGGGCGCGTCGAGCGAGAGGACCTTGTGGACGACGCCGCGACAGTCCTTGCCCTCGACCAGACGCTCGCGCTCGCTCGGGTCCCGAATCTCGGACCACGCGGCGTCGAACCGCCCGCGGGCGTAGTCGAGGTGCGAACGGAACTCGGCCGGACTCACCGACAGCGGCAGGTCGGCGAGTCGCTCGTCCGGACCGGCCAGCAGGTCGCCGTACCGGAACGCCACGTCCCGGCGCTCGGCCACCTCGTCGGGGACTTCGATGTCGTCGCGCCGCCGGTAGTACAACTTCCGCGGGCAGTACGCCGCGGTTTCGAGTTCGCTGAACGGAATCTTCGACACGCGATTGGTTCGTCCCGTCCTCGGGCATAAAGTTCGGCTAATTCTGCAATTGTTTAAGCAATGAAATTATGTGTCCGGCCGCCGACGACCGGCGAGCGACCGAGTGGAACGAGGGAGCGGACGCTCGGCCCAACAAACATCGAAGACGCTCGGCCCGACAAAATCCACCGTCTAGCGTCCGCGCGAGCGGAGCGAGCGGCCTTTTTGGTCCAGATTTTTCGAGGAGCGGTGGCCGCAGGCCGACGGCCTGCGGCCACCCGACGAAGAAAAAGGTGGTCTCAGAAGGAAACGTTGGTCTCCATCCCCTCGGTGGCGTCGTCCAGTCCGTCCTCTTGGACGCCCTCGGTCATCCGGTCGGAGAGTTCCCGGTCCTGCAGGACGTTCTCGAACTCGTTGCGGAACTGGTCGTTGACGGTCCGGCGCTCCTGTTGGGTCTCGACGACCCGGCGATAGCGTCGAACGGTCGATTCGCTCACGTCGAGTTCGTCGGCGCACTCGGCCGCCGAAGCGCCCGCGTCGAGCAACTCGCGCAGGTCGTCCACGTCGAACGGCGCGTCCGAGTCGTCCTCGCGCAGGAGGTGGAGGTCGATGCGGGCGCGCGCGACGGTCTTGCCGAGCGAAGCGTCGCCGAGACTTCGGGCGATTTCGGCGTCGGAGTCGCCCGCGTAGAAGCCCCGGACGACCGTCACGAGTTCCTCGTCCGAGAACGTCGTTCCGAAGTCGTAGCGCTCGCGCATCCGGCCGACGACTTCTTCGAGGCGTTCCTCGACCGCCGTCTCCGAACTCAGGGACCCGTGGGTCTCCTCCTGTTGTTCGGTGACGGTGGATTCGTCGGTGACATCCATGAAGATGTCACGGAGTTCCTCTGTCTTCTCGTCCATTACTGATGTGGGTGGGTCGTGATGGTGATATAAAAATTTGTCGGCAACGGCACGCGACGAGACGAGCGTCGTCAACCGAAGCGTTCTTTCGGGTTGACGAACCACGACCGGACATGAGTACCGACACGGCTTCGGTCGAACTCGTCGGCGAACAGACGGTCGAGAACGTCGCTCGCGCGGCGTTACTGGCCGCGCTCACCGGCGCGTTCGCCTACGTCTCGTTCCCGAACCCCTTCTCGCCAGCGCCCGTCAGCCTCCAAGTGCTTGGCGTCTTCCTTGCCGGAATCCTGCTCGGTCCGGCGTGGGGCGGCGTCTCGATGGCGCTGTACCTCGTCGCCGGAGCGGTCGGCGCGCCCGTCTTCGCGGGCGGGTCGGCGGGCGTCGGCGCGCTCCTCGGTCCGACCGGGGGCTACCTCTGGTCGTACCCCGTCGCGGCGTTCGCGGTCGGCGCAATCGTCCACGGCGGCCTGCGACTCGGCGACCCCGACGAGTGTGGTCTCGGCCGCCTCGTCGCCGGGATGGTCGCCGGAACCGCGGTCATCTACGCCTTCGGCGTGGTCGGTATGGCGCTCGTCCTCGGCATGACGCTCCAGAAAGCGTTCGTCGCGGGGGCGCTGGCGTTCATTCCCGCCGAGGCGTTCAAGATGGCCGCCGCAGTCGGCGTCGTCCGGAGCGACCAAATCACCGCAGAGTAGCGCATGATAGAGACCCGCGAACTGGTCCACCGGTACGGCGCGAGTGGTGCGTCGGACGGGGACCCACCGGCGGCGGTCGATGGCGTCTCGCTGTCGATTCCGGACGGCGAGTTCGTCCTGCTGGCGGGCGCGAACGGGTCGGGCAAGACCACGCTGGTCCGCCACTTCAACGGCCTGCTCGAACCCGACGAGGGCGAGGTGCTGGTTGACGGCACGTCGGTCTCCGAGGACCTCGTGGCCGCCCGGACCCGCGTCGGGATGGTGTTCCAGCAACCCCGCGACGGGTTCGTCTCGGCGACGGTCGGCGCGGACGTGGCATTCGGCCCGGAGAACCTCGGTCTCCCACGCGAGGAAATCGACCGCCGAGTCGAGGAAAGCCT
The DNA here is from genome assembly GCF_029338395.1 of Halorussus caseinilyticus. Lineage (NCBI taxonomy): Archaea > Methanobacteriati > Methanobacteriota > Halobacteria > Halobacteriales > Haladaptataceae > Halorussus > Halorussus caseinilyticus. The sequence continues at coordinate 2,976,600 of NZ_CP119809.1, forward strand.
CGCCGCCGTGAACATGGCGGGACGCCGCGACGAGCGAATCGACGAACTCTCGGGCGGCGAGCGAGAGCGAGTCGCCATCGCGGGGGCGCTAGCGATGGACCCCGACCACCTCGTGTTAGACGAACCGTTCACGGGACTCGACGCCCCGGCGCGCGAGTCGGTGGTCGAGCAGTTGCGGCGTCTAAAGGAGTCTGGCACCGGCGTCGTCCTCGTGACTCACGACCTGCGGGACGCCTTCGAACTCGCCGACCGAGTGGTCGCACTGGCGGACGGACGCGTGGCCGTGGACGCCGCGCCCGCGGACGCGCGCGAACGACTCCCCGACATCGGCGTCCGAGTCCCGTGACGCTGAGCTATCTGCCGGGCGACTCGCTGGCCCACCGACTCGACCCCCGGACGAAACTGGCCTTTCAGGTCGCGTTCGCGGCCGCGGCGTTCGCGCACACGACGCCTCGCGGTCTGCTCGCGCTGACGGCAGTCGCGTTCGTCGTCCTCCGAGCGTCCGGTCTCGGCGCGCGCGAGACGCTGGTCGGGTACCGCTTCGTCTTCCCGTTCCTGCTGGCGGGTCCCCTGCTTTCGGCGCTGACGCTCGGTCCCCCGTGGCTTCGGGTGGAACAGGGGTTCGAGAGTCTGCTCGCCAGCTATCGGGTCGTCCTCGTGTTGTTCGCAAGCGCGGCCTACCTCCGGACGACCCCCGTCAGGGACTCGCGGGCGGCGATTCAGCACCTCGTGCCCGGAAAGACGGGCCGACTTCTCGGCACCGGCGTCGGGTTCGTCTTCCGGTTCCTTCCCGTCTTGCAGGCCGACCTGCGCCGGATTCGGGACGCGTCGGCCGCCCGACTCGGCGACCAGCGCGGACTGGTCGAGCGGATGCGACTCGTCGGCGTCTCGGGACTGGCGCGGGCGCTCTCGCGGTCCGACAGGTTCGCGTTGGCGCTCCGCGCCCGGTGTTTCGCGTGGAACCCGACGCTTCCCCACCTCTCGCTCTCGCGGACCGACGTACCGGTGGCGGTGGTGAGTCTCGGACTGCTGGCGTGGGCGATAGTCTAAATTATAAACTCCGAGTCCGTTTTTGGACGGGGAAGCCGCCTGAGTCGGTAAAACTTATGCGAATCCTGTCCCCCGTGTAAAACATGGCAAGATTTGTGCTGGCGCAGGCGGGGTCCGACGTGACCCGCCCGACGTTGTGGAAGATAGGCCACTTCGGAGAGGCCATCTTCTACTACCTCGCGGCGGTGGCGATAGCCATTTTCGCCGTCGGCGTCTACGAACGGTTCTCTACCTACGCGGACGGAACCGAGTCGTGGTTCGACCGCCTCGACGACCTGACGGGACGAATCGTCTCGGCGACCAAAATCGTCTTCTCGAACCAGAAGCAGTTCGACCGGGACCTCTACGCGGGCCTGATGCACGCGTTCATCTTCTGGGGCTTTCTGACCCTGTTCATCGGGACGACCATCCTGATGATAGACATGGACATCTGGACGAAGGCCCTCGGGCAGGACTCCTTTTTCGTCGGCGCGTTCTACCTCTCGTACTCGCTGGTGATGGACGCGATGGGTCTGCTGTTCGTGGTCGGCGTCGGTATGGCCATCTACCGGCGCTACTGGGTCCGGGAGGGTCGGCTCTGGGGCAAACACACCTCCACCGAGGACGACCTGTTCATCTGGGCGCTCTTCCTGTTGGGCGTCGGCGGCTACGTCACCGAGGGCGTCCGAATCCTCGGGACGAGCGCGACCCGCGACGTGTCGTTCGAGACGGTGAGTTTCGTCGGGTGGTTCGTCTACGACGTGATGGAACTCGCGGGCGTGACCCCCGAGATGGCGGCCGCGGCCTACCCCGCCATCTGGTGGTCCCACGCAATCTTGGCGCTCGCGTTCGTCGCCGCGGTTCCGTACGCCAAGCCGTTCCACATGATTTCGAGTTTCGCCAACGTCGTCACCCGCGACGAGAAGGCGGGCAAGCGACTTCCCGGCGTGCCCGACGACGCCAGTCCCGAGGAAATCGGACACGGGTCCATCGAGGACTTCTCGTGGAAGGAACTACTCGACCACGACGCCTGTACCAAGTGCGGCCGGTGTTCGTCGGTCTGTCCCGCGAAAGCGTCGGGCCGACCCCTCGACCCACGCGACGTGATTCTCGACCTGAAACAGTACCGCGAGGACTTGGACGCCGGGCGGACCGAGGAGAAGGACATCATCGCCGACGGCGGTGCCTCGGTCATCAACAGCGAGACGATGGAGTCGTGCATGTCCTGCATGGCCTGTATGGACGCCTGTCCGGTCGAAATCGAACACGTCGAGCAGTTCACGCAGATGAACCGCCGACTCACCGAGTCGGGCCAGATGGACCCCAACGTCCAAGACACGATGATGAACGTGTTCCAGAACGGCAACACGTTCGGCGAACCCCAGCGCAAGCGCCCCGACTGGGCCGACGAACTCGACTTCGAGATTCCCGACGCCCGCGAGCAGTCCGTCGAGTACCTCTGGTACGTCGGCGACTACCCGAGTTTCGACGAGCGCAACCGGAAGGTCGCTCGCTCGTTGGCGACCATCCTCGAAGAGTCCGGCGTCGAGTACGGCATCCTCTACGACGACGAACAGGCCGACGGCAACGACGTGCGTCGGGTCGGCGAGGAAGGACTCTACGAGATGCTCGTGGAGGACAACGCCGCGGCAATCGGCGACTGCGACTACGACAAAATCGTCTGCACGGACCCCCACAGCTACAACACCTTCAAGAACGAGTATCCGGAGTTCGAGGAGTGTGAGTGGAGCGAGGACGACGTGTTCCACTACACACAGGTGGTCGAAAACCTGTTCCGCGAGTTGGGACTCTCCGGGTCCGAACTCGACTACACCGTCACCTACCACGACCCGTGTCACCTCGGGCGGTACAACGACGAGTACGAGGCACCCCGCGAAATCGTGAGAGCGACCGGGTGTGAGTTGGACGAGATGCCGCGCAACCGCGACGACTCGTTCTGTTGCGGCGGCGGCGGTGGCGGCCTCTGGATGGACTTCGAGGAAGACCCCAAGCCGAGCGAGGAACGCCTCCGAGAAGCCCTGAACGACACCGATTCGGGAAGCCGCGTCGAGAAGTTCGTCGTCGCGTGCCCGATGTGCATGACGATGTACGAGGACGGCCGCAAGACCGGCGGCTACGAGGACGACATCGAAATCGTGGACGTGTCGGAGTTGCTGGTCGAAGCGATTGGACAGAAAGAGCGCGTGGAAGTCGCGGCGGACTGACTACGCAATTTCTTCTGGGTCGAGGCGAGGAACTATCCCGTCGAACGCGAGTACTGCGTCGGAGTCCCGTACCCCGACGAGTGCGATGGGAGACCCGTAGACCTCTACGGGAGGGCGAGTGGTATCAAACACGTGTCCGTTTCGGCACTCGAACCTCGGGTCGAAAAACGGCGACTGCCGCACCCATCGCGGCAGAAATGCGCTCGCGTGGATTTCAAAGCATGGCACGCGATGAAGTCGGCACGCGAGCGCAAGCCGACGTAAGTACTCTGGCTTGTTAGGTGTGACGCCTCTCGGTTCGCAGAGAAGTGCGGACGGGTAGCCCGCCGGGTCAGAGGAAGCCGAGGAAGCCGAGTTCGACGGCGTAGAGCGCCGCGGCCGCGAGCCACGTCTGGAAGACGAGAGTGCCGAGCGCCGAGAGGACGACGAACTCCGTGTCGTTCATCTCCGCGAATCCGGCGGGCACCGTGAGCATCCCGCGGGTGAAAAGCAGAGCGTTGCTGACCGGGACGACGACCCGGCCCCACCGCTGGAACCACCCGTCGAAGCGGTCGAGTTGGTCCGCGTCGATTCGGAACCACCGCTTTTCGAGCAGGTACTCCCGGCCGCCGCGCTTTGCGAGCAAGAAGAGCGCGTACTGGCCGATAGTCGCGCCGACGACGGCGACGCCGATGACTGCGCCGATAGTGGCGTAGTCGCTGGCCGACTCCGCGAGCAGGGTGACGCCGAGGGGAACGAGGCTCTCGCTCGGCGCGAAGTAGAGCAGCATCGCGCCCTCCAGAATCAGGATGAGGAAGAGCGCGAGCAGGCCGTACTGGTTGAGCCACGCCTTGGCGAGTTCCTTGTTCCCGACGAAGAACAGGCCGACGCCGACCACCGCCGCGAGGACGATGCCGACCGTCAGCAAGACGAGACCGTTGTCCGCGAAGAACTGCCGGACGCGGCCGGGTTCGGTCGCGTTCGAGAGTAACACGCCTACGAGGAGTACCGCGGCTCCGAGCGCGACAGGCGCGTCGGAAGCGACGAGAGCGAGCGGGGAAAGCATTCGTGACTGTCGTATCGACTGGGTGTACTAAATGCGTTATGACCCCGTTCGAGAGACGTGTTCTGAGAGCATCGTAAGAGAGTCGAAGATAACGAGAAGAGAAACGTCTACTGAAGCCCCGCCCGGATACTCTATCTTAGTGTAGCTGTGAGCGCAAACGGCACGATTTCGGTAGTGTTGTCCTCTTGAAGCCCCCGGTCGCTCGCGGTCGTTCAGCGACATATCTGCCGGACGTAGTTGCGTCAGATAGAGGTCGCTGAAACGACCACGGCCCTTCGGACCGCGAGCGACCGGCCCCTTCATCCCACCCTCGGTCGATTCGCCGGGCGTTCGCCGGTGGAAAGTCGTACCGAGCGTTCACTGGTTTTTGCGGCGTGACAGAACTGCGGCGGGAGCGACGCGGTTTTGACGCCCGCGGCGCAAATCCCGGACATGGACCTCAGCGACCGGCCCCGCCGTCTCCGGCGGGACGGAATCCGCGGGATGGTCAGCGAGACCGACGTGGACGCCAGCGACCTCATCGCGCCCGTGTTCGTGGACGCGACGACCGACGTGCGACGCCCCATCGAGTCGATGCCCGGCCACGAGCGCGTACCGGTCTCCGAGGCCGTCGCGCGCGTGGAGGAAGTGCTCGAAACCGGCGTCGAGGCGGTCATGCTGTTCGGCATCCCCGAGTCGAAAGACGAACGAGGCACCCGCGCGTGGGCCGACGACGGCGTGGTCCAAGAGGCGACACGGCGCGTCACGGCGGAGACCGACGCCTACGTGATTACCGACGTGTGCCTCTGCGAGTACACCGACCACGGCCACTGCGGAGTGCTGGAGGACGGCGCGGAATCGGCGGCGCGACTCACCGTCAGGAACGACGAGACGCTGGACCTCCTCGGGAAAATCGCCGTCTCGCACGCTGAAGCGGGCGCGGACATGGTTGCACCCTCGGGGATGATGGACGGGATGGTCGGGGCGATTCGAGAGTCGCTGGACGCCGCGGGCTTCTCGGACGTGCCAATCATGAGTTACGCCGCCAAGTACGAGTCGGCCTTCTACGGCCCGTTCCGAGACGCCGCCGACGGCGCGCCCGCGTTCGGCGACCGGCGACACTACCAGATGGACCCCGCGAACCGCCGCGAGGCGATGCGCGAGGTCCGCCTCGACGTAGAACAGGGCGCGGACGTGTTGATGGTCAAGCCCGCGCTCCCGTACCTCGACATCGTGCGCGACATCCGCGAGGAGTTCGACCACCCCGTCGCGGCCTACAACGTCAGCGGCGAGTACGCGATGCTCCACGCCGCCAGCGAGAAGGGGTGGCTAAATCTCGAGGAAGTCGCGCTGGAGTCGCTGGTGTCGATGAAGCGCGCCGGAGCGGACCTGATTCTGACGTACTTCGCGGAGGACGTTGCCGACCAACTATAGATTTCTTAGAGGCTGATTTTTGTTTTCTTTAGCCATAATTTGGTTGCTTTTGTTCGGCGAGAGAGGGGCGTATCGACTAGCACAAAATATAATCAGTAGTAGCTCAAATAATTCTGTGATGGCTGAAGACTCGGGGAGTCCGTCCGCTCCGTCGCCGCTGGCCGACTACCGAACGAAGACGGAAAATCGGAGCGCCTTAGAGCGCGTGTCGATGCTCGTCCCGAATCTGACCGAGGAGACCACGGTAGCGGAGGTCGCAGACGACGCCGACGTGTCGAGAGAGACCGCACGGAAGCATCTGAACCACTTCGAGAACTGGCACGTGCTGGTTCGGACTGGGACCAACCCGGAGACGTTCGTCCGAAACGAGTCGTACTTCGACTGGCTAAGAATCGACGCGCTCAAGCGAGAGCAGTCGGTCGAGGAACTACAGGAGACGCTGAGCGAACTCGCGGCCGAGGACGAGCGACTCGCCGAGGAACTCGACGGGGAGTCGCCCGCGAGCGTCGATATGCTCGGAGAAGGCTACGAAAACGCGGCCGAGTCCGCCGAGAAAGTCCGCCGGTGGCAGAGCGTCCGCGACCGAATGGACGACGTGGTGGCCGCTCTCCGGAACAAACTCGACCTCGATTCGACGGTTCCACGCGAGGACGCTTCCGGGGAGCGCCTGCGGATTTCGGAATAAGTATCTTTAAACTCTGTAGTCGATATAGTCGAACCGAGCGCCGTGGGCCGAACCTCAGTAGACGACCGAGTGTTGCGCGACATCGCCGACGAGTGGCGAGGCTTAAATTGGGTAACGAGTATCCGCGTCAGACCGCGAAACAAATCGAACAAGGTAGTCGTCGAACTCGAAGCGAATTACTACCCCAGTGAAGTTCGACAGGTATCGGTAGAGTTCGAGGTACTGGTAGGCGGCGACTTCTTCGTCACGTACCGCGAGGTTTGGGAGCGGAAAGCCGACGATTATCGGTGTCGGTGGGACCGTCACGCGAACGACCACAACGCCCGAGACCACTTCCACGAACCGCCGGACGGCGAGCAGGCGGTAGACAGAGACGACTTTCCGAAGTATCCGTTCCGGATGACCGAACTGGTCCTTCGGTTCGTGGAGCGACGACGCGGACTCGCGTTCGAGGACCGACGACGCGACTGACGGCGTTCGACCGCCCGAGACCCCCCGATTTTCGCGCGCACCGCCGGTTCGCGCCGCCGCGTACCACCCGCGACGCCGACACTACGAACGTCCGGAAACCGACCTGACGAACGACGAATTTCTGGACGGAATACAACCTTATATCGCTATTATCCGATTTTAAACCGGACGACCGTCTACCGTAGACCCATTATTTTGTAAAATATCAACGCACAACCTTATGTACTGCTTTGCCGTCACACTATATCGTGAGCGAACACACGAACCAAGAGGAATTCGAGGTTTTCCTGAACAGTCGTCCAGACGATTTGGTGGTACTCCCGACGGAGGAGTCGGAATGATAGGCGCGCCGTTGCAGGTGGACCCCGGTTCGATAGCCAGCGGGGTCAACAACGTCTGGGTCCTGACAGTGACCTTCCTCATCTTCTTCATGCACGCCGGATTCGCCATGCTGGAGGCGGGGCAGGTCCGGTCGAAGAACGTCGCCAACCAGTTGACCAAGAACATGCTGACGTGGAGCGTGGGCGTCGTGGTCTACTTCCTCGTCGGCGCGGGCATCTCGTCGGTGGTCGGCGGGGCCGCCGACCCCTTCGCCTACGTCAACGGAGGGTCGGACTCGTGGATAGGCTGGCTGTTCGGCGCGGTGTTCGCCATGACCGCGGCGACCATCGTCTCCGGGGCGATTGCGGGCCGCGCGAAGCTCCGGGCCTACGTCACCTACACCGTCCTGCTGTCGGCGGTCATCTACCCCGTCGTCGTCGGCTTCACGTGGGCTGGCGGCTTCCTGACCGACATCGGGCCGGGCTTTCAGGACTTCGCGGGCGGCGTCATCGTCCACGGGATGGGCGGCATCGCGGGCCTGACCGCGGCGTGGATTCTCGGCCCGCGGATGGACCGCTACAACGACGACGGGTCGGTCAACGTCATCCCCGGTCACTCCGTGACCTTCGCGGTCCTCGGGACGCTCATCCTCTGTTTCGGCTGGTACGGCTTCAACGTCGGGACCGCCGCGAGCGTCTTCGTGGTCGAGAGCGGTAGCCTCGCGCTCGGCGCGTTCGCCGACACGGTGGGTCGCGTGGCGCTGACCACCACCCTCGGCATGGCCGCGGGCGCAATCGGTGCCGGGACCGTCTCGCTGGTCAAGACCGAGAAGGTGGACACCCTCTTCGTCGCCAACGGGATGCTCGCCGGACTCGTCGGCATCACCAGCAACACGAACGCGATTACGTGGACCGGCGCGCTGGTCGTCGGCCTGCTCGCTGGCGGCCAACTCCCGGTCGTCTTCGAGTTCGTGGAGAAGAAGCTCAAGATAGACGACGTGTGCGCCGTCTTCCCGGTTCACGGCTCCGCGGGCGTCCTCGGGGCGCTCCTGTTCCCGTTCTTCGCCATTCCCGGCTACGAAGTGAGCTTCCTCGCGCAGGCCATCGGCGTCGGCGTCATCGCCCTCTGGACGATAAGCGCGACCGGACTCGTCTTCGGCGTCCTCAAACTGCTCGGACAGGCCCGCGTCAGCCTCGAACACGAGCGCGAGGGTCTCGACATCGCCGAACACGGCGTGGACACCTACCCCGAGTTCGGCGGTCCCGACGTGGAAGGGAGCGCCGTCCGGACGGACGGCGCGGGCGGCCTGCGGGCCGACGGTGCGGGCGACCTGCCCAACGCGGGGCAAATCAAGATGGTCACGGCAGTCGTCCGCCCGGACCGCCTCAGCAACGTCAAGACCGCCCTCGCGCAGGTCGGCGCGCCGAGTCTCACGGTGACGAACGTCTCGGGTCGCGGGAGCCAACCCGCCAAGACCGGCCAGTGGCGCGGCGAGGAGTACACCGTGGACCTCCACCAGAAGGTGAAAGTCGAGTGCGTCGTCGCGGACGTGCCCGCCGACGAGGTGGTCGAAGCGATTCGTGACGCCGCCGACACCGGCGAACCCGGCGACGGCAAAATCTTCGTGATGCCCGTCGAGGACGCCTGTCAGGTTCGGACCGGTGTCCGCGGGACCGAAGCGGTGTAAAGAGCAGTCGCTGGTGGGTTCGTCTTCTCTTCCGTTCTCGAAAAAATGACCGACAGTCGGGTTACGACAGGTTGTTGTTGTCGATGTAGTTGCGCACGGAGTTGGTCGCACAGCTACTGGTGAAGTCGGTGATTATCTCCGTGTTCCCGCCGTCGGTACACGAAACGCCGTCCCAGCTGTACATGATGGAGATGTAGTCGTAGTAGTTGCGGTTCGAGTACGTACTCACGTCCGAGGGGTGTTCGGCGTTGAAGGTGTGGAGTAGCTCGTGGAAACCGACGCCCTCGGACTCAACGTTCGAGAGTTCCGTGGGGAGGTTGCCGTTGTCTTCGTGGTGAGTGTCCACGAGACCGCAGATGTCGTCGTCGTCGCCAGCAGAGCCGATATATCCCCAGCCGTAGGTACCGGAGTCGTCTCCGTAGTAGTCCACGACGACGATGGATTCAGCGCCGCTGTAGAGGTTGCCCTCGTTGTTCTTCAGCCAGTCGTCGGCGGCGTACAACCGGTCGTTGAGGGCGTTGTTGTCCGGGAGCGCGGACGCGGGGATGGTCACGCCGCCGGTGTACTGTGCGGTGACGCCCGCGTCGTACTCGTTGCTTCCGTCCTCGATGTTCGTACTCCACTTGTCGGAAATCCAGCTCAAGATGTCGTCCATCTTGTTGCTGGCCGACTGGTTGGAGTAGTTGTTCCAGAACGGGTCGGTACCGACGATTTGGACCGCTATCGTCTTAGCCTCCTCGGGGTCGAAGTCTTTTGGTCGGGTTTTCGTCTGCATCGTTACGCACCTCCGTTAGCGTTCGTCTCGACCTGAACGTCCTTGGGGACCGCGAGCAGGTCGGCCTCGTCGATTTTCGAGAGTTGGTCTTGCGCCAACGCCAGTAGAGACTGGACGCGAGCGCGCGCGTACGGGTCGTTCGACGCGAGCGGGAACACCATGTAGTCCTCGTGAGCGTAGAGCGTCACTTGCCCGTGGTTTCGAACCGTAATGCGCTGGCGAGCCGAAACCGGTCGCTCGCCGTTCGCGGGCGTGACCGAAACGGTCCGGTCCTCGAACTCGGCTTCCTGCCCTTCGGGGACACGCATCTCGTCGCCGCCGGTGGCGAGACGAACCGCACCGTTTGCTTCGACCAGCGACGCTTTCGGAACCGACCGTTTCCGACCGAGACCGACGTATTCGTTTGTCAGTCCTCGGTAGTCGGTCTCGACCGGGATTTGATACCTCGATTTCGTAATCGGGAACGAGGTGCCACTCTCGTAGAACTCGCCGTCGGCGGCGACCACGCCGGAGTCGCCCGTGAACGTATCGACGGGCGCATTCGTGAGCGTGAGTCGTTTCTTGGAAGGTTCGACGACGTATCCGGCGGTACCGTGTCGCGCAGACTTCGGTCCCGTCGGGGCGTTCGGGAACTCCTCTTTGACCTCGACGAACTGGACGGTTCCGCGCTCGAACTTGCTCGGGTCGGCGGCGGCGAGGTCGGTACTGGTACCGAGACCGAGCGTGAGGACTCCGAGACCACCGGCGCTTTTCAAGATGCTACGTCGCGTTGGCGTCTCGCGTCGTTCTCTCGTTTCGTTGGGGGACTCATTCATGTTATCTGCACCACAACAATCTAGTTGGAAGATTAACACTTATCCCTTTCTACCGTATTTAGATATGATTAATTATATTAATAAATCCCTATATCATGTCGATTTTGTATTATTTATATTTATTTTGTGTTTAATTGAGGACTGTTTTCCACCAAATAACGAGAAAGTGGCTCCGAGATAGTGTGGAGGAGCGAGACGGAAAACAGGGTCGAACGGAGTTAGGCCTCAACGACAGTCCCGTTTCGCGGATTCGGGCCGGGACGGACCTGACCGGCCGTCTGAGCGCGTAATATCACCGTCTCGTTGACGAAGTAATTCACCGTGTAGAATCCGCCGCCGGACATCTCACTGCCGTCTCGCCGGAGGGTCTTCGAGAATCCCACTTCAAGGTGGACGACGAACCCCGTCGCGGTAACGTTGAGAATTTTCGTTCGGGCCGGGGTCATCGCCAACTCGGTGGTGTCGTTCGTGAGTTCTTCGTTCCACATGTACGCCTGTTCGTAGTCTTCAACGAACCCGACGACGTTCTCTCGCGTCAGATTCTCAGGTCGCTCCGGGAGAGACCTCTCGGTCAGACGAGTATCGTTGGACGAGTCGGGGGGCGGCGTCTGTACTGGCGTCGAAGCATTCGTTGTCTCCCGATTCTGGTCGCTAGCTGGCGCACTGGAGAGACACCCCGCAGTCACCAACAGCAACCCGAAACCGAGTATGGCGAGTCTCGAATGCATGACGCGGAGTACACCTACTCGGGACAAAGACGTTTGGTTAGATAAAATAGATTTTTGGCCAACTAGAGCGGACTCAAACGAGACCCCGGCGAAAGTATATCCTATCGCGGACGAAAGTCCCGATATGGAAGAGGAACGCACCACCGTCCGGTCCGCGAACCGTTCGCCGACAGACGAGCGTCCGCGCGACGACGACCCGAACACGCTGATGAACGCCGTCGTCGGTGCCGTCGTGACCGTCGTGACCGCGCCTCTCCTGCCGTTCGCGGCCATCGCTGGCGGCGGGGTCGCGGGCTACCTCCAGAAGGGGGACCTCGGCGAGGGCGCGAAGGTCGGCGCAATCTCCGGCGCGATAGCGACGATTCCGGCGTTCCTGTTCGCGTGGGCAGTCGCCGGATTCCTCCTGCTCGGCGGCGAACCCCTGCTCGCGCTCAGCAGTATCTTCGCCATCTTTCTCTTCGTCGTCGTCGCGGTCTACCTCGTCGGTGCCGGGGCGCTCGGCGGGGCGCTCGGCGCGTACCTCCGGAAGGAACTGTAGAGCGACTCGGACGACGGCCGGTCCGGACGTGCTACTTTTAAGGTCGCGTGCCGACATCCTTCCGGTAAGAGTGCCCGACGCCGACGCCGGGAGGGAACTGCCGCTGTCGCCCGAGTCGCTCGACAGCGGCGCGAACGTCCTCGTCGCCGGGGAACCGCTGACCAGAAAGCGCGCGGTGATGCTGGACCTGATGGAGACGCCGGACCGCGCGGCCATCCTCGCCACGACAAAACGGAGCGCCGCGCAGTTACAGCAGGCGTTCGACCGGCACCACGACGCCGAGGCGTGGAAACTCCGGTTCGTGGACTGCGTGAGTAAGAGCAGGTCGGTCGAAGCCGTACAGGAGACCGAGACGGTCCGGTACGTGGCCGACCCCGGCGACCTCACGGGTATCGGCATCGAACTCTCGGGGTTCATGCAGGACTTCTACCACGACGAGGCGGTCGAACGCGCCCGACTCGGCTTCGACTCGCTGTCGCCGGTCCTGATGTACGCCGACGTGCGTCGGGTCTACCAGTTCCTCCACGTCATCACGGGTCGAATCGCCAGTTCGGGCTTTACGGGCGTCTTCACGCTCGATACGGTCGGCGGCGAGCGAGAAATCACCCAGCGACTGATGCAGGTGTTCGACGCGCTGGTGGAGGTTCGAGAGACCGAGGACGCCACGGAGTTGCGTGTCCGGGGGGGCGACTTCGGCCCGCGGACGTGGACCGAGTTCTGAGCCTACTCGTCTTGAAGATGCTGTTTCGCCAAGTCCACGATTGGCGACTCGCGCCGGTCGAAGACGAACGCCAGCCCCGACCACTCGCGGTACGGGAAGTGGGCGACCTGCACGTTCTCGTACCACCGAATCGTGGCGTCCAGCGTCCCGAAGTCGAACAGCGGTCGCTCGCGCGGCGGGTCGCCGAGACCCTTCATCACGATGGTCTCGATGCGGTCTTCGAGTTCGGGGTCGGTGTACTGCTCGCGCACGTCCTCGCGGATGAACAGCACGTCCGACTCGTCGCCGCTGAACCGGACCGCGAGGCGAAGCGGGGCGTTCGTCTGGTCTCGGAGTTGGTCGATGAGACCCCGGATGTCGGCGTTCACGTCCTCCAAGTCGTCGGAAATCTCGTCGAGTTCCTCGTCCAAGTTCTCCTGTGGTTCCTGTGGGGCGTCCACCATGTCGTTGGACGAACTGAAACGGGGTCGGAGTATAACAGTTGTTGAAACTGGCGGTGGCGCGGAGCGGTCGGCGAGACAGAAATGGACTTCACGCAGGAGTCCGAACCCCGAACCATGCACGACGAACGTTCCCGCGAGTTGTACGACCGGGCGCTCTCGGTCCTGCCCGGCGGCGTGAACTCCCCGGTCCGGGCCGTCCGACCGTACCCCTTCTTCGTGGAACGCGGCGACGGCGCGCACGTCGTAGACGCCGACGGCAACAAGTACATCGACTACGTGATGGGCTACGGTCCCCTGCTTCTGGGTCACGGCCTGCCACAGGAAGTCGAGTCGAGGATTCAGTCCCAACTCTCGGACGGGCCGATGTACGGCGCGCCGACCGAAGTCGAAGTCGAACTCGCCGAGTTCATCGCCCGGCACGTCCAGAGCGTCGAGATGGTTCGGTTCGTCAACAGTGGCACCGAGGCGACCACCTCCGCGGTCCGACTCGCCCGGGGCTACACCGGCCGGGACAAAATCGTCGTCATGCAGGGCGGCTACCACGGCGCACAGGAATCGACGCTCGTGGAGGGTAAGACCGGCGGCACCGGGTCGCCGAGTTCGTCCGGGATTCCCGACGCTTTCGCCGAGGAGACCATCACCGTGCCGTTCAACGACGAGCGGGCGGTCCGCGAGGTGTTCGAGGAACGCGGCGACGAAATCGCGGCAGTCCTCGCGGAACCGATTCTGGGCAACTGCGCGTCGGTGGGTCCGGTCGAAGGCTACCTCGACACCCTGCGAGAAGTGACCGACGACCACGGCGCGCTCCTCGTCTTCGACGAGGTGATGACGGGGTTCCGCGTCGGCGGCCTCCAGTGCGCCCAAGGCAAGTTCGGCGTCACGCCCGATTTGACCACCTTCGCCAAGGTCATCGGCGGCGGCTTCCCGGTCGGCGCTATCGGCGGTCCGGCCGAAATCATGGAGTCGTTCACGCCCACGGGCGACGTGTTCCAAGCCGGGACCTACTCGGGTCACCCGCTGTCGCTGACCGCCGGACTGGAGATGCTCCGGTACGCCGCCGAGAACGACGTGTACGACCACCTCGCCGACCTCGGCGACCAGTTGCGCTCGGGGCTGGCCGACATCCTCGAAGACGAAGCGCCGGAGTACACCGTCACGGGCTACGACAGCATGTTCAAAGTCGTGTTCACCCGCGACGGCCCACGGGACCTGTCGGGCCAGTGTGAGGCCGGGTGCCGACAGGACCCCGACTGTCCGCGGTTCGACTACTGCCCGAAGAGCAAGGCCGACGTGAGCGCCGCCGAGACCGAGCGGTGGGAACGACTGTTCTGGCCCGCGATGAAAGAACAGGGCGTCTTCCTGACCGCCAACCAGTACGAATCGCAGTTCCTCAGCTACGCCCACACCGACGAGGACGTGGAGAAGACGCTGGAAGCCTACAAAGAAGTGCTGTAGCGCGACCCGAGACCGCAGGTCTCGGGTCTACGGCCCGGAGTAGTCCACTTTCCCCTCCTCCTCGCTGGTCTCTATCGAGTAGAGTCGCGCGTACGGGAGGTGGAGATACCCGCCGTCTTCGAGTTGGACGCGGACCCCGTGGACCTTCCCCGAGTCCGAAATCTTCTCGGTCTCGACTTCGACCGTTTCGACCCCCTCGGGGTCGTCGTAGGTGATTCGCGCCATCCCCCTCGTAGTGGGACCGCCGTTTCAATAAGGATGGTCCCGGAACCGACTGGCGCGAGTCGGTGGGCATCTGCCCGCCGACTCGCGCGACCGCATGCGACACCGGTTTAGGGTCTGCGCCCCGAACTGCGACCATGAGCAGTGAACGGGCGAACAGCGGACGCGTCCGACGACGCCGCTCGCACCACTGGTACTGGGTGGCCGCCATCCCCGCCGCGTTCCTCCTCTGGGTGGCGAGTCTCGCGTGGCTAGCGCTGGCCGCCTCGTGGGAGGCGTTCGGGTTCGGCGGGAGTACGGTCGAACTCTCGCTGGTCGCGCTCGGGGTTCCGTTCGTCTTCCTGACGGCCTACTTCCCGCTGGCGGTCTACCGGGACGCCGACTACGTGAACCGGACCAGCGGGAAGTGGGCACCCGACCCGAGAACGCAGGCGCTGAAGGCCGGACTCGGACTCGCCGTCCTCGCCGTCGTCGGAATCGGCGCGCTGGTGTTCGACTTCCCCCCGTCGTGGCCCGTCGTCGCCGGGTTCGTCGTCAGCGTCCCCTTCGCGTCGTACTACATCTACCAGCGCCACGAGAAGGTCGGGACGCCCTGAGAGAACAGTCAGTAAATCGGTTCGACCGCGACGTGTGCGTGTTGGAGGTAGGGACGTTTCGTGTGGTTAAAACGACAATCACCGCGTGACGTGTTGGAAAACGGAATTTAGTTATCGAAGGCGATGTCGATTAACTCCCACTCCAACTCGGCCAATTTCTTGGCCGCGGCATTGTTTTTGTTGATTTTGTACTGCTTGCTACCGCCACGCTCTCGCGTCTGCTTCACGACACCGAGGTCGGTTAAGTCTTCGATGTGACGATACACTGTATTCCGACTGACGCCAGCCATCTCTGCGATTTCGGTGATATTGTGGTCCCACTCGGGGTCGGCCAAGAAAGCGGTCAAGATTTTCACTTTCGGACCGTCACCGAGCAACTCGGTTAACGCCGCTCCATCGGCGTAGGGTTCCTCTTCTTCGGATGGTTTACAATTACTGTTGGCACTCATGTTCACGCGAGTCCGTCTAGTTTATCCACAGACGAGATTTCCATCTGGCTATTCGTGATTGTGGCTTGCATCTGGATTATCGGTCTCTTACCTAAACAGGCAAGAGCACATGTTATGTTCTCACCCACACACACATAGTGTTTGTGGTAAAGTACACTACTGTTCATCTTCGAACTGGTATTGTTACTCTAACGTAACACTATTAAATAGCCCGCGAATACCCTCAAGTGGCCGCATGAGTTTGCCGACTGACGAACGAGAAACAGCGGCCCGAATCGTCAAGCGTCTCCTCAGTAAGGGTGTATGGGGAAGTCATCACAAACAACCCCAGACGATAGCGGGATGGTTCGCCACTCACGAACGCGGCAACGTGAAGGAGATCATCGGCGAAATGGTCTCCGACCGAGACGTTCCTCTCCGTCAAAAGGGGCGAGGAACAGTCCAACTCACGTCGAAGCAAGACGGTGAGAACTACCTCACTGATAACGGCTTCGAACCGCCTAGTAGGTGGTGAGCGACTCTCGACCCTGAGAGGCGCACTCAGCTATCCTTAATTCTTACTGGCCCAGTTTTCCGGGGACATTCAGATTACAGAGGCAGTACCTACCACGTCAAGGTTTCGTGCCAGTCTCGAAAACGAACAAGTGTTTCAACCTCCGTCGCCGACTCTCTCACATGAGCAAACACGGGACGGAGATACGCCTCGCGACGCGGGGTTCGGACCTCGCGCTACGGCAGGCGGCCGAGGTCAAGGCCGCCTTGGAGGACCGGCGACTCGCGGTCGAACTCGTCGAGGTAGAGACGACCGGCGACGAGATTCAGGACGAACTCATCCACCGCCTCGGCAAGACCGGCGCGTTCGTCCGGAGTCTGGACGAGAAGGTGCTGGACGGCGAGTTGGACGGCGCGATTCACTCGATGAAGGACATGCCCACCGACAACCCCGAGAACTTGGTGGTCGCGGGCATCCCCGAACGCGCCAGCGCCAACGACGTGCTGGTCACGCCCGACGGCAAGGAGTTGGACGAACTCCCCGAGGGAGCGACGGTCGGCACGTCGAGTCTCCGGCGAAAGGCCCAGTTGCTGAACTACCGCGACGACCTGAACGTCGAACCCCTCCGGGGGAACGTGGACACCCGCGCCGAGAAGTTGCTCGCGCCCGCGCTTCAGCAGGAACACGAGGCCCGGACCGAGGCCGAGAAGGAAAAGCAGTCGAACAAGGCCAGAGAGCAGAAGGGCCACACGGTCGATTACGACGCCGAGTTCGACCGGACCGTCGAGGAGTGGTTCAACGACCTCGCGGAAATCGAGCGCCGGGCGCTGGAGCGGGAGGTCGAAACCGACTACGACGCCATCGTCCTCGCGCAGGCCGGACTCGAACGGAGCGGACTCGCCCACCACCTCGAATACGTCGAACTCCCGAGTAGCGAGTTCGTCCCCGCGCCCGGTCAGGGTGCGCTCGCGGTGACTGCGCTCGACGGCGAACTCGCGGGCGACATCAACACGGTGCTGGACCACCCGCGGACGCGGGTCGAGACCACCGTCGAGCGGACGATTCTTGCGGAGTTGGGCGGCGGGTGCGTCGCGCCCATCGGCGTCCACGGCCTGATTCAGGGCGAGAGCGTCCACGTGGACGTGCAAGTGTTCTCCCAAGACGGCCAAGAGGTCATCGAAGCCAGTCGGGACGTGCCCGTCGAGAATCACGTCTCGGCCGCGAAAGAGGTCGCCGCCGACCTCGCCGAGAAGGGGGCCGCAGACCTCATCGAGGCCGCGAAAGCCGACACCGACGAACCGCGCGAGGCCAAGCGCGAAGGGGAGACGAGCGAGGAATGACCGGCGACGGGGAGAGCGGACGAGACGCGACGAACCGAGACGTTAGAGTCGCCGTCTTCCGGCCGGACGACGAGCGACTCGCCGAGGCCGAGCGACTGCTGGACTCGCTCGGTGCCGAAATCGTCGCGGACCCGATGCTCGAAGTCCGGCCGACCGGCGAGGAACCCCGCGAGGGCGACTACGTGGTGTTGACGAGCAAGACCGGCGTCGAACTCGCGTCCGAGGCCGGATGGGAACCGGGAGACGCCACCGTCTGCGCCATCGGCGAGAGTACGGCCGACGCGCTCCGAGAGGCGGGGTACGAGGTGGACCTCGTGCCCGAGGAGTACACCTCGGCCGGACTGGTCGAAGCCCTCGGCGACGAGGTGGCGGGCCAGCGAGTCGAAGTCGCCCGGAGCGACCACGGGAGCGCGGTCCTGACCGACGGTCTGGCGGACGCGGGAGCGGACGTAAATGAGACTGTGCTATATCAATTGGTCCGTCCGGAGGGGTCGGGCGACTCGGCGACTCTCGCGGCGGAGGGCGGTCTCGACGCGGCGGTCTTCACCTCGTCGCTGACGGTGGTCCACTTCTTGGAGGCCGCCGACGAGCGCGGAGTCCGGGCGGAAGCGATTTCGGGCCTGAACGACGCCGTGGTCGGCGCGATTGGCGACCCGACCCGCGAGACGGCCGAGTCCGAGGGCATCGAGGTTGACGTGGTGCCCGAGGTGGCCGACTTCGAGAAACTGGCGTGTGCGGCCGTGGAAGCGGCCGCGCCGACGTACCACGAGTAGTCGGACGAAAGCGGCCGAGGTCGCTACGGTCGCGGCGTATCCGTGTTACGGTCGCGGCGTATCTGTGTACTTCAACCTCGGCGCGCGGTCGCGGTGCGGTCGCGGTCTTCATTGGTTCAAGCCCGAAGCTAGCGCCTCGGCTTCCGGTTCGTTCCCTCTAGAAGCGGTTGTTCGGGGGTTCGACCCGAAGTAGCGTCCCGACACCGCCGCCGGTCGCAGTCGCTACACCCACCGTTTCTCGGCGAGCGACCTTTCCGACGCGAGCGCCAACTCGACGCCGAAACCGTGACCGACGCCATCGTCCGCTGTCCGACCCACGGGTACGTCACCGTCGCCGACAGCGCCGACCCGAGGTGTCCCGACTGCGGGGCCGACGCCGAGCGAGTCCTCTCGGGCGAGCGGAGACGCCGCCTCTCGAAGTTCGTCAGCGGCGCGCTCCGGCACTTCCCCGACGACGCCGGTCTGGAACTAGACCGACGCGGGTGGGCCGACTACGACGCCCTCGAAGCGGCGGTCGGCCGGAAGTACGACTGGGCCGACGCCGAGGACCTCGCGGCCGTGGTCGCCACGGACCCGAAAGGTCGGTTCGAGCGGAGCGAAGCGGACGGAAACGGGAAGATTCGCGCCGCCTACGGCCACTCGGTGGACGTGACGCTGGAAGCGGAGAGCGAGGGAGGCGGCGACGTGCCGGACCGACTCTACCACGGCACCGACCCCGAGAATCTGGACGCGATTCTCGCCGAAGGTCTGAAACCGATGGGCCGCCGTGAAGTCCACCTCTCGGGGAGTCGCGCGACGGCCCGCGAAGTCGGCAGTCGCCACGCCGCGGACCCGGTGGTCCTCGCAATCGACGCCGCCGCGATGGTCGCGGACGGCCTGCGAATCTCGAAGCGCGGCGCGGAGACCCACACCGCCGACGAGGTGCCGCCGGAGTATCTGGACGTTCTAAGCTAACCATACGTTTCCTTTACAATTATAAATATTGCTTTTAAAATTGCATATCATTCCCAATCGAAGAGACCGAGACGCGGAACTTTATAAGTAATAGCGACTTACCTCACGCTGAATGGCTTCCGCTGGTCCCGTTCCCGCCCTCGCAGACCGCGCCGCCGCGTGCGCCGACCGATTGCGGGACGCCGACGAGGTGTTGCTCGCCTCCCACATCGACGCCGACGGACTCACGAGCGCCGCAATCGCATCGCGGGCGCTCGAACGCGCGGGCATCCCGTTCGAGACAGTCTTCAGCAAGCAGTTGGACGCCGAGGAAATCGCGTCAATCGCGGCGACTGACTACGAGACGGTGCTTTTCACCGACTTCGGGAGCGGCCAGTTAGACATCATCGCCGACCACGAAGCGGCGGGCGACTTCACGCCCGTCGTCGCCGACCACCACCAACCGGCGGACGCGGACACCACATTTCATTTGAATCCGCTCCTGTTCGATGTGGACGGGTCGTCGGAACTCTCGGGAGCTGGCGCGGCGTACGTCCTCGCGCGCGCGTTGGAACCCGAAGGGACCGACAACCGCGACTTGGCGGCGCTCGCAGTCGTCGGCGCGGTCGGCGACATGCAGACCGTAGACGGCGAACTCGTCGGCGCGAACCAGTCCATCGTCGCCGAGGGCGAGGCGGCGGGCGTCGTGGAGACGACCACCGACCTCACGATGTACGGCAAGCAGACCCGACCGCTCCCCAAGATGCTGGAGTACGCAAGCGACACATACATCCCCGGCGTCACCAACGACGAGAACGGTGCCCTCAGATTTCTGGACGGTCTCGACCTGACGCTAAAAGACGACGAGGGCGACTGGCGGTGTTGGGTGGACCTGACTCAGGGCGAACGCCAGACCGTCGTGAAGGGACTGGTCGAGAGAGCCAGCGACCGAGGCGTCAGCGCCGGGCGAATCAACGACCTGTTCGGCACGGCATACGTCCTCACCGACGAGGACGAGGGTACGGAACTCCGGGACGTGAGCGAGTTCTCGACCCTACTGAACGCGACGGCGCGCTACGAGCGCGCCGACGTGGGTCTCGCAGTCTGTCTCGGCAACCGCGAGGGTGCGCTCGAACGCGCCGAGGAACTACTCCGGAACCACCGCACGAACCTCTCGAAGGGTCTCCAGTTCGTCAAGAGCGAGGGCGTCACCGAAGAGCGACACCTCCAGTGGTTCCACGCCGGGGACGAAATCCGCGAGACCATCGTCGGCATCGTCGCGGGGATGGCAGTCGGTGCCGAGGGCGTCGAACGGGGGAACCCCATCGTCGCGTTCGCCGAGAAGACCGACGGCGACGGCGAACCGACCGAAGTGAAAGTCTCCGCTCGCGCTACACCTTCGCTCACGGACCGAGGTCTGGACCTCTCGGTCGTGATGCGCGAGGCGTCACAGGCGGTCGGCGGCGACGGCGGCGGCCACAACGTCGCCGCGGGCGCGACGGTACCGAAGGGGACCGAAGACGAGTTCGTCGAGTACGCCGACGAACTCGTCGCCGAGCAACTGTCGGAGTGAGTAACGAGGTTCTCGAAATCCGTGGAGGGCGTTCGACCGCTTCGCCGAGCGACGGCCACGTTCAGCGACGAGGCGGGGAGCGACGAACCCCGACATCGACTCTATTGTGGTCACGGCCGTCGGCGGACCGAGCGCCGACGCGATACTGACCGAATCTACCGACGAGCGGCGAAGAAGCAATTTCGTATATCGTTATCTAGTTTACATCGGGGTCCGCCGTGGGGCGAGTTCCGGCGTCGTCGCCGGAACTCGCCGGACGACCGGCCGACTTTTATTCGCGCTCGCCCAACTCCGGCACATGAGCGACTTCGACCCCGAGAAGTTCGAGGACAAGTACGCCCACTACTTCAACGAACTCCAGAAGGCGTACAAGGACGCCTTCAACCACCTCAACGAGAAGTACGACTCGGAACTCATCCACGCCATCGACCAGCAGATTCTGAACGAGTCCGAACCCTTCTACGAGGGCGACGGCGAGTTCCGCGTCGAACTCCCCGAGAACCCCACCGAGCGCGTGCAGGGAATCGTCGTCGCCGACGAGAAACTCGAAGAGATGCTCGACATCTACGTCGCGGAAATCGAGACGGAACTCCGGCGCGTGTTCGGCTTCGAAGAGTGAGACCGCGGGGGCGGCCGACGGAATCGGAACTCCGGTAGGTACTCGAAGTCCGCTACGTCGCGCCGACGCCGGTATCGGGAGACACGTTCAGCTTTATTGGGACCGAGTAGAGTGAACGAATCATGGTAACGAATTACGAAATTAGCGATTCTTTCGCCGAAGAATACAGGGATACGGAGGAAAAGCAGTCGTATCCGACCCTCTCTTTCGTGATTCCGGTCAACAGCGACCCGCAGGTCGAACAGACGGTGCGGTCGATTCTGGACGCCGGGTACGATAACTGCGAGATAATCGTCGCAATCACGCCGACCACTGGGGAGACGATGGCTCTTCTCGAAGACTTACAGGAGGAGACCGACCTGTTGGAAGTCTACACCCAAGAGGAGTATCGGACGCCCGGCGGGAACCGCAACCGCGGCATCGAGGAAGCGACTGGCGATGTCGTCGTCTTCGCCGACTCGGACGTGACAATCGGCCCGCTGTTCCCGTGGAAAGTCGCGTACCTCTTCGAGTACTCGTCGGTCGATTATCTGGGGTTCTCGGTCGATTTAGAGGTCCAAGACGGCGAGAAGAACCTGTTCAACTGGTACGACAAGCACGTCCGATTCCCGGTGGAGTTCTACATGAACTACGCGCTGTTCTGCCCGACGCTCTGTCTGGCCGTCCGGGACGAACTCGTGGAAGACATCCAGTTCGAACCGTGGATACTCTCGGGCGAGGACATGGTGTTCGGGAAGCTAGCCGCCTACAAGAACTACGAGTTCGGCTTCTGTGACGACGCGGTGGTGAAACACCCGACGCGGAACACGTTCGAGGACATCGTGGGCGTCGGGGAGAAGACCGGGCGAGGTGCCTACCAGATGTACGCCCATCTCCCGGTGGACGTGTTCGAGACCGAATCTCGGCTACTGACCGCGAAGGCGTACACTCCCCGGTCGTTCGAGTATCTGAGCGACATCTGCGACGACTGGG
Source organism: Halorussus caseinilyticus (assembly GCF_029338395.1). Classification (NCBI taxonomy): domain Archaea; kingdom Methanobacteriati; phylum Methanobacteriota; class Halobacteria; order Halobacteriales; family Haladaptataceae; genus Halorussus; species Halorussus caseinilyticus. The sequence continues at coordinate 2,998,921 of NZ_CP119809.1, forward strand.
ACGAGTTACAGACCTACGAGAAGGTGCTGATTTGGCTCGTCTCCTATATCGAAATCCTCGCGCGGACGTGGGGGTACGCGCTACAGGCGAAAGACGACTTCAAGCACCGAGTCACGCAGTAGCGCCTATCACGAGTCGGACTCGCGTCGGGCCGCTTCGACGGTTCGTCGGAGTCCGTCGCGCCACGAGGTAGTCGGTTTCCAGTCGAGTAGCTCGGCGGCGTGCGACGGGTCGCCAACGAGATGGGACGCGGTTTGCTCGCACTCGGCGGCGTGGTCGTACGTCGGCCGAGCGTCCGCGCCGACGAGTTCGTAGATGTCGCCGACCATCTCCCCGGCGGTCATCCCGGTTCCGCCACAGACGTTGAACAGCATCCAGTCGTCGTCCGCGAGTCGGATGGTCGCGTTCAGCAGGGCATCAACGGCGTCCCCGACGAATACCGGGTCCCGTACGTGGTCCGTACATCGGACGCGAAACGACTCGTCTTCGAGTGCCGACGCGATGGCCGACGGTATCAAGCCGCCCGCGGGCGTCTGTCGCGGGCCGTAGACGAGAAACGGGACCGCGACTGCCACGGACAGGCCCTCATTCTCCGAGTACGACCGAGCGAGACGTTCCCCGGAGCGTTTCGAGGCGTCGTAGAGAGACGAGGCGGCGACCGGGTGTGACTCCGTTTTCGCGGTTCGCGTGTCGGCGTATCGGTAGGCGGAACTCGTGAACACGACGCCTTCGGCGTCGTGTTCGACTGCCTTCTCGAAGACGTTCTTCGTGCCCGTGACGTTCGTCTCGACCACCCCGGCGCTCTCGCCTCGGGAAGTCGTCTTGGCCGCGAGGTGATAGACGTACTCCGGTCGGGCCTCCCGAAAGCAGGTGTCGAGGAACTGCTCGTCGGTAACGTCGCCGACGTACCGGCGGTGGGGCGACTCCGGGAGCGATTGGGACGGTTCGCTGTGGTGAATCGAGTGGACTTCCGCGCCGACGCTAGACAGACGACTGGCGACGTGTCCGCCGAAAAATCCGCCCGCTCCGGTGACGAGGACCGTCCGCGACGAGAGTTCGTCGCCGACGCTCATTCGAGGCGGTCTTCGTACCACTGGGCGGTCCGTCCGAGACCGTCTTCGAGACTCGTCTCCGGTCGCCAGTCGAGCGACTGCTCGGCTTTCTCGGCGTCCACTCGCTGGTGGGTGATGTGGCCCTCGGCGGTCCCTTTCACCACCGGTTCGAGGTCGTCTTTCCCCATCACGTCGCCGACGAGCGAGACGAGTTCGAGGACGCTCGTCCCGGTTCCCGTCCCGAAGTTGAACGCCTCGCCAGCGACCGACCGGTTCTGCCGTCCGAGCGTCCGGTACGCGCTCACGGCGTCGTCGATGTAGAGATAGTCGCGCGTCGGCGACCCGTCGGACCGAATCACGGGCGCTTCGTCGTCCAGATACTTCCGTATCGTGCCGGGGACGATTCGACTGAAGTTCAGGTCGCCGGGACCGTAGATGTTGGAGCATCGCGTGACCGTGACCGGAACGTCGTAACTCGTGTGGTAGGTCCGGGCGATGCGGTCGGCGGCCATCTTCGAGACGGAGTAGGGCGCGTCCGGGGTGAGCGCCGTGTCCTCGGTGTAGGGCGGGTTCTCCATCGGCCCGTACGCCTTGTCGCTGGAGGCGACGACCACGCCGTCGGAGACGCCCTCGGACTCCCGAACCACGTCGAGGACGTTCCACGTCCCCTCGACGTTCGTGGAGAACGCTCGGGTCGGGTCGGCCTTCGCGTCGCCCACCAGCGACTCCGCGGCGAGGTGGTAAACGAGGTCGAAATCGTAGTCTGCGAACAGCGATTCGATGCTCTCGCGGTCTCGAACGTCGAGAATCTCGAAGTCGAGGCGGTCGCTCTCGGTGTTCAAGTCGCGTTCGGCGGGCACGGTGTCGATGTCGGTAGCGACCACGGTCGCACCGCGGGATTCGAGGTCCGACGCCAGATGCGCTCCGACGAACCCGGCGGCCCCCGTGACCAGCACCGTCTCGTCTCGCCAAAAGCTCATGGTTCACCTCCGAGCCACGGAAGGTCGTCTTTTTCGGTCGAAATTTTCCGGACTTTATCCAACCCCTTCCGGGTATCGACACCCTTGAAGAATCCGTCGTGGCGGTAGATGCCGAGTTCGCCTCGGTCCGCGAGTTCGTTGAGCGTGTCCTGTTCGAGTTCCCGGTCGGCCGACAGGGAGTCGAACACAGTCGTCTCGAAGACGAAGAATCCCACGTTGATGCGCTTGGAGGTGAGCGGTTTCTCCTGCACCGCCGAAACGCTGTCGCCGTCGGTTTCGAGGACGCCGAACGAACTCGGGGCTTTGACGCCCGTGACGGTTCCGACAGTCCCGTTCTCCTCGTGGTGTTCGACCAACTGCTCGACGTTCACGTCGGCCAGTCCGTCGCCGTAGGTCAGCAGGAATCGGTCGGCGTCGATGTGGTCTCGGACTTGGAGCAGTCGTTCGGACTTGCTGGTTTCGAGACCGGTGTCCACGAGCGTCACGTCCCAGTCGTTCGAACCGACGCCGCGGAACGTAGACGCCGAGGACAGTTCGACGCTCCCGCCGTCGGTGTACTCCCCCGCCAGTCCGCCGAAGTACTGCTCGAACGCCTCGCTCTTGTAGCCCAGACAGAGCACGAAGTCGTCGAACCCGTGCCGGGAGAAGTTCTCCATGATGTGATGGACGATTGGGTTCCCGTCGATTTCCAAGAGAGGTTTCGGCGTCTCGTCGGTCAACGGCCGAAGCCTTCGCCCTCTCCCCCCGCAGAGAAGAACGACAGGTAAGTCCGAATGTTTACGATTGGCCTCCGTTTCCGTCATATTGATGCAATAGATAGCAGGACAATTTTAACTCTTTCGGAGAATTGTATAATTTCCAACTCGGATAGCTGTCGTTTCGGAGAGAAGATTAGTCCGTAGGCGGGTCGCGTTCCGGTCGCTCGTCTCGAATCCAGTTCCGACCGCCGGTCACGAGTTCCGGCGTTCGGGGGCGAGCGAACCGTATTTTTCCCGGTCGTTCGTACCGAAACTACTTATGATACGGGTCGTAGACGAGCAAGTGTGACTCGGAACGACCTCCCACCAATCGGACTCGGGACTGCCGGAAACGTCGGCCACGAGCAGTGTGCAGAGACGGTTCGGATGGGTCTCGAAGCGGGGTACCGACACGTCGATACGGCGCAGATGTACGACAACGAGGCGGCGGTCGGCGACGGACTCGACGCCGCAGATGTCCCCCGGTCGGAGGTGTCCGTCGCGACCAAAGTCCACCCCGAAAATCTGGGGTACGAGGCGGTTCACCGCTCGGCGGCCGAGAGCGCGGACCGCCTCGGCGTCGATACCATCGACGTGTTGTACGTCCACTGGCCCGCGGGTGCCTACCACCCCGAGGAGACGCTCCGGGCGTTCGACGAGTTGTTCGAGGAGGGCGCGATTGGCGGGGTCGGTCTCTGCAACTTCACCGCTCCGTTGCTCCGGGAGGCGTTGGACCGACTCGACGCGCCGGTCGTCGCCCACCAAGTCGAGTGCCACCCGCTCCTGCCCCAAGACCGCCTCTACGCGTTCTCCCGGAAGTACGACCACGCGCTCGTCGCGTACGCTCCGCTCGCCCAGACGATGATTTTCGACCACCCGGCCGTCGAGTCGATTGCGGCCGAACGCGACCTGACGCCAGCGCAGGTGTGTCTGGCGTGGCTTCACGGCCGAGAAGGAGTCGTCCCGATTCCGAAATCGACCGGACGCGACCACCTCGAAGAGAACTTCGCGTCCCTCGATGTCGAGTTGCCGCCGAGCGCGCGCCAGCGACTGGACGGCATCGAGGCGAGAGCGCGGGTCATCGACCCGCATTACGCGCCGTGGAAGTGAGTCACTTCGCGGCGACGACGAACTTCTCGTCTGACTGCTCGGACCCCATCTCGTTCCGGCGTCGGTGAAGCGTCGATACCTCGAAACCGCACTCCGAGAGCGTCTCGCAGATGCTGTCGGCGGTTTCGTCGCCGAAAATCTTCCCCTCGTGGAGTTCCAGATAGACGCGGCGACACTCGTCGTCGCGGAGGGTCGCTTCGAGACCCTCGATTACGTACCCCTCCGCGCCCTCAACGTCGATTTTGAGTACGCTCGGCGTCCCGTCGAGGTACCTCGAAATCATCTCGTCGCCGTCGAGCATCGGCACCGTGACCTCCCCCTCGCCGAGCGACGCCATGTCGTCGATTCCGTCTAGCGTGTCGGCGTCCATCTGGGTCACTCGCTCGCCGTCGCCCATCGCAAACGGGAGCGTCTCCCAGTCGTCGCAGTTCAGTTCGAGGTTCTTCCGGGCCTTCACGACGTTCTGTTGTATCGGTTCGACGGCCACGGCGCTCGCGCCGACGGTTCCGGCGACGGCGGCGTAGATACCCACGTTCGCTCCGACATCGAGAAACGAATCGTCCGCGGAGACGTGAGACACGATGTCCTCCAGAACTGGGGCCTCGGTGCTGTGCATGTAGCCGATAATCCGGAGTTCGTCCAGCGAAGAGATGTGATACGTGACGGACTCCCCACCGACCTCGAAACTGTACTCGGCTTCGTCCGACGCCACGAAACGTTCAAATCCCATACTCGGCGTAAACAAGTGGGTACATTAAAAACCACTGCGTGTCGGTGAGGCGACACTACTCGGGGAAGTAGCCGAGTTCTCGGAGTCGTTCGGCGACTGCGCCGTCAACGTCTCTCCCGTCGGGTCGGGAAGTCTTCTCTCTCCCTTCGAATCGGGCGTGAATCTCGGCCGGGTCGAGTCGCTTCTCCGTCCACGCGTTCTGGGCGTCACGAACCGTGACGAGAGCGCCCCGGTTTCTCGACGCGACTCGTTTTTCGACCCCTCGCTCGCCGTCCGTGTAGATTGCGCGCCACGGGCCGATGTAGTCGCTCACGTCCGCGTCGAACTGGTCTCTGTCCTCCTCGCGCAACCGATACGTCGAACTGAACACCGGGCCGTCCGTGACGAAGGAACTGCTGTCGGCGGTGCCGTCTACGGTCTCCGCGACGACGCGGGGGAAGTCGGTCAGCGAGACGACTCGCTCTACGACTTCCGATTCGGTCTGGCCCGGATAGCGAACGACGAGGGGAACGTGGGTCAGACACTCGTGGATGCCCCAGTTGTGGTCGGCGAGTCGAACCGCGGGTTCGACTCGACTCCGCTCGCCGAACCCTTCGCCGTGGTCGCTCGTGACGACGACCAGCGTGTCGTCCAGCGCGTTTCGGCGTTTCAGCGTCTCGACTATCTCCCGGACCGCGTGGTCGCTCTGGCGTATGCCGCCGTCGTAGAACGCTTCGAGCGTGTCGAGTTCGCCCCACGCGCGTCCCCCGGCGTACTGCGGAGCGATTGGGTCGCCGTAGACTTCGTTTGCGACGTGGAGCATCGTCGGCGTCGTCCACCGGTCGTACTCGTCTTCGGGCGTGTACGGCCAGTGGGAGTCCATCAGGTTCAGACAAGCGGCCCACGGACCGTCCCGGTCTGCCTGCCAGTCGAGGAACGCTCTGGCGTATCGCTGTGCGGGTTGTCGCGGACCCTCGTCGTCGTCGGGTCTCTCGACCGTCTCGAAACACGCCGAGAGGTTCGAGGACTTGGAGACGATGAGGTTCGGCGTGAACAGACCGGTCGAGTAGCCGTCTCCCTGTAGGGTCTTCCACACCGTCCGGTCTACGTCGATGTTCGCGTCGATTTCGAGCGCCTGATGTTCCTCGATGGTCTCTCCCGTGAACAGACTGACGTGGCTCGTGATGCTGTGGATGCTCGGCGAACGCGCCTGCGTGTACGTCGTCGCGTCCTCGGCGAACGTTTCGAGAAACGGGGTCGTCTCGTTGTCGTGTCCGTACAAACTCACGTTCTCGGCTCTGGTGCTGTCGAGAACGACCAGAAGGACGTTGGGGTTCATCGTGCGTCTCTCTGCCGAGTCCGGCATTAATGTTTTTCCCCTATAATATATGAATCGGAAGTCTCTACTGTGAGTGAATCGGCGCGGCCGTAGTTAAGTCTCCAAGCCGATTCGCCGACGTTCGGTGAGTTTCGCCGGTTGGTCCCGAGTCAGTCATTTCTAATTTTAGTTCTAGCCACCGTTAAGTATTTATTCGAGCTAAGAAAGATGTGACTACTACGACGAACTATGAGCGACGTTGCAAGAGCGGTGTTTCGGGAGCGGGCACCACTCGTCGATTTGGACGAGTTCACGGAGATGATAGTCTCGGAAGTCGTGACCGACGAACTCCTCTCTAGGACCGAAAGTATCTGGCTAATCGGGAGTTTCACGAATCCGGGTAAGGAAATCGACACGAACAAGTTCGAGTGGAGCGACCTCGACGTGTACGTGGCCGTCTCGGATTGGGAGTTCTCGCAGGCCGCGACGAACATGCTCATCGCCGAACCGAGCGAACCGACGCCCAAAGGCGTGCCCACCGAACACGGTCCCGAGAAGTGGGACGACAGGTTGGCAGGTCCGAAGCGGTGGAACTGTAGCGTCACGGAAGCGTGGGAGCAGTTGCCCGAGTGCGCCAGAGAGACGATACGGAAGAGCGCACAGAAGGGGTTCTTCAGAAACCACGAGGAGTTCGAGAACCGGGAAGTGAGATACCTCGACCTCTTCGTCGGAAGCCGTGACCAACTCATGGGCCAACGAGAGCGAGGCCGTCAATCGAGGGCCGACGCGCTCCCCGGTTTCTGCATCTGGGAGAGTGACGAGTAGCGGCGCTGGTAGGCCTATTATTGATTTCTAGTGCTATAATATAAATATAGCAAGGAAAACTTTTTTATATGCATGTGAATTACTATCTTTCGCAATGAGTTCGAAAGAAAGCCCGGACTGGAAGTTCGACTTCACGAACGACGAGCTTGAAGACAAGACGATGAGCAATGCGGATTTCTCGAACACGTCTCTGGAATCCGAAGAAGAGACCACCCTGAACGATTCGCCGTTCTCGAACACCTCCCTGAAGTCCGACGACCCGGACACGACCCGCGCCGCCACCGACTGGGCGAAGACGGGTTCGGACGACGAGAAGACCGTGCGCGCCGCGACCGCCGACTGGTCGAAGACCGACGACGACCCTGAGACGGTTCGCGCCGCGACCGCCGACTGGTCGAAGGCCGACGACCCTGAGACGGTTCGCGCCGCGACCGCCGACTGGTCGAAGGCCGACGACGACCCTGAGACGGTTCGCGCCGCGACCGCCGACTGGTCGAAGACCGACGACGAACCCGAGACCGTGCGCGCCGCGACCGCCGACTGGTCGAAGGCCGACGACGCCTAGAGACGCGGGTCGGAGCGGCAGATTCCGAAGCGTAGAAAGCGAAGGCCCGCGCTCTAGCGGGCGTTCGTAATTTCTCACCGCTGCACGAGCAGTGCCGTCAGGGTCGCAGGTTCGGGCATCGAAGAACTCGCAGTCCGGTCGATTCGAGTGCTAGACTTCCCGTCGGAGACGGGTTTACGCGCTGATTTTCTCTTTGTTGTAGATGTAGAGACCTTGGAGGTACCCCAGCGTGTACGCACACAGTTGCAGGAACCGGAACGCCCACCGGCGCAACGACACTCCTTCAGACGAGTTCAGTTCCCCGAGCGTCGGCCGCTTCGAGAGCAGTTGCCGCCACTTCACCCACGGAGTGTAGTGGTTCCGATACGCCTCCTCCGAGTACTCCTTGACGTAGTGGTCGCCCGTCCCGAAGTACTGGAATCGCTTCAGATTGTCCGCGAGCGTCACCGGATAGCGATGGCGGACCCGGATGGTGCGGTCCATCACGAAACCGGCACCGAGGTCGGTGATTCGCTTGCGCAACAGGTTGTCTTCGGCCACGTCCGCGTAGCGCGATTCGGTGTTGAAACCGCCGATGCTCTCGTACACGTCCTTCCGGTAGACGAGATTCCGACTGTCGGCCTGCCCCGCCCGAAATCGGGACTTGTCCCGATTGCTCTCGTATCTGGTGTACCAGTTCCTGTCGGGCGGGTAGTCCAAGTAGTAGGCACCCTGTATCGCGCCCGGAAACCAGTGTTTCTTGATGGACCGATGTATGGATTCGACCCAGTTGTCCTCGGCAACGCAGTCGGAGTCGATACTGACGATGTACTCGTTTTCCGCCGCCTCGATGCCCGCGTCCCGTTTCCCGGTTATCGTCACCGCGTCCGTCGTGAGGACGCGCAGTGGGTCCCAGTCCATCGACCGGAGTCGCCGCACCGTCTCGCGGTCGTCGGCCGGACAGCAGACGAGACATTCGAACTCGATGTGGTCCTCGGGATACCGCCGATAGAACCGTTCGACCGACTCCCGAATGGAATCGACCATCTCGGCGGTCTGGTCGGGGCGCTTGTACGTCGAGTTCACCACGGACAGCGAGACCGGTCGCTCGTACTCGGCGACCATCGACCGAACGTCGGCGAACGCCTCGGAGTGGAAACTCCACGTGTAAATCGCGGGCAGGTCGCGCACGTCGTCGGCCAACGGTTCCGACGGGATGGTCGTCACGTCCTCAACGGGCGGCCGTATCGGGTCGCCGTCGGCGAATCGAGCGACGACTTCCTCCGACGAGAGGCGTCCGGGGTTCCCCGGACGCCGAGAAGAGCGGGCGCGTCCCGCGGCGAGAAACTCGAGATTGCGGTCACTCGGTCGAGTTGCTCGAAGACCTGCTGGACTTTCCGGCTATCGACCAGCGACCGACCGGAAATCAAGACGACATCCTCCGCGACATCGAGTACCTCGCGGGCCGATTCGAGGACCGCCGCGTCGTCGTACTCGGCGGCGTCAAGCGCCGACCCCTCGTCGGCGAAGTGGACGAACAGGTCGTACGGTTCGTCGCCGTGTTCGTCCACGAGACCCGATAGCATCCGACGATAGAGTTCGTCGGCCCGAGACACCCCGAGTCGGTCTTCGAGGGACGAACTGGGTTCCGAACCGAGAATTACGACTGCTCTATCCATGTATCTCCGGATTTTAACCAAGCCACATAACGCCTACGATTCGTAAGTTAGAAGTGCGAATAGAATTGCCTTGTTATCGTGTTACCGTTCGGGGTTCGGACGCCGAGCCGTCGAGTCGCAGGCCGAACCCGCCGGTGTCGTCCGAGTCGATTCGAGTCATGAGCGCCCACGAGAGACCTATCGCTTATCTGTTGAACAGGTTCGTCGAGACGCGATGGAAGCAGTTCGGGGTCGGAATCGGCCTCCTCGTACTCGCGCTTTTCTTCCAGCGCGTTCCCGCGCTGATTATCGGGGTCGCGCTCGACTCCCTCCTCCTCGACAGAGGGACCTACGCGCTTCCGCTGGTCCCCTCGTCGTGGGTTCCGTCGTCCACCGAGGAGCAGGCACTCCTGACCGTCGGAACGCTCGGAATCGCTATCGTCGCCGAGAGCGCGCTGAAGTGGTACGGGCAACTCGTCTACGAGAAATCGACGCTCGAAACGCTCCACGAGATTCGGACGACGACCTACGCCACCGCGACCGGACTCTCGATGAGTTTCTACGACGAGCGAGAGAAAGGCGACGTGCTGAGCGTCTTAGCCGACGACGTGGACAACCTCAGCGACCTGTTCGCGGGAGTGCGCGATGGCGTTCTCTACGGCGGCGGCATCGTCAGCGCGTTCGCCGCCATGCTCCTGTTGAACTGGAATCTGGCGCTCGTCATCGCCGTCTTGCCGTTCGTCATCGCGGCGCTCGGCCGGGTGTACGCTTCGCTGTTGGAACCCCACCACGACGCGATTCGGGAGACAATCGGCACGATGAAAGGCCGCTTCCGGGACGCTATCGAGGGACTGAGTACGGTCAAGGCGTTCACGCGCGAACCCAAAGAGCGCGCCCGCGTCTCGAACGTCTCGGAGGGGTACAAGTCCGCGAAGTGGTCGGCCATCCGGCTTCGAATCGTCTACAATCGCGTCTCGTGGTTCGTCGCCGCCGTCGGCATCTGGGGCCTGTTCTACGTCGGCGGCCACTGGATTCTGTCGGGACCGCCCGCGTTCTTCACCGAGAGCCTGTCGCCCGGGACGTTGCTGACGTTCATCATGTACACCTTCTCGTTTCTGGACCCGACGCGGCGTCTCGCCGTCGAAGTGATAAACAAGTACGAGAGCGCGCGAGCGTCGAGCAAGCGCGTCGTGGAGATTCTGCGAAACACCGACCGACTCGAAGAAGGTGACGGCGACGCCGAAGCGTTGACCGTGACCCGTGGGCGCGTCAAGTACGACGAGGTTTGCTTTTCGTACCCCGGAGCCGAAGACCGGACGCTCGAAGACGTGTCGTTCGCCACCGACGACGGGGAGTTCGTCGGCATCGTCGGTTCGACCGGCGCGGGAAAATCGACGCTGATGAAGCTTCTGTTCCGGTTCTACGACGCCGACTCGGGCACCGTCAGCATCGACGGAACGGACGTGACCGACGTGGACGCCGCGAGCCTCAGAGACCGAATCGGCTACGTCAGCCAAGACCCCTTCCTCTTCCACGGCACGGTCCGGGAGAACGTCGCGTACGCCACCCCGTCCGTGTCCCACGAGGAGGTTGTCACGGCCGCCAAGCGCGCCGGTGCCCACGAGTTCGTCCAGCAGTTGGACGACGGCTACGACACCCAGATAGGCGAACGCGGCGCGACCCTCTCGGGCGGTCAGCGCCAGCGTCTCGCCATCGCTCGCGCAATCGTTGACGACCCGCCAATCCTCGTCTTCGACGAGGCGACCAGTCACGTGGACAACGAGACGGAAGTCGAGATTCAGCGGAGTCTGCTATCGATGTCCGAGGACCGAACGGTGTTCGCCATCGCCCACCGCCTCTCGACGGTCCGGAGCGCCGACCGCATCTTGGTGATGGACGACGGCCGACTCGTGGAGGAGGGAACCCACGAGCGGCTGGTCGAACGCGACGGGACTTACGCGAAACTCTGGCGCATCCAGACCGGCGAGATTGCGGCGACCCGGATGGGCGACCCGCGGGAGGTGAACCGATGACCGACGAGACGCTCGGCGGGATGTCCGACCGCGAGTACCCGCTCGTCGGGTTGGTGCGCGAGTTCGGCGCGTCCGAGATTCACCACTTGGTGGCCGCCGTCCTCGCCCGAACAGTCTCTACGTTCCTGAGTTTCGCGGACGTGTTCCTCATCGGTCTCGGAATCGACGCGCTGTTCAACGGCCGGGAGTTCGCGATTCCGCTGTTGCCCTCGGCGTGGGTCCCGTCCGAACCCCTCCCGTTGCTGGCGTTCATCACCGGACTGATGTTCGGCCTGAACGTCCTCACGAACCTCACGCTGTTCGTCGCCCAGTACGGGTTCGGCGTCTTCACACAGCGGATACTCCACCAGATTCGGGTCGCCAAGTTCGACACCGCCCAGCGACTCGAACTCGGTTTCTTCGAGGAGAATCGGACGGGCAACATCATCAGCGTCCTGAACGACGACGTGAACGAACTCGACGGGTTCCTCAATACGGTTCTGAGCGCCGCAATCTGGATTTCGATGACGGTCGTCAGCGCGTTCGTCTACATGTCGGCGTTAAACTGGCAACTCGCGCTACTCGTCCTCGCTTCCGCGCCGGTCGTCGCTGGCGTCAACTACTGGTTCTCGCGCCGACTCGAACCGCTCAAAGACGAGGTTCGGACCGAGCGCGGGGCGCTGAACGCCCGCCTCGAAACGAACCTGAGCGGCATCGACGTTATCAAGTCGTTCACGGCGGAGGAACACGAGCGCAAGCGCGTCGAAGACGCGTCGCTCGACTACTTCGACGCGCGCCTCGGGAGTCGGCGGCGGGCGGTCCAACAGAGTCCGGCCAACCGCCTCATCATGGGCGTCTGGTTGGTGGCGACGCTCTCGCTCGGCATCTACTGGATTGTCGTGGAACCACCGCTTTTCTTTTCCGGGACGCTGACCGCCGGGCAACTCGTGCCGTTTCTGTTCTACATGGAGCGGTTGACCCTCCCGCTGAAGAACCTGAGCGGGGTCATCGACGGCTACAAGTCGGCGAAAGCGTCCGCGAAGCGAATAGACGGTCTCACGAGCATCGACGGGCGACTCGAAGGCGACTCGGGCGACGAGTTGGTAATCGACGGCGGCCGGGTCGAGTTCGAGAACGTCGAGTTCGGCTATCCGGGGACCGAACAGCGAGTCTTCGACGGCATCAGTTTCGCCGCCGAGTCCGAGGAGACTATCGGTCTCGTCGGGTCGACGGGCGCGGGCAAATCGACGCTGGTCAAGTGCCTGTTGCGGTTCCACGAGGTGGACGACGGTCGAATCACTATCGACGGACAGGACGTTCGGAACGTCTCGCTGGAGGACCTCCGAGACGCCATCGGGTACGTGAATCAGGACGCCTACCTCTTCGACGGGACGATTCGGGACAACATCGCGTACGGCGCGTCCGACGCCTCGGACACCTCGGACGTGCCCGACGAGCGAATCGAAGCGGCCGCAAAGACCGCCGGAGCCCACAGGTTCGTCACGGAACTGCCCGACGGGTACGAGACGCAGGTCGGGGACCGAGGAACCTCGCTGTCGGGCGGCCAGCGCCAGCGTCTCGCCATCGCTCGCGCAATCGTTGACGACCCGCCAATCCTCGTCTTCGACGAGGCAACCAGTCACGTGGACAACGAGACGGAGTTAGTGCTTCAGGAGAAACTCGACGAACTCACCGAAGACCGGACGACGTTCATCATCGCCCACAGACTCTCGACGGTCCGGGGTGCCGACGAGATTCTGGTCCTCGAAGACGGCAGTATCGCCGAGCGAGGGACTCACGAGCGACTGGTCGAACGCGACGGGACCTACGCGACCCTCTGGAACGTGCAGGTCGGCAATCTCGACGCGCTGTCGTCGCTCGGCGAGGCCACGACCGACGACTGAGACGCGGGAACCGCCGGGACGAGGCTACTCCTCGAAGGGGTTCGTGACGTGTTCGCGGTCGTCGAGTCGCGAGGCCACGTCTACGGTAGTCCCCTCCTCCCACGACTCCCGAATCGCGGCGCGGAGTTCCGCGAGGACCACGCCGACTTCGCCGGAAATCGTCGGTTGCGTCCCCGAAACCGTCGCTTCCACGAAGTCACGGAGTTTCGACATGGTGGGGTTGTCCGAGGAGACGCCCTCGAAGGACGTTTCGTACGTCGGGCGTCCGTCGCGGACGATGCGAAGCGACGAGACGGACTCGGCGCGCCGGTCGGACTCGTACTGGAGGCGTCCGCGACTGCCCCAGATGGAGAGATGTTCGTCCGACGAGAGGTCGGTACTCTCGCCGCAGACTCCGGCGCTCACCGTCACGATTTGGTCGCCCGTCTCGATTTGCATCGAGAGCGCGGTGTTCACGTCTATCGACTCCCCCCGGTCGTCGGCAGTGACCGCCACCTGCGTCGGCGTGCCTTCAAGCAACCACAGGAGCTTTTCGAGCATGTGCGACCCGGTGTCGAAGACGAGTCCGCCGCCGGACAGCTCGGGGTCGGTCCGCCACGACTCGGCGCTGGTTGCGAGCCAATTCTGCGCGAGGTGGCAACTCACCATCCGCGGGACGCCGATGTCGCCCGACATGAGACGACGCTTGGTCTCTTGAACCGGCGAGACGTACCGACGCTGATAGCCGACGCCGAGCGGACACTCCTGTTCGTTAGCGGCTTCGACCAGTTTCTCCGCCTTGTCGGGGTCCACGGTCAGGGGTTTCTCCACGAACGTCGCCACGCCCGCTTCGAGCGTGGTCAACGCCTGTTCGAAGTGAGCGGTGTGGGGAGTGACGATAGACACCGCGTCGATGGGCAGGTCGTCTACGACCTCCTCCACCGATTCGTAGGCGGGCGCTCGGAACTCGCTCTCGAACTGTTCGCGCGCGGAGGCGTCCACGTCCACGCCAGCGACGAGCGAAACGCCGTCCATCTTGCTGTATCCGATAGCGTGTTGCTGACCCATCCGTCCCAAACCGACGACTGCAACTTGTACGGCCATACCGAGTTTTCTTCTATCCCGCGGACTTAAATCCTTTTAGAGTATTCGGTTCTAAAAACTGAGGAATTCCGGACCCTCGACGAAGCAAGCGTGACGCCGTAAATTCCAAAGCAGAGACGGGGCGCGTTCGATTCTCCGATACCGATAAATTAAAAAAGACGAATTGGCTCTAAATTGGCTATGAACGACGTACTGATTACCGGTGCCGCACGCGGGTTGGGGTTGGCGCTCGCCCGCACTTTCTCGGAAGCGGGATGGCGCGTCTTCGCGTGTGCGAGGAACGCGTCGGACCGGGACAGACTACAGGCCCTGCGCGAGCAACGGCCGAAGTTGGTCGTCCCGATTCGGTTCGACGTGACGAGCGACCACGACCGATACCGGGCGCGCCAACTCGTGGAACACGAGACTGACTCGCTCGACGTACTCCTCAACAACGCCGGAATCAACGCCGGAACGTCGGGGAACCCCCAAGCCCACGTTTCGCTCGGGTCCCTAGACGGCGACGAGATGGCCGAGATGTTCCGCGTCAACTCGATTGCGCCGTTGCTCGTCGTCCAGACGTTCCGGGAGTTGCTGGTTCGGTCGGACTACCCGCGCGTCGTCAACGTCTCGTCGGACAGCGGGTCGATTACCCGGAAGGAGACGCCCGGCAACTACAGTTACGCCGCGAGCAAAGCGGCGCTGAACATGATAACGCGGGCGCTGGCGAACGAGTTGCGGAGCGACAGAATCGTCGTGACCGCGGTGGACCCCGGACACCTGCGGACCGACATCGGCGGTCCGACCGCGCCCGACGACCCCGACGACGCCGCGGACGAACTCTACGAGTTGATAGAAGACCTCTCGCCCGGAGAAACCGGGGAGTTCCTCGCGCGGACCGGCGAGAAACTCGCTTGGTAGGGAGCGTCTCCGCCGAGTGGAGACGCTCCGGCCGAGAGTAGTAGTAAATTCTATTTCGCTATATAGAATCCGGTTCGGTCCGCGAGTTAGGCGGTAGTGACCTGTTGAACCAAAGGCCTAAGACTTCCCGAACCCAATCTCGGCGTATGAGTACCGAGACTCAGGACGACGGGGACGACCTAGAGGAGCGCGTCAGCAACTTCCTGCGGCGCAACTTCCCCCAGATTCAGATGCACGGCGGGAGCGCGGCCATCCAGAACATCGACCGCGAGACCGGAGAGGTACACATCCAGTTGGGCGGGGCGTGCAGTGGTTGTGGCATCTCGCCGATGACGATTCAGGCCATCAAGAGCCGAATGGTCAAGGAAATCCCCGAAATCGAGACGGTCCACGCCGACACCGGAATGGACGGCGGTGGCGGTCACGGCGGCGGCATGAGTCCCTCGTTCCCCGGCGAGACGAGCGACGACGGCGGCGAAGACGACGAGGGTCCGCAGGCCCCGTTCTAAGTCCGGATTTCTCGTCTCGAAACGACGCAATTCTTCCCATAGAACGCGGCTAACATCAGGATATTTATCCCGTCGGGGATTGGACGGTACTGGTATGACCAACGACGCCGATGCGGGGAACGTCGTCTTTGTGGTCATGGACACGGTTCGCAAGAGCCACCTATCCGTCTATGGCTACGACCGGCCGACGACGCCGGGTCTGGAGCGGTTCGCTGAGGAGGCGGCCGTCTTCGAACAGGCAGTCTCCCCCGCACCGTGGACGCTCCCAGTTCACGCCTCGCTGTTCACCGGGATGTACCCGAGCGAACACGGCGCGAGTCAGGAGAATCCGTATCTGGAAGGCGCGACGACGCTCGCCGAGTCGCTCTCGGAGGAAGGCTACGAGACGGCGTGTTACTCCTCGAACGCGTGGATTACGCCCTACACCCACCTCACCGACGGTTTCGACGACCAAGACAACTTCTTCGAGGTGATGCCCGGCGACCTGCTGTCGGGACCGCTGGCGAAGGCGTGGAAGGCGATGAACGACAACGAGTCGCTCCGGAAGGTCGCCGACTGGTTGGTGTCGGTCGGCAACAAGATTCACGAGTACACGGCCTCGGGCGAGGGTGCCGACTCGAAAACGCCGCAGGTCATCGACCGGACGATGGAGTTCATCGAGGACGCCGACGACGACTACTTCGCGTTCATCAACCTGATGGACGCTCACCTGCCCTACCACCCGCCTGAGGAGTACAAACGGGAGTTCGCGCCCGGCGTCGATTCGACCGAGGTGTGCCAGAACTCCAAGGAGTACAACTGCGGGGCGCGCGACATCTCCGACGACGAGTGGGAGGACATCGAAGGCCTCTACGACGCCGAAATTCGCCACATCGACGCCGAACTCCAGCGCCTCTTTTCGTGGATGCAGGAGAACGACGAGTGGGAAGACACCATGGTCGTCGTCTGCGCCGACCACGGCGAACTCCACGGCGAACACGACCTGTACGGCCACGAGTTCTGCATCTACGACCCCCTCGTGAACGTCCCGCTGATGGTCAAACACCCCGAGATGGAGTCGGGCACGCGCGAGGACCAGCAGGTCGAACTCGTGGACCTCTACCACACCGTGCTGGACCACACCGGCGTCTCCGCCGAGCGTTCGACGGTACCCTTGGACCGAAAGCGCTCGCTTCTGGACGCCGACTACCGAGACTTCGCCGAGAGCGAGGCGTCGAGCGCCTCGAAGTCGCCCGGTAGCCATCCGGGCGACGGCGACTACGCCTTCGTGGAG
The DNA here is from genome assembly GCF_029338395.1 of Halorussus caseinilyticus. Classification (NCBI taxonomy): domain Archaea; kingdom Methanobacteriati; phylum Methanobacteriota; class Halobacteria; order Halobacteriales; family Haladaptataceae; genus Halorussus; species Halorussus caseinilyticus. Next base: position 3,015,535 of record NZ_CP119809.1, read on the forward strand.
TACTACCGGCCGGTCGTGGAGTTGAAGCAGTTAGAGCAGAAGGCCAGTGACGCCGGTATCGAACTCGACACGAACTCGCGGTTCTACTCGCGGATGCGGGCGGCGCGCCGACCCGACGCCAAGTACGTCCGCAACGAGCGTATCACCGACGAGTTCTACCACCTCGACTCGGACCCCGGAGAGACCGACGACGCATACGGCGAGGCGAGCGACGAGGAAGTCGAACTCGAAGGCGCGCTCTCGGAGTTCGAAGCGAGCGTCGGCGGCGAGTGGAAGGAAGTCGAGGACGACGACGTGTTAGACGACATGAGCGACGACGCGAAAGACCGCTTGCAGGACCTCGGCTACATCGATTGACGCGGCGACTCGTGACGAGTCGCCGCGTCGGAACGACGCTTCGCTCTTTTAGACGGAATCGACGCCGACCACGCTCACGACGCCGCCGCCGATTGCGACCGGAACCCAGTAGATAGCGCCCCGGAAGATGACCACGGCGGCGAAGGCAGTCTCCCATCCGACGCCCGCGCCGGGGAGACTGGAGAGGAGTCCGACCAGCACCGCTTCGATACCGCCCGCGCCGCCGGGAAGCGGCGTGACGCCAGCGATAGCGCCGACCGGGACGACGAAAAGGAGGACGGCGAACGGGACCGGAGAGCCGATAGCCACGAACGCGAGCCACAGCGCGACCATCTGGCATATCCACCCCGCAGTCGAGGCGGCGAGCGCGAGGGTCAGGCCGCGCCGGTTGGTCGCCACGCGCTCTATCGAGTCGAAGAACTCGGCGACCCGCGATTCGAGGGTCTCACGGCTGAGCGCCACGTCCACGGGCGCGACTCGGGTCACGAGTCGGAGTATCGGCGCGAGCGCACGAGCGATGGCGCTCCGGAGCGCCTTCCGGTTTCGCCACCCGAAGAACCCGGCGAACGGAACGGCCACCGAGAGGACGACGATGGCCGCGGTAGCGAGTCGGAGGCGACGACCGAACGAGGTCTGGGTCGCGTAGAATCCCGCCCCGCCGAGCGCCAACACGATGGACGGGACGAAGTTGAGCGAATCGACGCTGGCGATAGCCGCCAGTCCGCGTTCGTACTCGGTGTCGGCCACCTTCGAGATGAGCAGTGCCGTCACGGGTTCGCCGCCCGCCTGTCCGAAGGGCGTGACGTTGTTCGAGAACATCGCGCCGTTCAGGATGAAAAAGGACTTGGCGAACGACACGTCCACGCCGAGTACGTCGAGGACGGTCCGGAGACCGAACCCCCACGCGGCGAGCCACCCGAGCGTAATCACCACGACGAGCGCGACTATCTCGCCGTCGGCCTTCCGGAGTTGTTCTACGAACCCCTCGACGCCGACCAGATACAGGAGGACGCCCAGAATCGCAAACGTCCCGAGAAACCCCAGAACTGTAGTTCGCAACTGCGCGCCGTTCATAGGCTTTGCTTGCTTTCTGCACTAATCAGTATGTCGGAATCTCCAGTCGATACGCACGGGTGAGACGGTCGGCGCGTGGGCATGTCTTGGCGTCTATCAGCGTCGTCAGAGCAGTTCAATCCTGCGGACGGTCGATTTCCCAAGCCCGGAGCAAATTCGTTAAGGTCCGGTTGACCGGTGCAGTAACGTTACGTTCGCGTGCGCGCGAGCAAAGATAGCCGTTGATGGCTTCTACTTCGGTGCGCCTCCCGTCCAGCACGTCCTGTCGCATCGAAGAGGTGTTCGCGGCCGTGGCGTCGGCGACTCGCTCGACGGCTCCGACCGCCGCGTCGTCGGCGAGTTCGACACCCTCGGCGCGGGCGACCCGTGCCGTCTCGCGGGCGGCGTCGGCGGCGACTTCGCGGGCGGGACCGTCCAGCAACGCGCCGTTCTCGACGCGGGCGAGCGCCGTCGTCGCGTTGATTCCCGCGTTGACCGCCAACTTCTCCCAGAGGCGGCGTGGCATGTCGTCGGCGACGGTGGTCTCGATTCCGGCCGTGCGGAAGGCCCGGCCTACCGCGTCGGCAGTCTCGGAGGTGCCGCCCGCCCGCGGGCCGAGGACAACCTCGCCCACGCCGGTACACGCGACTGCGCCCGGTTCGGGGCGGACCGCGCCGTAGGTCGCGGTCCCCGCGAGGACGGGACAGTCGAGGTGGTCGGCCAGAGCGTCCTCGTTTCCCATCCCGTTCTGGAGCGAGAGCGCGGCGTCGAACCGGCCGGTAGCGAGCGTCCGGGCCGCCTCGTCGGTGTCGAACGCCTTGACCGTCACCACGGCGAGGTCGGCCGAAAGGTCGGACCCGTCGGTCGTCGCGTCGGGGCGGACCGAGAAGTCGAACTCGCCGCCGACCCGGAGACCGGACTCGCGCACGGCCGCGACGTGCGGGTCGCGCCCGACCAGCGTGACCGCGTGGTCGCGCGCGAGCAGACCGCCCGCGAGACTCCCGAGACTCCCCGCGCCGAACACGACGACTTCCATGTCGGTCCCTTGGAACCGGGGGTAGAAAAGTCGGGGCGTCTCACGAACGGCTTTAAATACGAGAGGAAAATAGTAGGGATCGGTACCAGCGAACCACCTCCAAGGGGAAAAGCCTCTGACGAGACCACGAGCGTTAAACTGCGAAGTCAGTCTACCTCACGCCGCTCCCCTTGGCGGTTGCCGTCGTTCCATTTCGACGTACTACACCACGATGTCAACCCCGCGTACTCTCACCACTCAGCCCTCGGGTCGGTACTCCGCGACGAGTACGTCGTCGTTGTCGAACACGACTTCGAACTCTGCGGACGCTCTGACCGACCGGACCTTCGCGGGCGGTTGGCCGTCGGTGTGAAGATAGAGGTAGTCGGGCGTGACGTTCGCCTCGTCCATCTGCTCGGAGAGACAGGTCGCGTTCTCGCAGACGTTGAGCGAGAAGTACCGCGCCTTCTGTCGTTTCCACTCGTCCGCGCCCACCCACTCGACGCCCCAGTAGCCTATCAGGAGCGTGCGGTCCGAGAGGAGCGGAAGCCACTCGGCGGTTCGCTCGCCCACCGAGACGAACGTCGCGTCCGGACGGGTCTCCGAGCGAATCCACTCCGTCGCCTCGATGTCCCCGTCGCCGAGGTGACTCGGCATCCGGTTGTCCGCGCCGAAGACGGTCTGGTACTGACTGACCGGGTAGTTCGTGGCGAACATCGCGCCCGCGCCGACGCTGTAGGAGAGCAGTAGCGCGACGACCGCGAACGAGACTGCCCGGTCGGGAACTCGGAGTTCGAGTTCGAGATTCCGGCGAACGAGCGGAACCAAGTCGGCGACGAGGACCCGCGCGCAGACAAGCGCCACGACCACGAACAGGAACTGGGACTTGTGGGTCACGAGCGCCAGCGACCCGTACCACGCCGGGAGGAACCACTCCCGGCGGGCGACCAGCAGGACCGCTCCGAAGATGAACAGGACGTGCCAGAGCGGGAGCAGTTCCGTCCGCGGCGGGACCACCATCAGGAGTCGCGCCGCGCCCGCCGACAGCGAGGCCAGACCGCCGTGAGTCCCCGAGGCGTTGAGGAACGGCGTAATTCCGAACCGAGAGACGACGGTGGCTAGCCACGGCGCGGCGACGAGGAACCCGCCGCCAGCGACGGACGCCGCGAGCAGGAACCCGCGCCGGGTTCGGTCCAACCCCGCCCAGAAGGCGACGTAACTCGCGCCGAAAAAGAGGGCGTACCGGACGTGACTCAGCAGGGTGAGTCCGAACAGGAGGGCACCCGCGAGCGCGTACCGGCGTCGGCGCTCCCGGAAGAGGCGGACGCCGACGTAGAGTCCGGCGAGCGCGAAGGCGTACGCGCCCGCCCTGACGACGCCGCCCGACGAGACGTGCCACTTGAACACCTCGGGCGAGGTGGCACCGATGACGGCCGCAACCGCCGCTTGGCGTCGGGAGTCGAGTAGTTCGTACGCCAGCAGATAGAACGGGACGACGTACGCCGTGGCGTACACCTGCGGCAGAATCCGACTCGCCGCCAGCGGTCCCATCCCGAGCGTCTCGCGGACGAACGCCAGCAGATAGAACATCAGCGGCGGATAGGCGAACGGCAGACCGTCCGCCGTGTATCCGTGAATGGTCCGCGGAATCACGTACCCGTTCGCGGCGAGTTGGTTCGCCATCTCGTTGAAGAGACCGGCAGTCAGCGTCGGGTACTCGTAGGCGAGGAGGTGCCCGCCGGAGACGAGCAACGACGCGACGACGGCGGGAGCGAGGTAAGGAAGATGACGCTTGAGTGGTTTCATTCGAGCTTCGATTTTGTTCTGAAATCACTACCACATAATTGTAGTGTTACGACGCTCGTCACGACTGGCGGACGCGACGAGTTCGGAAAATAGCCGGTCGGTCGTCGGTTCGGTCCTCGGCGCGGTCGGTCGTCGGCCGTCCGCGCCGGGAGCGCAGTCAGTCCTCGGTCCAGTACATCAGGGCTTCCTTGGGTTCGCCGCAGTTGGGGCACTCGTCGGGGATGCCCTCGTCTATCTCGCCCATCTCGCCGCAGTTGGTACACCGCCACATCAGTTCGCCCTCGCCGAACTCGTGGCCCGCGCGGGAGTGTTCGACGCTCATGCTCTCGACGCCTTGCCGGGTCGAGACGAAAAAGCCCCCTTTGTCGAGTCCCCGAATCCGGCCGAGTTCCTCGCCGTCCTCGTCGTAGACGGTTTGGCCGAAATCGACTTCCAGCGTCTTCTCTGCCGCTTCCACGTCGCCGTCGTCTTCCACCGGTTGCTCCCCATGTCCACTCATGCCCAAGTATACGGCGTCGTGAGTGATAAAGCCCGTCGCCGATTCGGGCGAGGAGGGTGCAGTGAGTACCGGCGGTTCGATGCAGTGGCGGTGCAGTGAGTAGGTAACTCCACCGCGAGCGAGGGAGCGAAGCGACCGACCGAGCGGACCAAGGAACCGTCGAAGCCCCGCGCCGTGGGCGCGGGGCTGAGGCGGTGACGCCGCGTTTTTCGTGAACGTTTTGCCGCGCTCGGAAATTCGCCTCTGGCGAATTTCCGAGCGCGGCAAAAGGTTCTACATGAAGTCCGCGATGCTCCCCTGCTTGTTCTTGTCGTTCTCGAAGATGGACTCCAGTCGTCGGTCCATGATTTCGAGGCGCTGTTTGGTGTACTCCCGGCAGTCGTACTTTTCGGCCACCTGAATCGCCGTCTCCATGTACTTGTTCACCGACCCTTGGTGGACCGTGAGGTTGACCTGCCCGCCGCAGTTGCGACACTCCTTGGTCAGGGGCATCCGGCGATACTTCTCGCCGCAGTCGAGACACCGGGTCTCTTGGCGCGAAAAGGCCCGGAGGTTCCCGATGAGGTCCGGCAGGAAGTGGTACTCGATGACGCGCTCTGCCACGTCGGTCTCGTCCACCGACCGGAGTTTGCGCGCGAGTTCCAACTGGGCGTCCATCTTGTCCATCATCGACCCGAGGGTCTTGTACGCCGAGAGGTCCGGGCCGAGCGCGATGTTGGAAGTGTCGTGGCTGTGGTGGAAGTCGGTGTACTCGCGGTCGGTGCCCAGCGTCTCCTCGGCAATCGTCATCACGTCCTCGACTTCGCCGGGGTCGGCCATCTCGCGGGTCGCCTCGTAGAACTCGCGAGGGTACTCCCGCACGATGTCCATGTTGTGGGCCTCGTCGTCGATTTCCGAGGGGTCGATGCGCGAGGACATGACGAGAGGCGCGTCCATCCGCCCGCCGCGTTTGTCGGGTAAAAATTCTTTACTGAAGTTGAGCAGACCGTCCATCAGGAGCATCACGCAGTCCTCGTCGCCGTCGCATTGGCCAGTAAAGAGGTCGTTTGCAACGAGTGTGTGAGTGTCTTCAACTGTAAGGGAGTACGTCTGGTCAACTTCGGAACTGGCGATTTTAACGGACTCTACCTCGTCTAGCCAAAGTTCTCCACCATCACTGAAGATACGCTGAGAGCGAATGGGAGTAGAATCAACCGTGTTCTCTAATGTTTCGGCCTTCCTGTCGAGGTCAAATCCAATTTTGTCGCCGAAGAGGACCGCATTCTCCGAAGTTATTTTAAGAACCCAAGATTCGAACTCGGGTACCGGCTCCTCATCGTAGAACTCGGCGATTTCGCCCGTCGAAGGGCGACGAATCTCGGTGTAGACCTTACTGGCAACGCCAAATCGCTTCAGCATTGCCACAAGGTCGTCTTTCAATTCATCGCTAACGGTGTATGCCCGAATATCAATCCTCTCTCTCGCCACACTTCCATCCCCGCTAAAGTAAGAACGAAGAAATTCTTTGACAATTGGTTTTGGAGAGTTCACGATGCACTCCGGGACTCGCTTCTCTTCAGCAGAGCTACCAGCGTCGATGACCTCCGTGAAGAGAGAAGCCACGAGACGACTTGAAGTCGTAATCTTCCACTCGTTTTCTTCGTATGGCGTCACCGAAAGTTCGTCTTCGAGAGTTTCGATGATGTGCTCTCGCGGTTCCTCGTCCGGCGTACAGATAGTCATCTGATAGAACTCGCCTTCTTCAGAGCGGGTGAAACCTTCAGCAGTATAGTACCCGAGAACCTTCGCTATGTCTTGTCCGATAGTTAGAACCCGGCTTACCGAGGCAGTATCACGCCGAACGCCGAGTTTGAGGTCGTCCGGAAGTCTTTCGAGAGTCCCCTCTTTTCCAAACAGCGTGATGAACACTGAGGCCGGGACGCTATCCCGATTGACCCAGTTGTAGACGGACGAATCGCTCTTGCCAAGATTCTCTGCAACTGGTTTGAGGTACCCCTTCCCCTCGGTGCCAGAGTTGAACATGTCCTTTATTCTCTTCCCACCGAGTCCTCGAATCATTAGTTCCTCGTTCGGAATAGAATCGAGGTGAAGAAACTCTTCGAGGAGGTCAATTGATGTGTACCCACCCTCGAACTCGACTTCCTTCGGGGAGGGAATTTCGTCACCAGCATCTAATTCCCGAGCCTCAACGTCCTGAATGCCATCGGGAGTCCAGCGACGCATCGAGTGGTCCGGCGTGACCGTAATCTCTCGCCCGCTTCGCGTCTCGATTTCCACGAGATGGTCCGGCGCGGGATGCTTCGAGACTGCCTTGACTGGCTTCTGAACGACTTCACCGTCGTCGTCCACCGACGGGACCCACACGTCGCCGTCCAGTTCTTCGATTAGCGCGCCGAAGTCGTCTTCTCGCGGGTCGTCGAGTCGCTTCTCGACCAACGTTCGAATCTCGTCGTGGTGCCACTCGCCGGACTCGTCTTCGTACCAGACTTTCGTCTCGGGGTGGAAGCAGTTCCGACGCTTTGCGGCGTGGAAATACGGATGTGCGTAACCCACGGCCGCCGAGGTGAACCCGACGATTCGGCCCACGACCGCCGCGGAGGTGTGGGGTGCCATCCCGAAGACGAGTTCGCCGACGAGTTCCTCGCGTTCGTCCATCTCGTAGAACCGGTCGAGTCCGTAGTACTGTTCCAGCAGGTCGTCCACGAAGTCGGCGGTCTGGAGGAGATGTTCGGCCGCACCGTCCGAGAGAACGATGTCTTGGACTTTAAGTTCGACCAGTTGGTCGTCGTGGCGAAGCGAGTCGCCGTGAACATCTTCCTCGTATCCGAGCGACCGGAGGTGGTCGGCGCTCACGTCGAGTTCCGAGGGTCGGACCGCGGTCACGGGCAGGTCCGTCATGTCGTAGCGGACCGTGCCGTCCTTGAACGCCGACACGTCGTGTTTCGCCCGGAGGATGCCCTTCTCGATGGGTTCGGGCGTCTTGTACGACGACGACAGCCCTTTGACGCCTTTCAGCGTGTCGAAGGCGTTCTCACGCTCGCCGACGGATTCGAGCGCCGACCGGAACTCGTCGTTCACGTCGATGGTTCGGTACTCGACGGACGTGGCCTCCACCTCGCAGTTGTCGCACACCGCGCGACCCGACTCGTCCAACTCAACGACCGAACCGCAGTCGGGGCACTTGAAGTGGGCGAAAGTGTTACCGCCGCACTCCGGACACTCGCACTCGAAGGTGTGTTCGCCGCAGTCCTCGCACTCCCGGCGGCCGACCTGCGCATCGACCAGTCCGGGCGTACTCTCCATGTCGGGGGCGTGCTTGGCGGCGGCGGCCACGTCGCGCTGACTGCCGCCCGCCTCGCCGATGGGAAAGAGGGTGTGGACCGCGGGCGAGAGTTCGCGCTCCTCGGACTTCTCGGGGCGGCCCATCCGGTTGCCGATGCGGGTCGGCGCTCGCTCGCGGACCTCGAAGGGCGCGACTTCGTTGACCGCCCGGACCGCGTTGTCCCCGTCCTCCGCTTCGCCCCAGTTTCGGGCCTCGGACGAGAGGTCGGCCCACGTCTTTTCGAGGTCGTCGGAGACGCCGAGCGAGCGAGCGAGCGGACGCCACTCGGGGATTCGAATCTCGTCGTCGGCCTGCTCGTGGGGGACGAGGATGCATTCGAGCGCGGTCCGGACCGTCTCGGTGAACGCGACGACGAGCGTTCCGTCGCCGCCCTCGCCGCCGACGACTTCGCCGTCGGCGACCGTCTCGGCCAGCGCCTCGAACTGTGCGACGGTGAGGTCGTGCCAGAGGTAGGTGTACTTCGGGTGGAGCGGACAGTCGTGCTCGGTGGCCCACGTCAGGGCTTCGTCTGGACTCGGGTCCGAGAGGTCCACGCTCGGGGAGTCCCGGAGTGCTTGCACGTCAGCGCCCGCGTGTTCGAAGTCCTGTTCCCACCACTCGACGGTGTAGGAGGCGGGCGCGAGCGGGTGGTTGTTCTCCACGAACTCGCCGTAGTTGACCAGATACTCGCCGAGGTCCAGAATCTTCTCGACACCGTTGCGCAGTTCCAGCGCCTCCTCGGGGTCGTCGATGCGCCGAACGTCGCCGTTGGCGAGTCGGACCGTCGGTCCCTCGATGGAGTCTACGGGGACGACCCCCGCGGCCTTGCCGGGTCGCTCGGTCTTGATTTGGGTCCCGGTAGCGAGGAAGTCGTCCACGAGGTGCATCGTCGCGGGGTGGACGCCCGCCGTGGCGAACCCGTGGTTGCGTGCCCGGCCGTAGCGCAGGCGGAAGCCACCCGACTCGCTCGGGTGGCCGAAGACCGGGCGTCCGGCGATGAGGTCCCGGAGGAACTTCTTGGCGGGGTCCACGCGCGGCGGACCCGAGACTTCCGGGGCGTCTTCGTCGGCGTCGTCCTCGGCCGCGTCCGCCTCGTCTTCCTCGTCGTCGCTCGCGTCTTCTTCGTCGGCGTCGTCCTCGCCGATGGTGCCGTCGATGAGGTCCTGCAACCACGGCCAGTCGATTTCGTCCAGATTCCGGGTGTAGCGCTGAATCTTCGGGGCCTTGAGCGCGATACCCTCCGCGAGGACGAGACACATGCCGCCGCGGGCGTTGTTGGTATCGACCCGTTCGAGGTCCCGGAACCCCGAGACCTCTTCGTCGCCGGTCGATTCCCCGTCGAGCATGATTGGCATATGTTTCGCAATGAATTTTGTTTCTTTATCCTTGGGAGAGTATTGTAAGCCGGTCTCTTTGTCGTAGAGAGTTATCTCCTCGGCGTAGCGCTCTATCTCCTCCTCGCGGGCGTCGTACTCCGACATCCCGACCAGCGCTCGGGTGTAGTCGGCCACGAGGACCGACAGTGCTTGGGCGGTCCCGCCTGCCGACCGAATCGGCCCGGCGTAGTAGACGTTGACGAACTCGCTCCCGTCGTCGTTTTCGAGGACCTCCACCATGTCGATGCCCTCGATGGGCGCGGCGACCACGCCCTCGGTCAGGAGAGCGACGGCGGTCCGGACCGCGCCCTCGACCTTTCCGGCCTTGCTCTCGTAGTCGCCGACCCGACCCTCCGCGAAGTCCTCGGCGAGTTCGAGTGCCGCTTCCTCGCGGGACATCTCGCCCTCCAACTCCCGGACGCGCTCGGCGACGCCCTCGATGCCGAGGATGTTCTCCACCCGGTCGGCCATGTCCTTGGCGACCGGAATCTCGACCTCGGGTTTGGGGTCGCCGCTGTTCGCGCGGGCCTCGCGCGCCACGTCGAAGGCGTCGTCCAAGTCGTCTTCGAGGTCCTCGAAGTAGTCCTCGTCCTCCGCCCGCATGTTAGAGCCAGAGGTCGAGGTCGGTGAGTTCGTCGGGTTCGCGCTCCAGTTCCTCTTCGAAGGTCCGCATGTACAGTTCCCCGGCGAACACGGTGGCCGAGTCGAGGTGGCCCGCGAGCGTCTGGCCGCTCTTGCGCGAGAGGACGGCGTGGGTGTGTGCGAACCGGTCGCCGTCTAGCCACGAGACGTTGCCGACGCAGGCGGCGACTTCGAGGGGTTCGTCGAACTCGACTTCGCGGTACTCCAGTTCCGACTGGTCGTAGTACCAGACGGTGGCGTTCTGCACCGCGCCCATGGCGACGAACCACGCCGCGTCAACGTCCTCGTCGGCGGCGAGACGCTCGATTTCGGCACGCCAGTCCTCGCCGTGGCCGAGTCGTGCTACGAACTCGCGGTCCCCTGAGACCTCCCGGTAGTTCATGTTGCGTGGAAAGAGGACCGTCGGGAAAAAGGTTCAGTATTGGCTCGTTACCGGGAGAGGCGACGAACCGCGTCGAAGAACCGAGAGCGACGAGAGACCGCTACTGCCAGTCTTGGAGGGCGACACTGCCGGATACGGGAACCGAAAGCCACGCGTCGTCGGCCGTCGTGTCTGCGATGATGAGTCGCTCCGTGCGACCATCATCGTCTAGCGAGGCCATAACCTCGCGCTGTGCGACCGATTCCGGGGTGGCCGTGTTCGGGGCCATATGTGACACATGGTATCATGGGGTAATAAACGCTCCGGAACAGCAAACGGGTGGTCGAAATCGAAGCCTTCAAGTGATGATAATTGGTACCACACCACGTTACTGCCATCATACTGTCACGAAAACCAGATGCGCCCGAACCCGAAAATCTCCACATCTCGTCGGAGACAGCCGTAAAAAAGGAAAAGAACCGACGGAATACGTCTAGAGACAAAGTAATTCGGGCGTTAAGCTGTCCTTTCTCTAAGTAACAAACGGTAAGTTTATCCGGTCCGCTTTACAATGAGTGCTTGGATGACAGATACTGACAACCTGAGCCGCCGTCGCTTCCTGCAGGCGACCGGCGGTGCGGCATCGGCTGTGGCCCTCGCTGGCTGTACCGGTGGGAACGAGGACGACAGCGACCAGACGACCGAAGGCAACTCGACCGACGGAGGCGACCAAGCGGACAAGCCGAACGACGACGCTAACGTTCTTCGTCTCATCAACTCCACGATGAGTACGCTGGACCCCGTGAAGGCGACCGACACCGCCTCCGGGACCGTCATCCAGCAAGTGTTCGACGCGATGATGAACTACCCGAACGGGACCATCGAAGTCGAACCCCAACTCGCCAAAGGTCACGAAGTCTCCGACGACTTCAAGACGTACACGCTCAAGCTCAAGGAAGGCGCGAAGTTCCACAACGGCGACGAAGTTACGGCCCAAGACTTCGTTTACTCGTGGGAACGACTCGCGGCGTCGGACAACTCCCGCCGTGCGTACTTCATCCTCTCGTCCATCGGCGTCGAACACGAGACCGAGACGGTTACGAAGGACGGCGAAGAGACCGAGCAGTACAAGCCCGGTTCGATGGCTGTCGAGGCCACGGACGACTACACCGTCGAGATGCAGCTCTCGGAGCCGTTCCACGCCACGCTCGAGATGCTGGCGTACACGTCGTTCGCCGCGATTCCGGAAGGCATCATCGGCGACATCGACGGCTACGACGGCGAGATGAGCCACAAGAAGTTCTCGACCGAGAACCCCGTCGGTGCCGGTCCCTTCACGTTCGACAAGTGGGAGAGCAACACCGAGGCCAAGGTCTCGAAGTACGAGGACTACCACGGTAGCGCCGCGAACGTGGACGGTATCCACTGGAACATTTCGTCCAGTTCGGACGCCATCTACAACTACGGCGTCGTCAACCAGAACGCCGACATGGTGACGGGCGAACAGCTTCCGACCCCCAAGTACGACCCCAAGAAGGTCAGCGTCGAGAAGACCGACAAACTTGGTCGGAAGGTAGGTACCTACGGTCCCACCAAGAGCGACATGACGATGGACTACACCGGGTTCGCCACCATCAACGCGTTCTACATCGGCTTCAACACCGATGCCGTCGAGAAGCCGGTCCGTCAGGCCGCCGCGTACGCCCTGAATCAGGAGCAGGCCGTCAACAAAGTGTTCAAGGGTCGCGGTGAAGCCTCCTACCACTTCACGCCGCCGTCCATCTACCCCGGCGGAGCGCCCGAGTACCAGAAGCACGCCGAGAACAACTACCCCTACGGCTACAACGAGGCCAAACTCGACAAGGCCCGCGAAGTCATGAAGGAAGCTGGCTACGGCAAGGACAACAAGGCCAAGTTCACCTTCACCGTCTACGAGTCCTCGGATACGTGGTCGGAACTCGGCAAACTCCTGCGCGACAAGCTTTCGAGCGCGTACGTCGATATGAGCGTCGAGAAGGCACCGTTCTCGACCCTGCTCAAGCGCGGTCGGAACGGCAACCTCGAAGCCTACTCGCTCGGGTGGGTCATGGACTGGCCCGCACCGGACAACTTCCTGCAACTGCTCAACCCGCCGCAGACTGACACCTCGAAGGCGGCACCGACCTCCTACATCAACTGGTCGGGAACCGAGGCGTCCAAGAGCGCGAAGGAAGCGTGGAAGACCATCGAGAGTAACGCCGCGCCGACCGACGAGGCCCAGAAAGCCCGCGACGAGGCCTACGTCACGATGGAAGAGGCCAACTGGGAGGACGTTGGCTTCCTGCCGACCTACCACCGCATGGACGAGCGCTTCAAGTACAGCTGGGTCGATTGCCCGCGCTTCGGCGGTGCCGGTGCCAGTCGCCAGATGTACAACAAGGTCGAAATCGGCGACCGGAAGTAACGACGCGAGTCGTCGTAAACAACGACGCCAACCGTCGTAACTGTCGTATTCTTTTTCCGGGCGTAACGTCCTGATTTCGAAATTGACGCGCTGATAGCGATACCGGAACCCGTGTGTGACCCATCGAGAACGTCTGTAGTGCAGATTCCCACGTCGATACCGGAAAGCGCAAGACATAATGAGAGGACCCACAATTTATCATGCATGTACGCGGTCCAGTTTGGGTACGTACAATTCGACCGGAGTAGCCGCAGCCGCGGCGGTGGTTCGCCGTGAGCAGGTGGCAATACTTCGCAAAGCGGGTACTGCTTTCGGTTCCGGTGTTACTGTTCGGAGCATCCATCACGTTCCTCGTGATTCGCGCCGGACCGCTTGACCCGGTATCTGCAATTCTGGGGCCACAGGGAGACCCTCAGGCGTACAACACCATCAAACGACAACTCGGCCTGAATCAACCCCTCTGGCAACAGTATATCGACTACATGGTCAACATGTTCACCCTCAACTTGGGCGAGTCGTGGGTGCTTCAACCCGACACCAGCGTCTACTCGCTGGTGTTGAGTTACGCGCCGCGGACCATCTGGCTCGGGTTCTGGTCGGTCCTCATCGCCATCTTCATCGGCATCCCGCTCGGTTTCTACGCGGGACTGAACCCGAACACGTTCAGTGACTACGTGGCGTCGTTCGGTGGTATCGTCTGGCGCGCGATGCCGAACTTCTGGCTGGCGGTCATCCTGATGAGCGTCCTCTCCCAGTCCGAGAAGTTCTTCTTCGGATTCGACTGGCAGAACTTCCTCTACGCGACGAACGTGACGGGACCGCCACCGCTCGGCGACCTGACCTCGGTGGACGGGTTCACGAAGGCGCTGAAGAAAATCGCCCCGGCCGCAATCGTCCTCGGTTCGGCGTCGATGGGCAACGAGATGCGCATCGGCCGAACCGCGGTGCTGGAGACGGTCAACTCCAACTTCATCGAGACGGCGAAGGCCAAGGGCGTCCCGCCCCGGTCGCTCGTCTGGAAGCACATCTTCCGGAACGCGCTCATCCCGCTGGTGCCAATCATCACGGGCGAGGCGTTCCTGCTCATCGGCGGGTCGGTGCTGGTCGAGACGGTGTTCGACATCAGTGGCATCGGCTACCTGTTCTTCCAAGCGGTCAAGAACGGCGACATGCCGCTGGTCGGGTCGCTGATGTTCATCTTCATCCTGCTCGTCGTCCTCATCAACATCCTGCAGGACTTCCTGTACACGATAATCGACCCACGAGTCGGTTACGACGGAGGTGCCTAACATGAGCGTAGACGAAGACCGAGACGCCTCTATCACGCAACGAATCAAGGACAACCCCGGTCCCGCGATGGGATGGCTCGCGGGCGCACTGCTGTTGTTCGTGCTGGAAGCGGGCGCAGTCGTCCACTTCCTGACCGGACTCTTCGGGACGCCCGTCGAACTGCCGACGCTCCTCACGCGGGAACTCATCCCGAACAACGGCTACCAGACGCCCGCCGGAGCGTGGAAGGAGACGTTCCTGAATCTGGCACCCGCCTACGCGTGGGCGATTCGCGTCGTGCTGATTTACGCCTACGCCTTCGTCTGGATGCTCTGGCTCTGGCGGGGCTACCTCGTCTTCCGAGAGCATTACCGGTACGCCGATTGGACGCCGCGCGACGACATGGTGGACCGACTCCGCGGTCACCGCTGGGGTCAGTTCGGCGCGGTCATCGTCTTCGCGTTCGTCGTGATGGCGATGTTCGCCCCGGCGCTCGGTCCGACGACCGTAGAGCGGACCATCTCGAACCCGTACTCCCATTACATCGAGTACTACAACGACGACGGCCAACTCGAGAACGTCACGGTCGGGTCCGCCAACCTCGAATCGCGTTCGCAGGGGACGCCCGAGCGGAACGTCGGTCCGATGCAGTACGACGACTACGGGCGGTGGCACCCCTTCGGGACGTTACCGACAGGGAAAGACATGTTCACATTCATGGCGGCGGGGGCGAGAATATCGCTGTTCATCGGTCTCGTCTCCATCGGCGTGAGCGGCTTCATCGCGGCGGCGTTCGCGCTGTTGACGGCCTACTACAAGGGGCTGGTAGACCTCGCGGTAGTCATCGTGGGTGACTCGATAATGTCGTTACCCAGACTGCTGTTCGTCATGTTGCTGTCGGTGGTGTTGAGCGGGACGTGGATAGCCGACATCTACAGCGGCGGGTTCCTGCTGGCGCTCATCTTCGCCGGGACCGGGTGGCCGTTCCTCTGGCGGTCGGTCCGTGGTCCCGCGATGCAGGTGGCAGAGCAGGAGTGGATAGACGCCGCGAAGAGCTTCGGACAGCGACCCCGAATCACGATGCAAAAGCACATGGCACCGTACATCCTCGGCTACCTGCTGGTGTACGCCTCCATGAGCCTCGGAGGTATCATCATCGCCGTCGCGGGCCTGTCGTTCCTCGGACTCGGCATCAACCCGCCGACGCCCGAGTGGGGCCGAGCGGTCAACATCGGCCAGTCGTACGTCACCACGTCGTCGTGGCACATCTCGTTCATCCCCGGCGTCCTCATCGTGCTGGTCGTGACCGCGTTCAACGCGCTCGGCGACGGTATCCGCGACGCTATCGACCCGCAGAGTGAAGGTGGCGAAGGCGACGGCGCTGAAGTCGCCGCGGCCGGTGGAGGTGGTGCCTGATGGCACAACGCGAGACCTCCGCGGTCCGAAGCGAGGAGGAACCACTGCTGTCGGTGGACAACCTCCAGACCGCTTTCTTCACGGACAAGGAGACGATTCGCGCCGTGGACGGCGTGAACTTCGACATCCGGCGGGGCGAAACCGTCGGCATCGTCGGCGAGTCCGGGTCGGGCAAGAGCGTCACCGCCCGGTCCATCATGGGACTCGTGGACTCGCCCGGCCGGGTGCTGGAAGGCAGTAGCATCCGGTTCGACGGCGAGGAACTGACCGAGAAGTCCGAGAAACAGTACCGGAACCTCCGAGGGAGCGACATTGCGATGGTCTTCCAAGACCCGCTGACCTCGCTCAACCCGGTGTACACCGTCGGGAACCAAATCAAGGAGGCGCTCCGCCTGCATCAGGACATGCGCGGGTCGGCCGCGACCGACGAGGCCATCGACCTGCTCGAAGCGGTCGGAATTCCCGACGCCTCGCGGCGGGTCACGGAGTACCCCCACGAGTTCTCGGGCGGGATGCGCCAGCGCGCGGTCATCGCCATGGCGCTCGCCTGCGACCCCGAACTGCTCATCTGCGACGAACCCACCACGGCGCTCGACGTGACGATTCAGGCCCAGATTCTCGAACTCCTCCACGAACTGCAGGAGGAGCGAGACCTCGCCATCATGTTCATCACCCACGACATGGGCGTCATCGCGGAGATTTCCGACCGCGTGAACGTGATGTACGCGGGCGAAATCGTCGAGAGCGCGCCGGTCGAAGAGCTGTTCGAGAACCCCCGTCACCCCTACACGCAGGGGCTTCTCCAGTCGATTCCCGGCAACCAACCCGACGCCGACCGACTCCAGACCATCGAAGGCGACGTGCCGACCCCGAACGAACCCGCTGGCTACTGCCGGTTCGAGCCTCGGTGTCCGAAAGCCTTCGAGGACTGCACGCGCGTCCACCCGGCGTCGGTCGAAGTCGATAGCGACACGGACGACCACACCGCGGCCTGTCTGCTCTACCCCGAAGACGCGTCCCGACAGGAGGCCGTCGAGTTACACGAACAGCGTGAGAGCGAGCGAGAGGTGAGCAAACGATGAGCGAACAAGTCCAACAGGAGTCCGTCAGTGTGGCCACGGGCGAGACGCTCGTGGAGGTCAACGACCTCAAGACCTACTACGACGAGGGGGGAATCGTCGATTCGAACCCGGTCAAAGCAGTCGACGGCGTCAACTTCGAAATCAAGCGCGGCGAGACGCTGGGTCTCGTCGGCGAGTCCGGGTGCGGGAAGACGACGCTCGGCCGGACGCTCATCCAACTCGAAGACGCCACGTCCGGCGAAGTGCTGTTCGACGGGACCGACGTGACCGAACTCTCCGGGCAGGACCTGAAAAACTGGCGGCGCAACAGCCAGATGGTGTTTCAGGACCCCGAGTCCAGCCTCAACGACCGGATGACCATCGGCGAAATCGTCCGGGAACCGCTCGACGTTCACGACTGGAAGACCCCCAAAGAGCGCCGCGAGCGAGTCCGCGAACTCCTCGACGTGGTGGGACTTCAGCCCGAACACTACTACCGCTACCCCCACCAGTTCTCGGGCGGTCAGCGCCAGCGCATCGGCATCGCCCGCGCGCTGGCGCTCGAACCCGAGTTCGTCGTGCTGGACGAACCGGTGTCGGCGCTGGACGTGTCGGTGCAGGCCCAGATTCTCAACCTGCTGGAGGACTTACAGGACGAGTTCGGCCTGACCTACCTCTTCATCGCCCACGACCTCTCGGTGGTTCGGCACATCTGCGACCGCGTGGCCGTGATGTATCTGGGCAACGTGATGGAGTTAGGCGAGACCGAAGAGTTGTTCGAGAACCCGAAGAACCCCTACACGCACGCCCTGCTGTCGGCGATTCCGGAACCCGACCCGACGGCCAACAAGGACCGAATCACCCTGCGCGGGACGCCGCCGAGTCCGCGCGACCCGCCGAAGGGATGTCCGTTCACCACGCGATGTCCGATGAAGATTCGGCCCGACAAGTATCAGGACATGGACCCCGACGTATGGGTCGCCATCGAGGTGTTCCGCGAGGTGCTTCGGGAACGGGCGCGCGCCGACAAGTCGCTGACCGAGCAGGCGAAGGAGATGCTCGGGATGGAGACGCGATTCTCCGACATCGGCGAAATCCGGCGGGAACTGTTCGGCCACCTCGACCTCTCGCGCGAAGTCGAGGAGTACATCGACCGGGCGGCCAAGCACGTCGAGAACAACGACGAGGCCCAAGCCCGCGCGGTGCTACGCGAGGAGTTCGGGAGCATCTGTGATTCCGAGACTCCCGACAACCACGTCGTCAGCGATAGCGGACGGGTAAGCCACTGTCACCGCCACAAGTCCGAGTACACCGAACCGGACGAGTTCGTCCCGTACACCGAACGGTAGATGTCGTCCACGGGTCCCGAGATGTCCGGTTCCTCCGGTCTCTCGTTTCGTGCGCGCCAACTCCTAGACGCCGTGATCTACGGGCTAGCGGTCGCCGCGGTGGTGTTCGTCCTCGGCGTAGCGGTCGGACTTGCAGTCGGCGGCGTCTTCGTGACCGCGAAGTACGTCATGTTCGTCGTGGGTCTCCTGCTGTTCGGGTACGCGACGTTTCAACTGCGTCCGGACCCACCGTGGGACACCGAACAGACCGAAGACGGCAAGGTCAGAGTGACCAAGAACGAACCGAAAGGGTCAGTCGTCGGCGGCCGGGACGAGACCAAGTTTCAGGCGGCCGTCCAGCGGATTCCGCCGCTTTCCCACTGGTCGCTTCCGCCGAACGAGCGCCTCCCCGTCGGGGGAAAGATGTTCGTCGCGAGTCTGGCGACGTTGGCGTGGTCGTTCGTGATGGAGACGGTGTTCGGCGTCGGCGTGTGAGTCTCAGGGAAGCGCGCGTCTCACGCTCGACGTGAGTTCTTTCAACAGGTATCTGAGTTTCACCGACTTCGTCCTGTCCGACCGAGTGTACAGAGTCCCGAGTTCGGAGTCGTCGAGTCGGACCGGGTCGAACTCCGGGTCCCGAATCCGCGAGATGGCTTCCGCGAGCAGGTCTTGGGCCTCGGAGTGTTGGGCCTCCCGTATCCGCTCCCACGAGTGAAAGTCGGTGATGTCTATCGTTCGCTCCGCGACGATTTCCCCGCCGTCTAAGGTCTCGGTGAACTTCTGGACCGTCACCCCGGTCTCCGAGCGGCCGTGGAGGAACTCCCAGAAACCGGGCGGTCCGCCGCGGTACTCCCGGAGGTTGCCGTGGTGGAACCCAACGACGCCGTGTTCGGTGGTCGAGAGGATGTCACCGGTGAGTATGCCGACGCTGTGGTGGAGGCAAACGTCGCACGACGATTCGATGGTTTCGAGGGTTTCGTCGTTCAGACCGACTTGCAGGCCGTCCATCACGCCTTCGGTCGTGTGTACGTCCACGCCGTCGAACAGCGCTAACTCGTCGATGGGACGCCAGCGTTTGAGGTCACCGACGACTCGCTTCTGGACGAACCTGCCGATTCGCTCGGCGATTCCGGGGTCGCTCCGTTCTAGCTCCTCGGGCGAGATTTTGTGCGGAACGTCCACGAGAACGACGAGTTCCAGCGTCGCCGCCGTCGAATCGACCATCTCCGATAGCGCGTCTACGAACCACTCTTCGAGATAGTCGAACCCCAACAGCAAGCATACCGGCGTACTATCTCGGGACACGCGGGTTTCTTTCTCCCCCTGATATAAGTATTTTAACGGTGTCGGGACTCCCGAACCGGCCGCAGGAATCCGATTGAGAAGCTTAGCAAACCGTCGCGGGGTGGCAGTCGGTCCCGGCGGTCCACCCTCCGAACGGCCGTCCCCGGTCCGTTGGCACCCAAACAACAGATTTTACCATACGTAGGCCGTCAGGCGTACACATGCCAAAGACTGGGGACGGGGACGACGAACCCGATTACGCCGAGCAGATTGCCGCGAGTTCGGAAGTCCACAAGGGCGCGTGGCAACGCACCTTAGAGGACATGCAGGCGATGGAAGAAGAACTCGAAGCGGAAGGCTGGGACGTAGTGACAATCGGGGCGGGCCACACCGCGCCGACGAACCCCGACGTGGGCGAGACCGACCGCTGGGGGTTCGTCCACGTCATCCCCGACAACAAGGCCGAACCGTTCGAGCAAGCGGTCGAGACCGGTAAGTTCCCCCAATACCGGGTGTTCCGCAACGAGATGGAGGGTCGCATCTTCATGCTGACCCAACTGCTAGACCCCGACTCGGAGACGGTCATCCTCATCGCGGGGAACTTCGAGATGCGCCACGCGCCCGGACTGGTCAAGACCGCACTGGAGGAAGACGAGATGTACACCCACGTCCAGAAACTCGACAAGACCCACCTCGGGTCGTTCCGCCACGACGACGTGGAGAAGTTCTTCCCCGAACCGCACAAGTACGCGGGCTATCAAGTGGAGTTCGGCGACGTGCTGGACGAAGAGGCGGAGTCGGAGTAAGTCGTCTTTTTTTGCGAACTCCGAATTCGAGCGAACGGACGCAAATGTCCGGTTCGTAGACTACAAGAAGTCCCAACCCGTAACGCGGCAACATGAACGTCGGCGAAGCCATGACGCCACGCTCGGAGGTCGTGACCGTAGAACTTCCGGGCACCCGCGACGACGTACTGGAGTATCTACAGGAGCGGTCGTTCTCGTCCGTTCCCGTGGTCAAGAACAGCGGCGGGACCGAGGAGTTCCGCGGACTCATCTCCCGAGACGACCTCATCGAGAACCCCGACGAGGACCAACTCGCCATGCTGATGCGCGAGGTTCCGACCACCACGCAGGACACCACCATCGAAGAAGTGGCGGCCCTGATGGTCGAAGAGGGCGCGCGCCGCGTGCCGGTCGTGGACGGCGAACTCGAAGGCATCGTCACCGTCACCGACGTAGTGCGGGCCATCGCCGACGAGGACGCCGACGGTGACTCGCCGGTCGGCGACATCGCTTCGCGCGACGTGAACACCACCTACGTCGAAGTGCCCCTGACCGTCGCCGAGCGCGAACTC
Source organism: Halorussus caseinilyticus (assembly GCF_029338395.1). Classification (NCBI taxonomy): domain Archaea; kingdom Methanobacteriati; phylum Methanobacteriota; class Halobacteria; order Halobacteriales; family Haladaptataceae; genus Halorussus; species Halorussus caseinilyticus. The sequence continues at coordinate 3,036,124 of NZ_CP119809.1, forward strand.
TACTACGCCAACCTCCCCTACGCGGTCGTTCTCGACGAGGAAGGCGACATGGACGGCGTACTGACCGAGGTGGACATCATCGAAGTCGCCCGCGTGGTCGAAGGCGAGGCCGACACCGGCAACTCCATCGCCGACGAGGACGACGACTGGAAGTGGGAGTCCATCAAGGCCGTCGGGAAACGCTACCTGCCGACTCGGAACGTCGAGATTCCGGCCGCGCCGGTCCGCGAGTTCATGACCGACGACGTAGTGACCGTCTCCAGTGAGAAGACCGCCAAGCAAGCGGCCCAGATGATGCTCCGCCACGACGTAGAGCAGATTCCGCTGGTGAACGGCGACCGACTCACGGGCATCGTTCGGGACACCAACCTGCTGGAGGCGATTCGATGAGCAACGCCGACCTCGTGGAACTCGCCAAGCGGCGGGGCTACTTCTTCCAGTCCGCGGGCGCGTACGGCGGCGTCTCGGGCTTCTACACCTACGGTCCGCAGGGCGCGACCCTCAAGCAGAACGTCGAGAACTCGTGGCGCGAGCGGTTCCAGATTCGGGAGGGCCACCGCGAAATCGACGCCCCGACCGTGATGCCCGAACCCGTCTTCGAGGCGTCGGGCCACCTCGACACCTTCGACGATATGCTCGTGGAGTGTCCCGAGTGCGGCGAGAGCCATCGGGCGGACCACCTCATCGAGGACAACACCGACATCGAGGAAGCCGAGAGCATCCCCATCTCGGAAGTCGAAGACCTCATCGCCGAACACGACTTACAGTGTCCGAGTTGCGGCACCGAACTCGGCGGCGTTCCGGTCGAGGACTTCAACCTGATGTTCGAGACCAACATCGGTCCGGGCAGTTCCTCGCCGGGGTATCTCCGACCGGAGACCGCACAGGGCATCTTCGTGGAGTTCCCGCAACTCGCCGAGTACGCCCGCAACCAGTTGCCCTTCGGCATCACCCAAATCGGCAAGGCCTACCGGAACGAGATTTCCCCGCGCAAGTCCATCGTCCGCGTCCGGGAATTCACGCAGGCCGAGTTGGAACACTTCATCGACCCGACCGAAGACGAACCCGAGTTGGAGCGAGTGGCGGACGTGGAACTCAAACTCTACCCCGCCGACGAACAGGAGAAAGACGACGGCGAGTACGTCTACAAGACCGTCCGAGAAGCCGTCGAAGAGGGGCTGGTCCACGAGTGGGTCGCCTACTATCTGGGCGTCGGCAAGCAGTGGTACGAGTCCATCGGTGTGGACATGGACCGCTTCCGGTTCCGCCAGCACCTCTCGGGCGAACTCGCCCACTACGCCGCGGACTGCTGGGACGCCGAGGCCGAGGTCGGCGGCGACTGGATAGAGATTACGGGCTACGCCTACCGGAGCGACTACGACCTGAGCAAACACGACGAGTACTCCGACGACGACTTCACCGTCTTCAAGCAGTACGACGAACCGAAGGTGGTCGAACGCGCCACCGTGGACCCGGACATGAGCTACCTCGGTCCGGAGTTCGGCGGACAGGCGGGCGAGGTGGCCGACGCCCTCGAAACGCTGGCCGAACGCGACCGGACCGCCTTCGACGGCGACGAGGTGACGGTCGAAGTTGACGGCGAGGAACACGCGATTCCCACCGAGAAGACCGGGTTCGGCGTCGAGGAGGTCAAGGAGACGGGCGAACACGTCATGCCCCACGTCGTGGAACCCTCCATCGGCATCGACCGAGTTCTCTACACGGTCCTCGACCACGCCTACGAGGACGACGTTATCGAGGGCGAGGAACGGAGCTATCTCGCACTCGAACCCGAAGTCGCGCCCACGTTCGTCGGCGTCTTCCCGCTGGTCAACAAGGAGGGCATGGACGACCGAGCGCGCGAAATCGCCGACGACCTGCGCGCGGAGGGTCTCGACGTGACCTACGACGACTCTGGTAGCATCGGCCGACGCTACCGCCGACAGGACGAGGTGGGCACGCCGTTCTGCGTCACGGTGGACGACGAGACTGCCGACACCGTGACCCTCCGGGAGCGCGACTCGACCGAACAGGTCCGAGTCGCCATCGAGGACCTGCCGGACCTGCTCACGGACCTCCGCGAGGGCGAGACCACCTTCGCGGACCTCGACGCGCCCGCCGCAGAACAGTAACCGTGTCCCTGCCCAGCGAGGTCAAGCGCCGGATGGTCCACGTCTCCGGGACGGGGTATCCGGCGCTGTATCTGCTCGGCCTCGTGAACTACGACCAGTTACGACTCCTGCTCGTGGCGAGTTCGGTCGCCGCAATCGTGCTGGAGACGATTCGGTTGTTCGTGGGTCTCGACTGGCGCATCTTCGAGGAACTCACCCGCGAGTACGAGCAGGACAACCTCGCTGGCTACGCGCTGTACATGTTCGGCATGACCGCGGCGGCCCTCGCCTTCGAACCGCGGATAGCCATCCCCGCGATGCTGATGCTCACCATCGCCGACCCGATTAGCGGACTCGCGGGGTCGGGCGAGTTGGGCGTGAAGGCGACTCACACCCTCCTGCTCACGTTCGGGGTGTGTCTGCTCATCACCAGTCTGTCGGGGCTTCCGCTCGTCGCCGCCGTTCTCGGTGCGCTGGCCGCGACACTCGCCGACGGGATGAAGCCCATCGTCGCGGGCTACGTCATCGACGACAACCTCACGATTCCGGTCGGGTCTGCGGTGGCGATGTATCTGGCGTTGCGCTACCTGCCGACGGTTTCGCTTTAAGCAATATTTTTGTTTCTTTTAGAAATGTTCTGTTTTGTCAGAGAACGGTGGATGTTGTTGTCGGTTCTCGTCGCGGACGTAGTGAGGAAGTTCTAGAAAGCCCTCGCTCTCTCCGCAACAGCACCGCAACCGCGGGAACTACGACGGCAAAGAAGTCTCAGAAAGCCCCCGCCCGCTCGCGGTCGCTCAGTGACATATTCTCGCGCCTCACTTCGTTCGGCGCTCGAATAGGGGTCACTGAGACGACCACGGTAAACGCGAGCGGGCGGCCCCTTTCATCCACCCAAACCGGTGGGTTGGTCGGCCGAGCGCGTCCCCGTGGGAGGTAACGCCGAGCGCATCTCGGCAGGTGGTCGGCCGGGCGCGTTTTCGTGGTTTGATTGGCCGGGCGCGTCCCGGTGGAACGTTCCACCGGGCGCGTTCCACTTTCACCCCGATAGGCGAATCCTTTAATCACTTGACGACCAACCTGCCCACGAATGGCGACGACCGGGGACCAGCAGTACGTGGACCACGAACTCCTCGTCCCGGAGTTCATCGAGCGCCGGATGTACCAGTTGCAACTCGCGGGGTCGGCGAAGAGCCGCCACACCTTGGTCTGCCTGCCGACCGGACTCGGCAAGACCACCGTGAGTCTGCTGGTCACGGCCGAGCGACTGTCGAACGTGGGCGGTAAGAGCCTGTTGCTCGCGCCCACGAAGCCCCTCGTCCAGCAACACGCCGACTTCTACCGGGAGGCCCTCCGAATTCCCGACGACGACATCGTGGTGTTCACCGGCGAGGTGTCGCCCGACGAGCGCACGGAACTCTGGCAGAGCGCGACAGTCGTCATCGCGACGCCGCAGGTCGTGGAGAACGACCTCGTGGGAAGCCGAATCGACCTCGGGCCCGTCTCGCACGTCACCTTCGACGAGTGCCACCGCGCGACGGGCGACTACGCCTACAACTACATCGCCGAGCGATACCACCAAGACGCCAAGAAACCCCTCGTCACGGGAATGAGCGCCTCGCCCGGTGGCGACGAGGAGGAGATTCTGGAGGTGTGCGAGAACCTCGGCATCGACAACGTGGAGGTGATGACCGAGGAGGACTCCGACGTAGACGAGTACACCCACGACACCGATGTCGAGTGGGAACGCGTCGAGTTGCCCGACGAGGTGCTAGAGATTCGGGACGCCCTCAACGAGGTGGTCGAGGACCGACTGGCGAAGTTGAAGGAACTCGGCGTCACCCGCAAGACCAGCGCCGACCTCTCGGAGACCGACATCAAGAAGATGCGCGCGGAACTCCAGCAACTCATCGACAACGACCAGTCCGAGGGGTTCAAGGGGATGTCGGCGCTCGCCGAGATTCGAAAGCTCCGGACAGCCGTCACCTACGTCGAGACCCAGAGCGTCGAAGCCCTCCGGCGGTACTTCGAACGCCAGCGCAACGCCGCCCGGTCGTCGGGCGCGTCGAAGGCCAGCCAGCGGTTCGTCTCCGAACCCAAAGTCAAGGAAGCGATGCGCAGAGCCGAGGAGTACGACGGACTCCACCCGAAGTACTCCCGTGCCCGGATGCGAATCGCCGAGACGCTCGGCATCGAGAACGGCGAGCGAGTCATCGTGTTCACCGAGTCGCGCGACACCGCCGAGGCCCTGACCGACTTTTTGGGCCAGCACTTCGACGCCCAGCGGTTCGTCGGACAGGGCGACAAGGACGGAAGCGACGGGATGACCCAGAACGAACAGCAGGACGTGCTGAACCGCTTCAAGGCCAACGAGTTCGAGGTACTGGTCTCGACTTCGGTCGCCGAGGAGGGTCTGGACGTGCCCGAGGTGGACCTCGTGCTGTTCTACGAACCGGTCCCCACGGCCATCCGGTCCATCCAGCGCAAGGGTCGGACCGGCCGACAGGCCAAGGGTCGGGTCGCGGTCCTGCTCGCCGAAGACACCCGCGACGAGGCCTACTTCTGGATTTCCAAGCGCCGCGAGAACGAGATGGAAGACGAGTTGCGGAAGCTGAAGGGAGTCGCCGACGAGGTGGAAGAGGAACTGGACGACTCTCAGCGACAGTTAGGCGACTTCGGTCCGCCCGGCGAGGCGGACGGAGACGGGTCGAAGACCGAAGTCGAACCCGGCCTTCGGAAGTTCGACGCGGGCGGCGAAAAGACCGAAGCAGAGAGCGAGGAATCGGCCGCTGACGACGGGGGCGTCGTCGCCACCGCCGAACCAGACGGCGAGACGGTCGAAATCGTGGCCGACCAGCGCGAACTCGACTCGACTATCGCGCGGGACCTCTCGACCCGCGACGGAATCGAGACCCGCCTCGAAACGCTCTCCGTCGGTGACTACGTGCTGAGCGACCGAGTGGTAGTCGAGCGCAAGTCGGTCTCGGACTTCCTCGACACCCTGACCGGCGGCGACCGGTCGATGTTCGAGCAGGTCGGTGACGCGACCCGACATTACGCCCGGCCCGTCCTGATTCTGGAGGGCGGGGACCTCTACGAGAAGCGAAACGTCCACCCCAACGCGGTTCGGGGTGCGCTGGCGTCGCTGGCGGTCGATTTCGGCGCGAGCGTTCTGAGGACGACCGACGAGGACGACACCGCCGACCTGTTGGAAGTCGTCGCCACCCGCGAACAGGAGCGAGACGGCCGAGAGGTGTCCGTTCACGGCGAGAAGGCGAGCAAGACGCTGGCCGAACAGCAGGAGTACGTCGTCTCGTCCATCGCCGACATCGGTCCCGTGACCGCCCGGTCGCTCTTGGAGGAGTTCAAGACGGTCGAAGCGGTGATGACGGCCCGAGAGGACGATTTGCTGGAGGCTCAAGGCGTCGGTGAAGTCACCGCCGAGCGAATCCGAGAAGTCGTCGGAAGCGAGTACGACCGGTAGCGATACCACTCGGTTGTGAACAGTGGTGAACGATTCGGGGGAACCGGTCGTTACCGCGTCCGAGTTCGGGGTCCCTGCGTGCGAAACCGTGGCTTACTCGCGGGTAGGAAGAGTGTAATATCCTGTTTTCGGTCGAAACTCGGTAAAACGGCCGTGACGACTTAAGGCTCCCAAGAATCTTTGAGTAGCTACCGAGTAAATGAAATACGAACGGCCTTCCACCGAGGACACGACGGGAAGTGCGAGTTCGCTCTACGGCGAGTCGAACCACGAAGCCGAGGGAAGCCGCGACGAGCGGACGCTGTACGGCGAGCCGTGTCACGAGGTCGAGTCGGACCGCAACGAGCAGACGCTGTACGGCGAACCCCAACACGAGAGTCAGGACGAGCGCCGCGAACTCCCGGACGTGGACCTCCTGTTTGCGCGGATGCGCGCCGAGTCCGTCACCGGCCCGACCGTGCTACCACCGCGTTTGGAGTCGCAGACGGCGAACACTACGGAACGATAGTCACCGGCACTACTTCTTCTTCGACCACGGTGTGGGCCGCGCTTCCGAGGATAGCCCGACTGATAGCGCCGCTCCCGTGGTGACCCATGACAACGTGGTCGTAGCCGCGTTCCTCGACGAGTTCGAGTACGTCCTTGCCGACACGCTCGCCCGGTCGGAATTCGAGGTTCACGTCGGTCGAGACTTCGGGTTCGTCGGCGATACCGGCCGCTTCGAGGCGTTCTCTGGCGCGCCGGAGGATGTCGTCGGTCGCGTCGGTCTCGGTGTCGGTGACGTGGACGACGTGGAGCGACCCCTCGAATCGCCGGGCGAACTCGATAGCGAAGTCCAGCGCGCGGAAACTGCACTCCGAGCCATCGACGGGGACGAGAATTTCCATGCGCTCACGAGAACGGGACGCGACGAGTTAACGGTTCGCCCGGTCGAGCGCGGCGAGGGCTTCCGCGGCCTCGCGGGTGGCCGCCAGCAGGTCGCGCGAGCGGGCCACGTCGTCGGTCCCCTCGGCCTCGCGCGCGAGGGCGGTCAGTTTTCGGACCAGCGACTCGCGGGCGGTAGCGAGATTGGCCGCGTCGTCGCCCGCAGTGCGCGCGGGTTCGCGGGCGCGTTCGGGGTCACGCCCGTTCGCAGGCGCGTGAGCGTGCGCTCGTTCGCGCCCGGCGTGGTCGTGTTCGTGCGCGCGTCCGGCGTCGGCGGACGCGCGCCGGTCTCCGGAGGTGTGGCGATTCCCGGACGCGCGCTGGTCGCTCTGCTCGGAAGGGGGTCGGCGCACGTTCGACCGGTCTACGTGTCTGTCGGCGACTCGAACCCCGTCGATTTCGACGCGGGGTTCGTCGTCGGTGGCTCGGTCGGCCGGTTCCGCGGACCGGTCGGCCGATTGCTCCACCGAGTCGGCCGATTCCGCGGACGAGTCCGCGGAATCGGCCGCGGAAGCGTCCCGCGGGGCCTGTCCGTCGGAGTCCGCCTGCGCCTGTTCCTGCGCGCTCGCGTCGGTCCCGTGCTGGCAGGTCGGACAGAACTCCTGTCCGTCGTATCGAAAGATGGGGTCGCCACACTCGTTGCAGTGCTTGCCCGTCATCGTCGCGCCCTGAAGTAGGAGTTCGCTCATCCGGCGGGTGTTCTCGCGGTCCTTCTCGTCGCGCTCGTACTTCTCTCGAAGTTTCTCGCGCTCGGCCTCCTTGTCGAATCCCGAATCGTCGCTACTCATGTGCGTTAGAAGGCGTTCCTGCCCGAAAAAGCTCTTGTCTCGGGAGAAGTACGACGATAGTCGAAGCCGAAAACGTCGCCTGACGACTTCAGACGTAGTTTTTCGGCGGTTCCGAAGCACTTAACGGAGTTCCGGGCGGCGTTTTACGTGGTATGACGAAAATCAGCGTGGTCGGCGCGGCCGGAACCGTCGGGGCCGCGGCGGCGTACAACATCGCGCTTCGGGACATCGCGGACGAACTGGTACTCGTAGACATCCCGGACAAGGAGGAGGATACCGTCGGGCAGGCCGCCGACGTGAACCACGGGGCCGCCTACGACTCGAACACCACGGTTCGACAGGGCGGCTACGAGGCGACCGAAGGCTCCGACGTGGTGGTCATCACGGCCGGAATTCCGCGACAACCCGGTCAGACCCGCATCGACCTCGCGGGCGACAACGCGCCCATCATGGAGGACATCGGGTCGTCCATCGCGGAGTACAACGACGACTTCGTGACCGTCACCACCTCGAACCCGGTGGACCTGCTGAACCGCCACCTCTACGAGACGGGCGACCGAGCGCGCGAGAAAGTGGTCGGCTTCGGCGGCCGACTCGACTCCGCGCGCTTCCGCTACGTGCTGAGCCAGCGATTCGACGAACCCGTCCAAAACGTCGAAGCGACGATTCTCGGCGAACACGGCGACGCGCAGGTGCCGGTCTTCTCGAAGGTCCGCGCGAACGGCAAGGACCCCGAGTTCAGCGACGACGAGAAAGAGGAGATTCTCGAAGAACTCCAGACCAGCGCGATGAACGTCATCGAGAAGAAGGGCGCGACCGAGTGGGGTCCCGCCACCGGCGTCGGCCACATGGTCGAAGCTGTGGTCCGAGACACCGGCGAGGTCCTGCCGGGGTCCATCAAACTCGAAGGCGAGTACGGCCACGACGACGTTGCGCTCGGCGTCCCGCTGAAACTCGGCGAGGGCGGCGTCCAAGAGGTCGTGGAGTGGGACCTGACCGAGTTCGAGCGCGAACAACTCGGTGAGGCCGCGGACAAACTGTCCGAGCAGTACGACGAAATCGCGTAGCCGCGCCGAGTACCCGACCCCCGATTTTTTACACATCGGCTATCGAACAAGAGGGACAACTACCGCGTTTCTTGTGCCTTATTTTTGTTGCTTTTAGCAATATGTAGTCAGTTTCAGCGGCGACAGGCGGACCAGTCCACTGAGGCGTGCGCTCGCTGTGACGACCGCCGGAACCGGACGAGCCACGGGTCGAGCGAGCGGACGTATCCCGCAGACGACCGCCGAAAACGACCGGTCGTCACCGACTCCGACCCGACGTAGCGACCCGACAGTTTAAACCAGAAGACGCGCCAAAGGCGGACTAATGACTACGTTCGTCTCCCTCCGGAGGTGGTCGGCGTGACCGTCGAAACCTCCGACATTCCCGACCTGCCGGAGGGCGTCCCCGAACACTTCCGCGAGCAGGGCATCGAAGAGTTGTACCCGCCCCAAGGCGAGGCGGTCGAGGCCGGAGTCGCCGACGGCGAGTCCGTGGTCGCCAGCGTCCCGACCGCTAGCGGGAAGACGCTCGTCGCGGAGTTGGCGATGTTGACGAGCGTCGCCCGCGGCGGGAAGGCACTCTACATCGTCCCCCTGCGAGCGCTCGCCAGCGAGAAAAAGGCGGAGTTCGAGGAGTTCGAGCAGTACGGCATCGACGTGGGCGTCTCGACCGGCAACTACGACAGCGACGGCGACTGGTTGGGCCAGAAGGACATCATCGTCGCCACCAGCGAGAAGGTGGACTCGCTCGTCCGGAACGGCGCGAAGTGGGTGGACGAGTTGACCTGCGTCGTGGCCGACGAAGTTCACCTCGTGGACTCGAAGAACCGCGGCCCGACGCTCGAAGTCACCCTCGCCAAACTCCGAAAGCTGAACGAGAACCTCCAGACCGTCGCGCTCTCAGCGACGGTCGGCAACGCCGACGAGATAGCCGACTGGCTAGACGCGACCCTCGTGGACTCGACGTGGCGACCAATCGACCTCCAGAAGGGGGTGTTGTACGGCCAAGCCCTCCACTTGGACGACGGGTCGAAGAAACAGATTTCGCGGGGCAACGAGAAGGCCACCGCCGCGCTGGTCGAAGACACCCTGGCCGACGAGGGGTCGTCGCTCGTGTTCGTCAACTCCCGGCGGAACGCCGAGGCCGCCGCCAGACGCCTCGGGGACGTGACCCGCGACTACCTCACGCGCGAGGAACAGGCCGAGTTGCGCGACATCGCCGCCGACATCCGGGACGCCAGCGACACCCAGACGAGCGACGACCTCGCCGACGCCGTGGCGAAGGGTGCGGCGTTCCACCACGCGGGTCTCTCCGGCGAAAGCCGCGAACTCGTGGAGGACGCCTTCCGCGACCGACTCGTGAAAGTTATCTCGGCGACCCCGACGCTCGCGGCCGGAGTCAACACGCCTTCCCGCCGGGTCATCGTCCGCGACTGGCGGCGCTACGACGGCGACGTGGGCGGGATGCAACCCCTCGACGTGCTGGAGGTCCACCAGATGTTCGGCCGGGCGGGACGCCCCGGACTCGACCCCTACGGCGAGGCGGTTCTCATCGCCAACAGTCACGACGAGTTGAACGAACTGTTCGACCGCTACGTCTGGGCCGACCCCGAACCCGTCCGGTCGAAACTCGCGGCCGAACCCGCACTCCGGACCCACATCCTCGCCACCGTCGCCTCCGGGTTCGCCGACAGCGAGGACGAACTCGTCTCCTTTCTCGAACGCACCCTGTACGCGACTCAGACCGACGAGACGGGCCGCCTCGAAACCGTGACCCAGAACGTCCTCGACTATCTGGAGCGAAACGAGTTCCTCGAACGCGAGGACGGCGGCCTGCGCGCCACCGGACTCGGCCACCGCGTCTCGCAACTCTACGTGGACCCGATGAGCGCCGCCGAGATTATCGACGGTATCCGGGACGCCGACGACCGACCGACCGCGCTGGGGCTGTACCACCTCGTCTCGCGCACCCCCGACATGTACGAACTCTACCTGCGGTCGGGCGACCGAGAGGAGTACACCGAACTCGCCTACGAGCGCGAAACCGAGTTCCTCGGGTCGATACCCTCGGAGTTCGAGGACCACGCCTTCGAGGACTGGCTCTCGGCGCTCAAGACCGCCCGCCTGCTTGAAGACTGGGCCTCGGAGTTGGACGAAGACGAGATTACCGACCGCTACGGCGTCGGTCCGGGCGACATCCGCGGGAAGGTCGAAACCGCCGAGTGGTTGCTCAACGCGGCCGAACGACTCGCGGGCGAACTCGGTCTCGACTCCGGCCCGGCAATCCGCGAGGCGAAAAAGCGCGTCGAGTACGGCGTCGCAGAGGAACTGCTCGACCTCGCCGGAGTCAGGAACGTCGGCCGCAAGCGCGCCCGGCGACTCTACGAGGCGGGCATCGAGAACCGGGCGGACCTCCGCGAGGCCGACAAGTCGGTCGTTCTCGGTGCGCTCCGTGGCCGACGCAAGACCGCCGAGAGCATCCTCGAAAATGTCGGCCGGAAGGACCCCGACCTGACCGGCGTCGAAGCGGACGGCGAGGCCAGCGCCGAACCCACGAGCGCGGACGACGAAAGCGGCCAGCAGAGCCTCGGTGACTTCGAATGAGTCGGAGGGATTCCGCGTGAGACTCGTCGAAGGCCGCGCCGACATCGCCGACCTCGACGCCTTCCTCGAAGACATCGGAGAAATCGCCGACGAGTTCGACTGCGCGATACAGGCGTTCGACGCCGACTACGTGGTCGGGGAGTCTCACCTCCGGACGGCGGTCGAACGCGCGGACCGCGCGTTCGACCGCGGCGAGAACGTCGCCCGCGAGCGGGCGGTCGAAATCCTGCTGTACGCCGCGGGCCGACGGCAAATCGACCGCGCGCTCCGGATGGGCGTCGGCGAAGGCGAGTCCGACGTGGTGGTCGTCGTCCACTCGCCGACGGGCGACGCCGAGAGCGAACGCGCGGCCGCCGAAGCCGTGAGCGACCTGCTCGCGCCTGCGCCCGCAGAGGCGGGCGCAGACGAGGAGCGGGCGAGAGCGCGCCCGCGGGCGCGCTCTCGCCCGACCGCATCGACCGCGAGGGAGTCCGGGAGTTCTTCGACGTGAGCGAGACCGAACTGGCGGCGACCGACGCCAGCCTCGCGGACCTCGTATGCGAGCGCGTGGCCCTGCTGGACGTGGAGAAGTAAGCCGAAAGAAAGGTCGCCGACGTGTCGCCGTTCCAGCCGCGACTTCCCCGAGGAGTCAGGGAGCAGGCCTACCCTACTGTGACTCCGTGCGGGTCATTCGCCGATACGCGACGTACAGCCCGATACACGCTGTTACCAACTCGACGACAGCTTTCGTCGTCTGTAGGGCGGTCATCGCTTCGACTAAGACCACGGCTGGATAGGACGTGGTTATCGTGATGCCACCGCCGGAAGCGGTGACGTTCGACTGAATATAACACTAAAGTAAAAGTGCGACTATTTAGACTAAGTTAGTTGTCTCTACTTGAGGTTCCTACTCTCTATCGGAGAAATGTCTCTTCGAAGCTTACTGCCAAAAATGCATCAGTTGTGTGCGGTGACACAACGATGCCACGTCCTATCCACTGAAGTATACTGTTCGGCTACTAATAGGCTTTATTCTCCCGAGTCGGGAGTGAAATAACTTAAACCAGCCAGCAGGGTTACGGACTTCACGACCCTATCGAAGGACATGGCCGACGACCCGGACCCCGAGCGCGAACAGCGACACGCCCGCGAGCGCCAGCACGAGCGGACCGAGCGCGTCGAGGACATGTTCGGCGAGGCGGGGCAGATGCTCGGCGAACACAAGTACCCCGTGACCGGCGAGGAACTGGCCGCCGAGTACGCCGACCAACCCCTCGACTTGCAGAACGAGACCGAATCGCTCGGAAGCGTCTTCGACCGACTCGTGGACGAGCGATTCGAGTCGGCCGACGAAGCGCGCGAAGCGGTCTACAACGAGTTGACCGGCGAAGCGGGCGGTCCCGAGGAGTACAACGACCAGCGCGCGGTCGGCAAACTGGACGACGAGACGACCGACGACGCTAACTGAAGGGCCGACGCTCCTCACGGCGAGACGTTCCAGTTGAAACGAAGGGGTTAAATGCGAAGACGGCGGCGGTCCCGAGGAAGGCCTTTAAAACACGGGGGTTCGATTTGGCCGCGTTCTCTCTCGTTTTAGCGTAGGGAACTTCATTCTTTCGGGTCAGCGTCGATAGCGACCGTTCGGCGGGGACGCGGCAGTTTACTTCGTCCAAGTGGTCGAAAAACGAGCGCATAACAAAACCGCCAGACTCCCATCTCGGAGTGAATGACGAGTATCGCAATCGTCGTGTTGGACACCCTCCGGTACGACGCCTTCCGGGACGCGTTCGACTGGTTGGACGGCCGGTGGTTCACCGCGGCGTACTCTACTTCCCACCGGACGATTCCGGCCCACGCCTCGCTGTTGACCGGGCGCTACGCCAGCGAAGTCGGCGTCCACGGGAAATCCCCGTCGCTCGACTGCGACCGACCGGTCCTGACCGAGCGACTTCGAGACGCTGGCTACCGGACTCGGATGTTCACCGGTAATCCCGAAATTTACCGGTACGACGGGTGGGAACGGGGATTCGACCAGCGCGTCGGGCAGGCGAGCCTCGGACTCTCCGACGACGCCTTCGACTGGGCATCGTTCGGGTACGACACCGACCGCGAGGGGCCGTTGCTCTACCTCGATGCGCTTTTGCGCGTCCTGTCGGGCGACTGCGCGACACTCCCCTCGCTTCGGGAGGGGTACCGACTGTTCACCCGGTCGCGGGTCTACGGCGGCGGCGACGGACTCCGCAGGCGAGTCCGGCGGACCGACTTCGGCGACGACGATTTTCTGCTCGCCAACCTCATGACCGCTCACACGCCGTACTACCCGCCTGACAGCGGCGACCCCGTGGTGGTGCTGGCCGCCGACGCGCTCACGGGGTCCGTCGAAAATCCCGACCGTGTTCGGCGGGCGTACCGGGCGGGAGTAGAGCATCTCTCGGACCTCTACCGTGAGGTGTACGCCGACCTCCGCAAATCGTTCGACTACGTGGTGACGCTCTCGGACCACGGCGAACTCCTCGGCGAGCGAGGGATGTGGAACCACTCGCTGGGTCTCGACCCGGAACTCGTGCGGGTTCCGCTGGTCGTCTCCGGCGACGACGTGGAACCGGGCGTCTGCGACGAGGTAGCGAGTCTGCTGGACGTGCATCGAACCGTCGCGGACCTCGCGGGCGTCGAAATCGAATCCCGCGGTCGGAACCTGCTCGAATCGCCCGCCCCAGTCGCTCGACTCGTAGAGTACCACGGACTCGTCCCGTTCCGCGACCGGCAGTTCGAGCGCCGAGGCGTGCCTCGGGCGGAACGCGACCGGTGGGACCGACCGCTCGACGGGTTCGTCGCGCCCGACGGCTTCTACGGTACGAGACCCCGGACGGATTTCGGTCGGTCGGCGACGAGCGCCAATCGGCCAGCGACGAGTCCGAAGGCGACTCCGGAGTCGCCTTCGGACCGGAACGACGACTGGCCGAACTGGTCGCGTCCATCGACCGGCGGGAAGTCGATAGCGAGGACGTTATGGTCGCCGAGGACGTTCGGAACCGCCTCGAAGACCTCGGGTACGCGTGAGCGCGAACTTTAGTCCGCGATTTGTCGAGCTTATGAAACGGTTGCAACGGTGTCCGGGGATTTAACGGGTCGAACGTCTCCGCAGAGGCGTGGTGGTCTACCAGTTGGAATGCGTAGCGTGCGAAGAGTTGCGCGTCGGCAGGGAAACCGACGAGGGGATTCGACCCGTCCGGGACGTGTGCCCCGAATGCGGTTCCTCCGAATACGAGGTCTTAGCCCATGATTCCGAGGACTGACTTGCCGCGAAACGACACTACTCACCACGTATTTCTTTTATGAAACAGGAGTGGGACCGAGACGTTTTGCTAGGGGAACTGGGGACAGTCGATTCGACTGACGGAATCTAATTTGAGGGCGTGACGTTTCATCCAGCCTTCTTCGACGCCCATCTGATACGTCGCTTTACAATATTCTTCGTCCGTCAGTATCTCGTCTCTGCGTAAGCGTTCGAACGCGTAGTTCGGGAGGTCGATACGCGTGTCGAGTGCCGCCCCACCTACATCCTCTTTTAAACGCTGAAAACGCTCGATAGCGTCGAAGTCGAACAGGAGGACGAATTTCACGTCCTCGGGATGATTTCTGAAGATGGTCTCTAGGCTTCGTTCCCCTTGATTCTCTACCCCCGATTCGTACGGTTCGACGAAGCGAACGTCCGGATTCCGATTTTCCCGAAGTAATTGCAGATACTTCTCGCACGCTCTTTTCTGGAAGAAATCGTCGCAACTGCTCTTTTGACGCTTGACTTCTTCGTTACACACGTTCGACGTTTCCATCTGAAGCGTCTGGAAGACGACTGACGCGTAGTTCGTCTTGCAGTACGCGACGAGACTACTTGTATCTACTAAAAGCGGCTTTACCTCACGGCAACTCATCGCCAAGCAGTAATAAAGGCAGTTACAAGTACCTGACTACTTAGAAGAGACCTGACGCAGAACCACCGTCAACGGTACAGTTCGTCGGACTCAACCTCGGGTTCGGGTTGAGAACGAAGTACGTCCTCAACGTTCGAGAGTTGACGAACGTCGTCCCACTCGCTCCCGAAGAATCTACGGGCCTCCTCTTCGGTAATATCGCCCGCACGGAGGGCATCGTACACTTCCGGTTTTGTGTCCGGGAGTTCGGTGGTTTGGGTCATCTATAGTGCACTTATGGCCACACACAGTTATAAAATTTTTCTATTTTTAAACATCTGCCGCGCTATAGGCAACACGGGTCGATAACGAGCGAAGCACGACGGAGCGAAAAACGATTCGGGAGTAGTCCCACCAGGATTCGAACCTGGGTCGAAGCCCCCAGAAGGCTTCAGGATTGGCCACTACCCCATGGGACTCTGCACTCTCCGATACTCGCCGGGGGAATGTAAGCGTTGCGCGTTGGCTCTCGCGTGGCAACTTTTCACACCCTCTCGCGGGGAGTTCGCCGGAAGTGCATAAACCAACACCTATTTGCTCCCGAAGTACGCACGTTCTTGTATGTACATCGGACGATTCGTCGTCGTCGGACCCGAAATCGCGGCGTACCGCGTCTCCTCGCGGTCGTTCCCGAACCGGAAGATTATCGAGCGCGATTCGGCGCTGACCGTCGCGCCGACCGAAGACGCCCCCGAGACGGACAACCCCTACATCTCGTACAACTGCGTCCGGACCGCCGACGCCGCGGCGGTCGTCGGCAACGGGTCGCACGTAGACCCCATCACCGAGAAACTCGAACTCGGCTATCCCGCGCGCGACGCCCTCGCGGAGAGTCTGCTGGCACTCGACTACGAGAAGGACGATTACGACACGCCGCGAATCGCCGGGACCGTCGGCGACGACGGGGCCTACGTCGGCATCGTGCGCAAGGACGCCCTGCTGGTCCGCGAGGTGTCGGAACCGACGCTGGTGGCGACCTACGGGCGAGACGCCCCCGAAGCGTTCGACTTCGCGGCCGAAACCGCAGACGAGGCCGCGGCCGACGCCTACGAACTCGACTTCGAGCATCCGGTCTGCGCCGCCGGGGTCGCGCGGACCGACGACGGGTTCGAGTTCGCCGTCGAGAACCGGAATTAAGTC
The DNA here is from genome assembly GCF_029338395.1 of Halorussus caseinilyticus. Classification (NCBI taxonomy): domain Archaea; kingdom Methanobacteriati; phylum Methanobacteriota; class Halobacteria; order Halobacteriales; family Haladaptataceae; genus Halorussus; species Halorussus caseinilyticus. Next base: position 3,052,168 of record NZ_CP119809.1, read on the forward strand.
CGGGGCGTCCCAAGTACGGGGTATGAAAGTCGGCGTTCTCTCCGATATTCACTCGAACCGGGTCGCGTTCGAGGCGGTCTTGGACGACATGCCGGACGTGGACGAACTCGTCTGCGCGGGCGACGTGGTAGGGTACAACCCGTGGCCCGCCGAGTGCGTCGAGATGGTCCGCGAACGCGAGATTCCGACGGTGATGGGCAACCACGACCGGGCGGTAGCCTCGGGCACGGCGTTCCGGTTCAACGCGATGGCGAAAGCGGGCGTCGAACACGCCCGCGAACGCCTGACCGACGACCAGTTGGACTGGCTAGACGGTCTGCCGAACGAACGTCGGTTGTTCGACGGCCGGGTGAAAGTCGTCCACGGCCACCCCGACGACCCCGACCACTACACGATGCCCAGCGAGTTCTCCCCGAGGTTGCTCGGCGACGAGGACGTGTTAGTGATGGGCCACACGCACGTCCAGCACACCGAACGGTACGCCGAGGGCGTCGTGATGAACCCCGGAAGCGTGGGCCAACCCCGCGACGGCGACCCGCAGGCGGCCTACGCGGTTCTCGACGTGGACGACCTGACGGTCGAAGAGCGCCGCGTGGCGTACGACATCAACGCCGTCCAATCGGAAGTCGAGGCGGTCGGACTCCCGACCAGAATCGGGGCGCGACTCGAAGACGGGAAGTGAAGTCGAGGGCAGAAAGAAACAAAAACATTTCTAAAAGCAATATTTTGTTGTCTCAGATGCAGGTATAGTAGTTCGGAACCGTCGGGACCCCGAAAAAGGCGCGACCCGGAACTCCGTCACTGCTTTGAGGTCGCCCGCCAAAGCCCGAACCATGCGAATCGAGTTCGACCGCGACACCTGCACCGGGATGTTCCAGTGTACCGCCGAGTGGGACGCCTTCGAGGAGAACCGCGACGACGGCAAGGCCGACCTCGTGGACGCCGAGGAGGAAGACGACGACGTGTTCGTGCGCGAGGTGCCCGAGGACGCCGAGTTCGACGCGAAGATGGCCGCGCGGGTCTGCCCGGTGGACGCCATCAGGGTCTACGACGACGACGGCGAGCAACTCGTCCCCTGAGTTCGCTCTGGCGTCGCTCAGCGACGCCAGAGCGTATCAGTAGTTCCAGACGAAACGGAGGGGTTCGCGGGAGCGAAAGCGGTGGTCGCGGGACGGAATCGGGTACAAAAACGGTCGTGCGGGCCGAAGGAAAGTCCGCGAATCGAACTGCGGTGGTGTTACTCGGTCGTAGACTCCTCGACGCTCTCGCCGTCGTCAGCGTCGGGATATAGCTGTTCCTCCCAGCCGGGTTCTGTGTATGTCCCCCAGTTCATTTGACAACACCAGTTCGTTCGCCGTAGAGGCCTAAAATCGTTTCGCAGACCGCAAAATCATCGTGTGAGACATTCACGCAAACGTCTTCTCGGCCCACTTCACCGCGTACTCCGGGCCGTGGCTCCGGTAGGCTTCGGTGTCGAGCGCCGCGAACGGCGCGGGGAGTTTCAGACCGTGTTTCACCGCGGCGCAGGCGAACTCCGCGGCGTCCGCGAAGTCGGTCTCGTCGCGCGCCATCGACGCCGGAAGCCCCTCCAGACGCGGTTCGATGCGCTCGCCAGCGTCCTGCCACGCCGCGAACAGGCGCGGGTGGTCGTCGTCCCACCCGGCGAACACCTCGCGGGTGTGGAGTCCGAGGTAAGCGTCGTAGAGCGCCGCCGCGATTTGATAGACGCTCCCGCCGTCGAACGGGAGCGCGGCGTCTAGCGCGAGGTACTGGTCCTCGAAGAATCCGAGGAAGTGTTCGGGGAGTCCGGTGCCGATTTCGACCAGCGCCTCGGCTATCAGGAAGTCCACGAAGTCGTCGGGCGACCCCTGCACGCGGGCCTTCACGAACGCGACCGGCGGGTCGGTCTGGCGCGTCCACGCCACGCTCCCGTCGCCGGGCATCCCAACGGTGAAGTCCGTCGAGGCGAACCGCCGGAGGAGTTCCGGCGCGTCCTCGGGTAGCCACTCTTCGGGGTAGGTGAGGGGGTCGAGGGCGTCCACGAGCAAGCCGAGGTCCTCCGCTCGCTCGGGTGCCAGCGTCTCGAAGTCCGACCCCGAGTCGAGGACCAGCGCCTCGGGAGCGTGAGACTCGCGGACCGCCGCGACCTCTTCGGACGGCGACCGTTCTTCGAACATCAGGCGGCGAGCCAGAGGTTCGCCAGCAGTGCGACCGACAGAACCGTGACGATACCGACCGTTGCGACGACGATTTTGGTTGCCTTGCTCATGTTCGGTCGTTCGGGCGCGAGCGTTTAAAACTGTCAGGTTTGGGTCGGCGGATTCGGTCCGAGCGTCGTCCGTCTCGGACGACGCTCGGGATGGAGGTCGGTCGGGCAGAGGACGGCCGGACAGAGGGCGGTCGGGCGTCGTCCGCCGGGTCAGTCCGCCTCGGTCCCGGCCCCGATGTCGGACTCGCGGGCGATTCGTTTCCACTCGCCGGTCCAGAACCTGAAGACGTTGACCCCCGCCCGGAGGTACATGTCGCCGAGGATGGAGACGTAGATTGCGGCCAGTCCCCACCCGAGTCCCGGCGCGAACTGCCAGTCGGCGACCGAGAAGAGGACGACGCCGGGCGCGACGGCGAGGAGTGACACCGGGAGTTTGAAGAGGTACGTCCCGGCGAACGCACCGTAGAAGGGCCATCGCGTGTCGCCAGCACCCCGAAGTCCTCCGCGCATCGTCCGCGAGACGCTGAACGCCGCGACACCCAGACCGAACACGCGGACGAAGGTGACGGTCATCTCGACGTGTTCGGTCCCGAACGACACCGCGACGGGCCGGGCCGCCGCGACCAGCGCCGCGCCGATGAGCAGTTGGGTCACGAGCGCGATGCGGAGCGTCTGCCACCCGTACTCGGTGGCTTCGTCGTCTTCGCCCGCACCGATTGACTGGCCGACCAGCGTCGAGGAAGCCGTCGAGTAGCCCCACGCGGGCATCAGCGCGAGCAACATGACCCGCCGACCGATGGCGTAGGCCGCGACGACCGGTGTTCCCAGCGTCGTCAGGACCAGCAGGAAGGGGAACCGCCCGAGCGTCCGCGAGAGGCGGGTCCCCGCCAGCGGCGCACCGACCCGGACGATTTCGCCCGCAATCGACCAGTCCCACTGCTTGCCTCCGAGTCGAAGTCGAACCGAGTAGCGACCCGAGAGAAGCGCCACCGTGAAGATGACCGCCGCGAGGACGTTGGCGATGGCGGTTCCCCACGCCGCGCCCGCGACCCCCAACTCGGGGAACGGCCCGACGCCGAAGATGAGGACCGCGTTCAGGAAGATGTTGGTCGGGAGCGTGAGCAGGCGGACGTACATCGGAGTCCGGGTATCGCCGACGCCCGCGAGCGCACGGGCCGCAATCATGCTCCAGAACCGGAACGACACCGAGAGCATGATGATGCGGAGGTAGATTGCACCGAGTTCGATGGTCCGAGCGTCGTCGGTCAGCACGTCTATCATCGGTTCCGCGTACGCCCACGTCGCCGCGGTCATGGGAACCGCGAGCAGGAGCGCCAACCAGAGCGACTGCTTGATGGCGAAGTTGGCCTTCGCTCGCTCGCCCGCGCCCTCGAACCGCGAGACGACGCTGATGGTGCCGCTCGTTAGCGCCAGCGAGAGACCGAACGGGATGAAGAAGTACTGAAAGCCGAGTTCGAGCGCCGCGACCGCCTCGTCGCCGAGCGCCCGCCCGACCATGAAGAAGTCGGCCACGCGAAGGAGCGTCCGCATCCCGCCAGTGACCATCACCGGGACCGCGAGGTCGAACGCCTCTTCGCCCTTCTCGCGGTCCAACAGGCCGAGGCGAGCCAACGCCACCGGAAAGAGAAACGCGACACTCTGCGCTCGGCGCTTGGCGTCGTCGAGCATCGGATACGGGAATTTGTGAGGCCGGGGGTAAACAGTTTTGTCAAGACCGCGTGGATTTCCGGGGCTTCGAGGTGGAGGAGTGTGGCCGAGGTCAGCGCTCGGTCGAGTCCCACGCGTCGGGAACCTCGATGACGTACTTGCCGTCCTCCTTCAGCGAGATGATGTACTCCTCGCGCTCGTACAGTTCCATCAGGTTGAGTTCGTACTGGCCGGGTTCGACGATTCTGATGCTCTCGAACTGGCTGTTGAGTTCCTCGCGGAGTTCCTTCAGACCGGGGTTCTCGTCGTCGGGCGACTCTACGACTTCGGCTTCCGAATCCGAGTCGGCGGTGGGTCCGGCCACTTCCTCCGGCGGTTCGTCCGGAAGTTCCGACTCGTCGACTACGTTGCGCCGAGCGTTCGCCTGCGCAGAGTCCTCGGCGACCGGAGCAGAATCGTCGGTGACCGGAGAAGAGTCTTGGCCGTCGGTAGCCGGAGCGGAGTCGTCGGTGGCCGAGGCAGGACTCGCGTCGGCGTCGTCGCGCGTACTCACCCAGTCACGGACCGTCGCCGCCGCTCTGTTCACTGCACTGCCGCCGTCGTCGCCCCCCGTTTCGGGTGCGGTGGCGATTTCGGATGCGTCGCCGACAGTGGACCCGGTATTCTCGGGCGTCTTCTTCCGTGCGGTCGCGGCAGACGCTCTCCCGCCGGTTTCACCAGCGTTCCCATCTGCGGCTCCCGCGGGGTCGAACTGGAACTTGTTCCCGCCACAGTCGGGACAGCCCGAGAGCATCTCCTTGGAACCGTCCTCGAACGACCGGCCGCAGGTGGTACACTGGTGGGGCATTATTTACGTGAGACGAGGGCGCTGATGAGGTTCTCGTCCTTGTGGAGCGTCTCGATTTGGTTCGCCGGGCCGATGACCGTAAGCTTGTGCGTGGACTCCTTGCCCATCAACCGGTCGAGGAAGCTCTGGTCTGCAGTTTCGGACCGGGGGTAAGTCTCTATCTCGATACCGTTGAACTCGTCGGGACTGATTTCGGTCATCGTCACCTCGATGAGTTTGCTCTCCTCGTCCGGCGAGAGACCGGTTTCGAGGATGACGATATTGCCGTCGCGAACCCCGTCGAGAATCATCCGAATCTTCTCCATCGACGCCATCTCCGCCATGCGGTCGGCACCGATGAGGTCGATTTGGACGCCGTCGTTCGGGCCATCCCCTGTCACTTCCGGCATGGTATCACCCGAAGTACTCCGCGATTTTGTCGTACACTTCGTCCATGTTCTCGCCTTCGAGTGCCGAGAGCGGGATGGTCTCGTGCTGTGGGAAGGCGTTTCGGATGCGCTGGACGCTCGAATCTTCGAGGTCGGTCTTGTTGGCGAGGATGAGGACGGGGAGGTCTTGGCTCTCGATGATACCGATGAGCATCGTGTTGACCTGCGTGAACGGGTCAGTCGTGCTGTCGAGAACGTAGATTACGCCGTCTACGTCCTCCCGGAGCCAGTGCATCGCCTCCGCGACGCCTTCGGTCGCTTCGCGGGAGCGCCGCACGGCGTCCTCTTTGTCCATGTCGTGGTCGATGAACTCCTCGTAATCGACTTTGGTCGTGACGCCCGGCGTGTCCACGATGTCGATTGACACCGTCTTGCCGTCGCGCTCGATTTCGACGTTCTCTTTTCGACGTGCCCGACGGGTTTCGTGTGGAATGTGACTCTCCGGGCCGACTGCGTCGCCGGTCCAGTCGCGGGCGATACGATTAGCGAGAGTCGTCTTTCCGGCATTTGGCGGGCCGTAGATACCGATACGCTTCGGCTCCTGCGCGGAGAAGAGCTTGTCCGTAACGCGGGAAATGCTGTCTTTCAGGTCCGTAAACAATCCCATCCTTTCCTCCCAGACCCCACTATCGGCGAGTGAAACCGTCACGGGGGCTGTTGCGCGAATAACTATATCCTACCTACTTAAACCTATGTCAGACACGACTCGGGAAAAATGACTTATTTTCTTTTATGAAACAAAATCATTTCACGACACGAGTTCGCTTGGATTCTCGACTTTCGGCCGGAGCGAGAAGATAGCGACCGATTAGAGAACGGGCGTAATTGTAGGAATAATGAAATAGGTGCGGTGTTGAGCGATTGAGGCGGCGTCAGACGATTGTGCAGGGTCAGGCTGGTCGTGGTCGTAGAGAGCAAAGAGGACCGTGGACGGAGCGTTTCGAGTCGAACCGGAGCAAAGGGAAGAATCAAAAGTGAGGGGTAGTAGAGACGTATCGGACGAGTAACGGGACTGATTCCAGTTGAAACAGGGGGGTGTATTCTCTCGAAGGCGGATAGGAACTGGCCGACGACTGGACGAAGACGGTACCGAGACGGTCGAAATCTGGAAAGGAAGGACGAGTCGAAAACAGATGTCGGAAAGTAGAGTCGGAAGGTAGGGTCGGAAGGTAGAGTCGAACAGTGAGCGAGAGGATAGTAGAATCGTAGACGATGGGGACTCGTAGACGACAGTAGACGTGTCAGTTGCTCGTTCCCCCTCCCCCACCCCTTCGTTTCGGGTGGAGAATGTGGAGAAGGACCCCCCGGTGGGTGGCGGAGGTTGTTTCCGCGGGAAAATAACCGCTCAATAACCAAATATACTGTATTTGGCTAGTTTGCGGATACCGTTTCTTCTCTGCCGTAATAAATCTTTCCAGTATCTAGGCACCCCCCACCCACCCCACCACCTTCTCACGCTCCACCCGAAACGAAGGGGTGGGGGAGGTCCCCTTCCGTTCCATCCCTTCATCCTACCACCCCTCGTCCGACCTCCGGCTCACTTCACTCCGTCCTACTCGTGTCACAATTTGACTTGTGCCCGTCGTGAACAATCAACGCGGGATGTTCGATTCAAACTCCGGATAACTTCGTACGATTTCGACCGGCTTTCGAACGGCCTCACACCACACCATACTCGGCGACTCGACACGAAATGCCGCCGTCTCTCGTCTCGAAAGACTCGTTCCACGTGAAACGACGAGGGAACCGATGATACAGAACGACAAAGCGAGTAGAACGACAGACGATGCAGGTGACGAGGTATCACAAAGAACTCGGAAATCGCCGAACTGGAGATTGCCGATTTAGAGTATTCCGACACTATTCGGCTTCTACTCCCCGTTTCTGGCCTTTCAAAACCTCTCGGTATTTTGCCCAAATCGACCGAAAGAAGAAAGAGTTTAATACCCTGCTGGACCTTTGGTTCTTCTGCATCAACTGGACGCGCCCGTCGCTTCTCGGATTCGGCATCCCGTCGCTTTCGGTCGGTTCTGCCGAAATCTGCTCGCGCGTCGCGCGTCTTCCACCTGAAACGGAGGGGTCGGAACGAACGCATGACAGACGAAAACACCCAACCGACGGACGACGCGGTCGATGTCAGCCCCGACCGTAGCTTCGACAACGTCGATTTGGACGACGTGGTCTTCGACGACGAGGGCGACGACCAAGGGCTATTCGACGACCTGCTGTCCGGCGAACCGATATTCGAGAACAAGGAGGTCCTGCGGCCGTCGTACACGCCACACGAACTCCCACACCGGAAGGACCAAATCAACAACATGGCGACGATTCTGGTCGCCGCGCTTCGGGGCGAGACGCCCTCGAACATCCTCATCTACGGCAAGACCGGGACTGGCAAGACTGCCAGCGCGAAGTTCGTCAGCAAAGAACTCGAAAGCACGTCCCAGAAGTACGACGTTCCCTGCAACGTTGAGTACATCAACTGCGAGGTCACCGACACGCAGTACCGCGTCCTCGCGCAACTCGCCAACAAGTTCATCGAGAACAACCAAGCGTTCGTCGAGGACCGCATCGCGGAACTCCAGACGCTCCGCGAGGAAGCGACCGCCGACCCTGCCAGACTCGGAGACACCGGGTTCGACTCCCCGGATGCTGTCGATGCGCGCATCGAGGACTTGCAGGACGACCGCGAAGAGATGGAGTCGGTCCCCATGACGGGGTGGCCGACCGACCGCGTGTACAACACGTTCTTCGAGGCCGTAGACTACGAGGAGCGGGTGGTCGTCATCATGCTGGACGAAATCGACAAACTGGTCGAGAAGTCGGGCGACGACACCCTCTACAACCTCTCGCGGATGAACTCCGAGTTGGAGAACTCGCGGGTCTCCATCATCGGCATCAGCAACGACCTGAAGTTCACCGACTTCCTCGACCCGCGCGTGAAGTCCTCGCTCGGGGAAGAGGAAATCGTCTTCCCGCCGTACGACGCCAACCAGTTGCGGGACATCCTCCAGCACCGCGCGGAAGTCGCGTTCAAGGCCGACGCGCTCAGCGACGATGTGATTCCGCTCTGCGCCGCGTTCGCCGCCCAAGAACACGGCGACGCCCGGCGCGCGCTAGACCTGCTTCGGACCGCGGGCGAACTCGCCGAACGCGACCAAGCCGAGGGCGTCAACGAGAAGCACGTCCGGAAGGCCCAAGAGAAGATAGAACTCGACCGCGTGGTCGAAGTCGTCCGCACCCTCCCCACCCAGTCGAAACTCGTTCTCTTCTCCATCATCTCGCTGGAGAAGAACGGCGTCCACAACGTCAACACCGGCGAGGTGTACAACATCTACAAGCGCCTCTGCGAGGAGATAGACGCCGACGTACTCACCCAGCGCCGCGTGACCGACCTCATCAGCGAACTCGACATGCTCGGCATCGTCAACGCGGTGGTCGTCAGCAAGGGTCGCTACGGCCGGACGAAGGAAATCAGCCTCTCGGTGCCGATAGACGAGACGGAGGCGGTCCTGATGTCCGACTCCCGACTCGGCGACATAGAGAGCGTCCAACCGTTCGTTCAGGCGCGATTCGACAACTGAAGACGTAGTTCGGCGACCGAGAACGTAGCTACGCCGCGCCGGAGAACTGGAGGCGAACCCACCCGAGCCACGGGACGCGGACCTCGGCGGTGCCCCGGACCCAACTCGGCCTCACGGGGTCGCTGAGCGCGCCGCCGCCCCACGACGCTTGGTCGTAGAAGCTGTTTGCGTCACCTTTCGTGATGAACCCGGAGTTCGGGGCCGGGCAGTTCGTCAACTCCTCGCAACTGTCGGCGGAGATGTACTGCTTGTCGGCCTCGTCGTACCAGTTCTCGCCCTCCTCGACCCAGAATCTGGCGCGGTGGATGATGGGTGTCTCGTATTCTCTCCCGTCGGGTTGGTAGATGATTACGTCGCCGTAGTTGTTGAAGGACTTGTACCCTTTCTCCTCGCCGCCCCGATACGTGACGACTCCGGTGTTCGCGTGAGCGGCCGCGGGCGCGAGACGACCTTCCTCCATGATGAACACGAGGTCGCCTTTCTGCATGTGGGGTTCCATGCTCCCGCTCTCGATGGCGACCATCGGGGGCCAGACGCCGCTGACGGCGAACAGAAGGAGACCGATAGCGATGACGATACCCGCACTGCTCAACATCTCGCGGACGAACACGACCGCCCCGTTGTCGCTGTTGCGGAACCGGCGGACGAGTGCGCGGGGACCCGTTCCCTCCTCGCGTTCGCCGCCGTCGGGTCGCGTCCGGCGGGTCGCGCGCTCGCTCCCGGAGCGCACAGACCCGTCCGCGGCCGCGTCGTCAGACTGCCCGTCGGACGGAGCGACCGGACTAGTGGTCCGGTCCTCGTCCGACGGGGGACCGTCTCGGGAAGAATTCATCGGACACACCTTACCGTTCCGAGGTTGTCAATTTTCCGGGTGCGGTACGCGGACGTTGGGAACGTTCCACACGAAACGGTGGGGTTCTGCACGAGAAGCGTCGGATTTCCCGACGGAAAGCGGGCCACCCGACGGAAACGACGAGGATACCCGTGAGACGTGACGAGACGACTCCACAGGAAACGCCGGGATACCTGTGAGAAGCGACAAGGAGTACTCCACGCGAAACCACGGGGTTCTCCGAGGGACGAACGGCGGACCAGACGACTGAGCCTGTTCTAGAACCTCTTAGAATATAAAAATATGTCTTTAAGACATAATATAATTGCTTTCGGACGGCAGAAGGTTTCCGACCGCTATCCTTCGCTCGTCGAGGGCACGCGTTCGCGCGGACACGCAAATGCGTGTCCGCGCATCTGCGCGTCGTCGTCGCTAGTCACCACTAGTCGCCACGGCGACGTTAGTCACCACGGCGAGACTTCTCTGTGAGTCACCACGACGGAACCGCTAGATTAGTCCCCACGACGGGACCGCTGGTCGTGGTTCGTCGTGGTTCGGTAGCCTCCCCCGTGGCCTACCGCGGTCCGCTATCCTTTTGACGAACCCCCGGAATTGAACGAACGTGCCGCTGGAGACCCCCGCTCGTATAGTTAGCGAACTCACCAGTCGGGGCTACAACGCAGACCGGGAAGCGGTGACGCTCCTCGCGGGGGCCGACGACCCGCGCGCCGCCCTCGACGTGGCCGTCGAACGCGCGCCCGACGACGCGCTGAAACTCTCGGCGGACCACGTCGAGCGCGTCCTCACGGAGCGTTCGGCCGACGGCGACACCTCAGTTTCGACTGGAAGCGAAAGCGGAAATAACCCGCAGGTGAAAGCGAGGCCTCCAACCGAAACGGAGGGGATGAGTGTCGAGGGGACGAACGACGAGGGAGTGGGCGACGGGGGAGTAGGCGACGAGAGAGACGAGGATTCGGAAGGCGTCGGCGAGGACGTTATCGACGTGTCCCGTCCCGACGAGTCGGTCCGGGACCCGAATTTCGACGCCCGGTCGCTCGACGTGTCGGGCGACATCACCGGCGAGAGTACCGGAACCGGCGAGTACGAGGATTTCGTCTCCGTGTTTCGGGACCGGTTCGAACGCCTCTCCAAGCAGTTGCGCTCGCGGGTCAATGCCCGCCCGACCTCCGCGGTGCAGGCGATGCCCGGTGGCGGCGAAACCGCCATCGTCGGGATGATAAGCGACATTCGCTCGACCGCCAGCGGGCACTGGCTCATCGAGTTGGAAGACACGAGCGGAACCTACCCCTGCCTCGTGATGAAAGACCGCGAGTTCGCGGACCTCGTGGACGAACTCCTCTTCGACGAGGTAATCGCCGTGGAGGGCACCCTCTCGGACGACAACGGCGACGGCGACGGCATCCTGTTCGTGGACTCGCTTTACTTCCCGGACGTGCCCCGGACCTACAAGCCCTCGACGGCCGACCGGCACGTGCAGGCCGCCCTCATCAGCGACGTTCACGTCGGTAGTCAGGAGTTCATGGCCGACGCGTGGTCGCGGTTCGCCGACTGGCTTTACACCGAGGAGGCCGAACGCGTCGAGTACCTCCTCGTCGCGGGCGACATGGTGGAGGGCGTCGGCGTCTACCCCGACCAAGACGAGGAACTCGACATCGTGGACATCTACGACCAGTACGAGCAGTTCTCGGAGTATCTGAAGGAAGTGCCCGGCGACCTCGAAATCATCATGATTCCGGGCAACCACGATGCGGTGCGCCTCGCCGAACCCCAACCGGGATTCGACGAGGAGTTGCGCGACATCATGTCGGTCCACGACGCCCGCATCTCGGGCAACCCCTCGACGGTCACCGTCGAGGGCGTGGACGTGTTGATGTACCACGGGGTCTCGTTGGACGAGGTTATCGCGGAACTCCCCGACGAGAAGGCCAACTACGACGAACCCCACAAGGCGATGTATCAACTCCTGAAGAAGCGCCACGTCGCGCCGCAGTTCGGCGGCAAGACCCGACTCGCGCCCGAGGAGAAAGATTACCTCGTGATGGACGACGTGCCGGACGTGTTCCACACTGGCCACGTCCACAAACTCGGGTGGGGCAAGTACCACAACGTTCTGGCGGTCAACTCCGGGTGCTGGCAGGAACAGACCGCCTTCCAGAAGTCGGTGAACATCGACCCCGACGCCGGGTTCGCGCCCATCTTAGACCTCGACACTCTCGACATGACCGTCCGGCAGTTCAGCTAACTTCGGGCCGGTCCTCGGCGGGTTCGTGTTCTTTGTTCCACTTGAAACGGAGGGGTGAGCAGGCTACGGGGTCGTCGTGTCGAGGCGATACTTGACGGTCCGGCCCCCCTCGAACCGCGGGCCGGTTCCGACGCGCCGGAACCCGGCGTCTTCGACCACCGTTCTCGTCTCCGCTTCGTCTTCGGGAACCAGTGCTTCGACGGCCATGCCTTCCTTTCGAGCGAATCGAACGGGTTCCTCCAGCAATCGCTCGCGCGCGGCCCGCGAACCTCGGAGGTAGGTCACGCGGACGGTTCCGGGCATCGCATCGAACCCCACGAAACCGGCGACTTCGGGTCGCCCGCCGTTCGGCCCGTCGGCGTCTTCGTCCACGCCGTCGTCGCTGTCGGCGGCGTCTCCGTCGCCTCCCTCGGTGGCATCGTCGGACTCCTCTCCGCGCTCGGCCACTCTGACCGTCCGGTCGTGGATTACGTTGCGCATCACCTCGGCGGGAGCGTCGGCGAGTTCGCCGAGTACGTCCCCGTCCTCTTCGACTGCATCTCGCACGCGCATTGTTCACGTATCGACCGCCGACTAAGTTAAAGCCCGCGGGGAACTCGTGGTTGATTCGCCGACGTGTTGGATAGGATATACACGAACAGGGCTTTTTCTCTCGGGAACCTATCTCGTGGGTATGACTGACACGGACGGCGCGGAACCGGACGACCCCGACGCTCGGACCGACACCGATTCGTCCGACACCGACGCGCCCAGTTTGGGCGCGTCGGTGTCGGACGAATCGAACCGCTGTGACTTCTGTCGCCTCCCGTGCCCGACCGACCCGGTGACGCTCGAACGCGAGTCGTCGGTCTACGAGTTCTGTACCGAGGCGTGCCGGGACGCGATGGTCGAGAGCGACCGGGTGTTCACAGAGTACCACGGCTTTCGCCGCATTCGAACCGGCGTCTCTGGCTTGGACAAGTTCCTCCCGCAGGGGTTCCCTCGAAACTCGTTCGTCCTGCTGGCGAACGACGAGGGGTCGCGCGACGACGCGCTCCGGGCCGAACTCGTCTGGCGGGCGCTCGAACGCGACGAACCCGCCGCAGTCGTCACCTTCACCGAACCCGCCATCTCGGTCGTCGAGGGGTTCCTCTCGCTCGACTGGAACGTCCTGCCGTATCTGGAGTCGGGCCAACTCCACATCGTGGACTGTTTCACCTACCGGATGGACGACCGGGACCGCGAGCGCATGTTCGAGCGGATGGACGAGTGGAACCGCCACATCTACGGCATCACCGAGCGAGTGACCCGGACCGTTCGGGACCCGACCGACGTTATCGAACTCCACAACAAACTCGACAACTGCCTCGAGGGACTGGAGATGAGCGACTGCGGGGTGGTCGTCATCGACTCGCTGACCGAGTTCGGCACGCTCGTCCAACCCGTGCAGGCGTACAACTTCGTCAAAGACGTTCGCGCCGACGTGTGTAAGGGCCGGTTCGTCCCGGTCTTCGCGGGCGCGACGTTCACGAGCGAGGAGGACACCTTTCCCCACGACCTCGGCTACGCCGTAGACGGCATCGTGGACATGCAGGTCAACGGCTCTATCGTGGAGGACACGCTCATCAAGCGCATCCGCATCCGGAAGATGAACGGCGTGTTGGCGATTCCCGAGTGGGTGGCCTACGAGTTTACCGGGGGCGACGGACTCGTCACCTTCGACCCGATGGCCGAGATAGACGAGACGTACGAGGACGGCGACGAACGCGACGGCGGCGACGAACACAGACGAAACAGACTCGACCGACCCCGAGACAACTCTAACCCGGAGGACCCGGAGTTCGTGGAGACTGGTCGCCGGTAGCAAAGCGGTGTGGTGGCAAGCTTCTCAGACATGGAAGCAGTTATCTGCGTTCCAGAGTTAGCCTCTCGCATGCATCTGTGTCCCATACTGGATTCCCCGAATCTGCAGGTGATAGTATGCGAGTAGTAGCGAAGTTCGGCGGAACGAGTCTCGGAAGCGGCGACCGAATCAACCGGGCCGCGGACTCGGTGGCCGGTGCAGTCGCCGAAGGCCACGAAATCGCGGTGGTCGCCAGCGCGATGGGCAACACCACCGACGAACTCTTGGACGACATCGAGTTCGAGACCGACGAGGCCGACCGAGCCGAAATCGTCAGCATGGGCGAGCGGACCAGCGTCCGGATGCTGAAAGCCGCCTTAGCCGCCCGCGGGGTCGAAGCGGTCTTCGTGGAACCGGGAAGCGACCGCTGGCCGGTCTTCACCGACGAACACGGCGAACTCGACGCCGAGAGGACCAAAGAGGCCGCCGCGGAACTCGCCGCGGAACTCGACGGCGTGGTCCCGGTCATCACCGGATTCCTCGCGGAAGACCCCGAGGGCAACGTGACGACGCTCGGACGCGGCGGGTCCGACACCACTGCGGTCATGCTCGGTAACTACATGGCCGCCGACGAGGTGGTCATCGTGACCGACGTGGAGGGCGTGATGACCGGCGACCCCAGCGTCGTGGAAGGCGCGCGCAACGTCGGCGAAATCTCGGTGGACGAACTCCGCAACCTCTCGTTTCGCGGCGCGGAGGTCGTCGCTCCCAGCGCACTCTCGTACAAGGACGAAAACCTCAGCGTCCGCGTGGTCCACTACCAGCACGGCGACCTGTTGGCGGGCGGTACCGATGTCGTCGGCGAGTTCGAGAACCTCATCGACATGCGCGAGGAACCGCTGGCCTGCCTCACCGTCGCGGGGCGGGCCATCCGAAACCGACCGGGAATCCTCCAAGAACTCTCGACCGCGCTCGGCGACAGCGACATCAACGTCGATGCGGTCGCAAGCGGGATGGACTCGATTACCTTCTACGTGGACGAGACGGTGGCCGAACGCGCCGAGAACATCCTCCACCGCGAGGTCATCGAAGTCGATTCGCTGTCGAGCGTCACCGTCGAGGACGACGTGGCCGCCATCCGCGTGATGGGCGGGAAACTCCCGAACCAACCGGGCGTCATCCGGAACCTCGTCAATCCGATTGCGGAGGAACACATCAACATCCACGACCTCATCACCAGCGCGACGAGTGTCGCGGTGTTCGTGGACTGGTCGGACCGCGAAGCGACGCTGGAGATTATCCAGAACCAACTCTAGCCCACCACCTTTTTTCTTCGTCGGGTGGCCGCAGGCCGAGGGCCTGCGGCCACCACTCCTCGAAAAAGCTGCACCGTCAGAGACAAGCTCTGACGAGCCTTCGTTCGCTTTGCTCACGAAGAGACCAAAAAGGCCGCTCGCTCACTCCCTCCGGTCGTTCGCTCTGAGCCTCGGGGTCGGCGTCGTTCTCACCCGCGGTCGCTCGCCCCGGAACGCTTTTCACGGATTACGGACAACTTCCGGGTATGCCATCCGAACCCCTCAGCGGTGGTAGCGTTCGCCAGCCACGGCACCACTCCGCGGGGTTCGGCTTCTTCTTCGCGTCCTGACCGGGCGGCGGACTCCCGGCCGAGCGAGGACCTCGGCGGGGACGAAACCGCTCTCGCGCGGACGACTCCGACGAGTCGGAGTCGTCCGCGCTTCAGAAACGATAAACGGACGCACGGGCACGGTATCAGCAAAGAGAGCCTGACGCACGATGAAACTACCCGAATCACAGGTCGCGGTACTGCAAGCCGCGAGCGCGAACGACGCACGGAGTATCGAACGACTGGCAGACGAAACCGACCAGAAGCCCGAGACGGTGACGGGCGCGGCCTTCGAGTTGGAGTCGGCGGGTCTGGTCGCAGTCGAAGAGTCCACCGACGAGACGGTCGAACTCACCGACGAGGGCCGCGAGTACGTCGAAGACGCCCTGCCCGAGGTCCGACTCTACGAGACCGCACTCGAAGCGGGTGCCGACGAGGAACCCGCCCAGATGGGCCGCGTCATCGGCCAGTCCGGTCTCGAAGGCCCGCAGGTGGACATCGCCCTGTCGAACTACGCCCGGAAGGGCTACGGCACCATAGAGAGCGGCGAGATTACCGCCGACCCGGACGCCGACCCCGAGAGCGACGCCGAGGCGAGCGCACTCGCGGCGCTCGACGGGGGCGAGCCGGTCGAAGACGAGTCGGTCCTCGACCAGTTGGAGAGCAGGGGTCTCGTGTCGATTGCCGAGTCCACGGTGCGCTCGGTGACGCTGACCGACGAGGGCGTGACCGCGCTGATGGAGGGCGTCGAGACGGCCGAGACTGTCGGTCAACTCACTCCCGAGATGCTGACCTCCGGCCAGTGGCGCGACGTGGAGTTCGCCGAGTACAACGTCGAGGCCGACGCCGAGGAGGTCACGGGCGGCAAGACCCACATCCTGCGCCAGACCGCCAACCGCGTCAAAGACACGCTGGTCGGCATGGGCTTCGAGGAGATGGAAGGCCCGCACGCCGACGCGGACTTCTGGATAAACGACGCGCTGTTCATGCCCCAAGACCACCCGGCGCGGACCCACTGGGACCGGTTCGCCCTCTCGAACCCGACCGAAATCGGCGACCTGCCCGAAGACCTCGTAGAGCGAGTCGAGAACGCCCACCACGAGGGCGTCGGCGAAGACGGCGAGGGCTACCACTCGCCGTGGTCCGAGGACTTCGCGCGGGCCATCGCGCTCCGGGGCCACACCACCTCGCTGTCGATGCGCTACCTCTCGGGCCACGAAATCGGCGACTTGGAGCCGCCACAGCGGTTCTTCAGCGTCGAGAAAGTGTATCGGAACGACACGCTCGACCCGACCCACCTGCTGGAGTTCTTCCAAATCGAGGGGTGGGTGATGGCCGAGGACCTGTCGGTCCGGGACCTGATGGGGACCTTCGAGGAGTTCTACGAGCAGTTCGGCATCACTGACCTGCGGTACAAGCCCCACTACAACCCCTACACGGAGCCGAGTTTCGAGCTGTTCGGCGAACACCCCACCACGGGCGAGTTGGTCGAAGTGGGCAACAGCGGGATGTTCCGCGAGGAAGTCCTCCGACCGCTCGGCGTCGATTGCGACGTGATGGCGTGGGGACTCTCGCTCGAACGCCTGCTGATGCTGATGTACGGTTTCGAGGACATCCGGGACATCCACGGGACGCTGTGTGACCTCGAACTGCTCCGCGAGACGGAGGTGCTGCACTGATGCCTGTCGTAGACATAAACCCCGACGAACTCCGCGAGTTGACCGGCCACGACGAGAAGTCCGACGACGAACTCGTAGACGACCTGTTCGCGCTCGGTCTCGAATTCGAGGGTCGAACGGAGGACGACGACCTCCAGTTGGAGTTCGCGCCCGACCGACTCGACCGACTCTCGGTCGAAGGGGTCGCGCGCTCGCTTCGCTACCAGTACGGCGACGACCGGGGAATCTACGTCCCCGGCACCAACGACGCCGACTGGACCATCGAAGTCGATGAGTCGGTCCCCGACGAGCGACCCTACGTCACGGGCGCGGTGATTCGGGACGTGAGCCTCGACGACGAGGCGTTGAACTCGCTCATCCAGTTGCAGGAGAAACTCCACGCGACGATGGGCCGCAAGCGCGCGAAGGGCGCAATCGGCATCCACGACCTGACGATGCTGAAAGGCGAGGCGCTCACCGAAGAGGAGTCGGAAGTGGGCAAGTCCATCACCTACCGGGGAATCGACCCCGACGGCGACCGGTTCGTCCCCCTCGACGCGGACGCCGAGATGACGCCCGAGGAAGTCCTTCGCTCGCATCCGACCGGCGAGACTTACGCCGACCTCGTGTCGGAGTACGACCGCTACCCCGCCATCTACGACGACATCGGTCTGTTCTCGTTCCCGCCGGTCATCAACGGCCGCCGGACCGAGGTTTCGACCGACTCGCGGGACCTGTTCGTGGAACTGACCGGCACCGACCAGTGGACCATCGACCACATGTGCAACATCATCTGCTACGCGCTGGACGCCCGCGGCGCGAAGGTCGAGGAGGTCGAAGTCCGCTATCCCGACCGGACGCTCGTCCGTCCCGACTTCGAGGTCCGCGAGAAGACGGTGACCCACGAGGACGTAGAGAGCATGCTCGGCATCGACCTGAGCGCAGAGCGCGTGCTGGACCTGCTCGAACGCTCGGGTCTCGACGCCGAAGTCGAGGAAGTCGGCGACGACGAACTCGCCTACGAAGTCGAAGTGCCGCCCTACCGGGTGGACGTGCTTCACCCCCTCGACATCGTGGACGACGTGGGTCGGGCCTACGGCTTCAACGACCTCGAACCGCGCTACCCCGACGTGGGGACGGTCGGCGGCCGACACGCTCGGTCGAAGTTGGAGGACGCCGCCCGTGAGGTGCTGGTGGGTCTCGGCTTCGAGGACCTGCTCAACTTCCACATGATTAGCGAGGAAGAGAACTTCGACCGGATGAGCGTCGCTCCGGACGACGACGCCTTCGGCGCGGACGAACCCGCGACTATCCTCGAACCCTACAGCGAGGACTACACCATGCTCCGGACGTGGGCGCTCCCCTCGTTGCTGATGGTGCTGGAGAACAACACCCACCGGGCCTACCCGCAGGACCTCGCGGAAGTCGGATTCTCGGCCCGCGTGGACGACGGCCAGAACACCGGACTCGCCGAGCGCCGGACGGTCGCTGGCGTCCTCGCGCGCCACGACGCCTCCTACGAGGACGCGAAGGCCCGACTACAGGCCATCGCGCGCAACTTCGACGCGGAACTCGAAACGCCCGCGACCGACCACCCGACGTTCATCGACGGCCGCGCGGCATCGGTCGTCATCGACGGCGAGTCGGTCGGCGTCGTCGGCGAGGTTCACCCCGAGGTGCTGGTCGAACACGACTTGGAGTTGCCGGTGGCGGCGTTCGAGTTCCGACTCGACGCGCTGGAATAGCTCCGGGTACTCTTTTCGGCCGTGTGCCGCGGTTTCTTTTCCCGTACTGCGGTTTGCCGAGAGAGCTAACTTCAGACTTGAGCAAATCATACCGCACCTCGTCCTTCCCACCCTCCTCACTCCCGCGCTTCGCGCGGTCGTTCGTCCCTCGCACGAGCCGCTCCTTCGGTCCGCTCGGCCGTCGCTCCCGCGCGCCGACCGCACGGAATCGACGGCCGAGCGGAGTTTCACTCCAAGTCCGCGCCGATTGCGTCTTCCACCGAGTCGAAGCCGTCGCGGTCTAGCAGGTCGAGCAGACCCCGGTTGATGTCGCGGGCGATAGAGGGACCGCGGTAGACCAGTCCGGTGTAGAGTTGGACCACGTGCGCGCCCGCACGAAGCTTCCTGTAGGCGTCCTCGGCGGTGAAGACGCCGCCGACGCCGACGACCGGAACGTCTACGCGCTCGGCGACGAATCTGACCATCCGGGTCGCGCGCGGTTCGATTGGCTTGCCGGAGAGTCCGCCCTCCTCGGCGCGGTTGTGGCTTCGGAGCGTCGCGGGGCGGTCGGTCGTCGTGTTCGTGGCGATGACGCCATCGAGACCGAGTTCGTTCACGAGGTCGAGGGCGTCCTCGACTGCCGAGTCCGGCAGGTCGGGCGAGAGTTTGACGAGAAGCGGACTCGCGCCCGCGTCCTGTAGCGTCGTGAGGATGGCTTCCATCGAATCGCGGTTCTGCAAGTCGCGGAACCCCTCCGAGTTGGGGCACGAGACGTTGACGACGAAGAAGTCCCCGCCGCCGGACGACCGTCCGTCCGGCGAGGTCCCACTCGACTCGCTCGCGGGACCACCGTCGGCGACTCGTTGATAGGTGTAGCGGTAGTCTTCGGGCGCGTCGTCGATAGCGACGTGTTCGGTCTTGGCGAGGTTGACGCCGACCGGCACGTCCACGTCCGCGGCGGCGAGGCGCTTGCCTACCACGTCCGCGCCGTGGTTGTTCAACCCCATCCGGTTGACGATGCCCTCGTCCTCGCGCAGGCGGAACATCCGCGGGCGAGCGTTCCCCGACTGGGGGTCGGCGGTGACGCCGCCGACTTCGACGTGGCCGAACCCGAGACTGGCCAGCAGGGAGGGTACCTGTGCGTTCTTGTCGAATCCTGCGGCCACGCCGACCGGATTCGGAAACTCGTTGCCGAAGGCTTCGACGCGGAGACGGTCGTCGGCGATGGTGTATCGCTTTCGGAGCGCGTCCGCTATCGGCGTTCCCTGCGCGACGCGCATCCCCGCGTGTACGGCGTCGTGTGCCGTCTCCGCGGGAAGTCCGAAGAGCAGTGGTTTCACCAACTGGTAGACGTTCATCGTACGTTTACCCTGATTCCGGTGGCAAAAAGCCCTCGTTCCGGGTCAGAATTCGTGTTCGACCTCGTCTTTGTCAGCCTTCTGGATGATGATTTTGTCTTCCCTGACGCGCACGAACACCTCGTCGCCGATGTCCATGCCAGCGACGGCGAGTTCGTCCTCGTGCAGGTTGATGTGGACGTTGTGATACTCGCCGTCCTCGCCTTTCGCGCCACTGGGGCTGAGCTTCTTTTTCCGTACCATCGCGGTATTGTACGCATACGTTCGCCCCAGATTATACTTAAGTGTTTTCTACCGCCCTACCCGTTGTCGTTCTCCCCTCGCTCGTCTCCCGTCCCGCCACCGCTACGACGCCGTTGTCTCGACTCGAAAAACCGGGGGAAGAACCGCACGACGGCGCAATTTCGGTATATAAGGCTTCTGGCTAGAATGGCTCATATCGGCGATATATTTATAACGAGTCCTGTGCTGGATTGTCATGGAGGAAAAAACCATGGTACGTGAAGACGGTAAACGGAATTTCGCGCTTCGAGAATCGGACGGCGACGAGAGTAGTGTCTTTTCAGGAAACACTCCCCGACAGGCCGCACTGAAAGCGGCCCGTCGCCTCGACCCGGCGGCGTCGGAGGACGCCGCCGACCGAACCGAACTGCGACTTCGGGAGAAGGGAACGGACAAGGTTCACATCTACGACGGCTGGGCGTGGCACGAATCTGCTCCCGACGACAAACCCGACTGGATGCCGGACGAGATTACCGAGGCCAACGTCTCGAAACAGGGTATCGAACACCTCGATGAGTAGAGCGGTCGGGAACGACTTTTCCAACCGTTTTCACCGTCTTCGACTAGCTATATCTTCTTTGCGTGCGCGTGAGAAATAGTGGGACCGCGCTGTCCGTAGACCTGCCTACGAGGGCGACACTCACCGGGACGACTGTACGACGCGGAGGATGACCGGTTGTCCTCTACCTGCGCCACACACTTCTCCGACGCGTGATTCCTCGACGCGAACTCTCGGTTCTCCCCGAGTCGCCAGAAGTGATTGGCACGTTATCTCACCCCGATGTCGGTTCGGTTCGACGGTCTTAAGTGTAACCCCGGCCTTCGTTAGAATGCGAACGAGGTCCGGTGGTTTGGGCCTCCGGGAGACGCCAAAAATCGACGCCTTTTTAAGGCGTCTCGGCGGTCTCTCGAAACACGCCCTCAATCCGTTGCCCTTAAGTGTATAGGGGCACTCGGATTGGATGTCGCCGTCGTCCTGCGATTTCGGACGACGACAAGACGCCCAATCCGATGCCCTTAAGTGTAACAGGGTATTTGGATTGAGTGTGAACGAGCCTTCGGGGGTCTACCCACCGAAGGACGAACCAAGTTCGGTGCCCTTAAGTATGAAGGGTTCCTTGAACTTGAATGCAGAGAAAGATTCGACGTGATTCGCGGGACGTTCGATTCGTCCCGCGTTCTCGGAACCGACGAGGTTTCGATGGGTTTAAGACCAATCGAAGCCAACGTTCGGGTCCGAAGGAAATGAGGATTCCACCCCTGCGGTCCGCCGTACACGATGGAATCTGATGTTAGCCTTGGCAGTTCGGTGACACCCGACCAACGACGCGGTTTGGGGTCGTCGAACTGACGGACCATAGAAGATAGACACGATACATGTGTCTCCGCCAGAAACCCACCGAGCCTCTGTGCTCGGCAACCATTCCGGTTGATCCTGCCGGAGGCCATTGCTATCGGAGTCCGATTTAGCCATGCTAGTCGCACGGGTTTAGACCCGTGGCAGATAGCTCAGTAACACGTGGCCAAACTACCCTATAGACCACCATAACCTCGGGAAACTGAGGCTAATGCTGGATACGAGTTCCACTCTGGAATGACGGAACTCAGAAACGCTCCGGCGCTATAGGATGTGGCTGCGGCCGATTAGGTAGACGGTGGGGTAACGGCCCACCGTGCCGATAATCGGTACGGGTTGTGAGAGCAAGAGCCCGGAGACGGAATCTGAGACAAGATTCCGGGCCCTACGGGGCGCAGCAGGCGCGAAAACTTTACACTGCACGACAGTGCGATAAGGGGACTCCGAGTGCGAGGGCATATAGTCCTCGCTTTTCTACACCGTAGGGCGGTGTAGGAATAAGGACTGGGCAAGACCGGTGCCAGCCGCCGCGGTAATACCGGCAGTCCAAGTGATGGCCGCTATTATTGGGCCTAAAGCGTCCGTAGCCAGCCAGACAGGTCCGTCGGGAAATCCACTCGCTCAACGAGTGGGCGTCCGGCGGAAACCAGCTGGCTTGGGGCCGGAAGACTTGAGGGGTACGTCCGGGGTAGGAGTGAAATCCCGTAATCCTGGACGGACCGCCGGTGGCGAAAGCGCCTCAAGAAGACGGACCCGACGGTGAGGGACGAAAGCTAGGGTCACGAACCGGATTAGATACCCGGGTAGTCCTAGCTGTAAACGATGCTCGCTAGGTGTGGCGTTGGCTACGAGCCAGCGCTGTGCCGTAGGGAAGCCGAGAAGCGAGCCGCCTGGGAAGTACGTCCGCAAGGATGAAACTTAAAGGAATTGGCGGGGGAGCACTACAACCGGAGGAGCCTGCGGTTTAATTGGACTCAACGCCGGACATCTCACCAGCTCCGACAGTAGGAGTGACAGTCAGTGTGATGAGCTTACTAGACCTACTGAGAGGAGGTGCATGGCCGCCGTCAGCTCGTACCGTGAGGCATCCTGTTAAGTCAGGCAACGAGCGAGACCCGCATCTCTAATTGCCAGCAGTACCCTCGTGGTAGCTGGGTACATTAGGGAGACCGCCACGGCTAACGTGGAGGAAGGAACGGGCAACGGTAGGTCAGCATGCCCCGAATGAGCTGGGCTACACGCGGGCTACAATGGCCGAGACAACGGGTTCCCACCCCGAAAGGGGACGGTAATCTCTTAAACTCGGTCGTAGTTCGGATTGAGGGTTGAAACTCACCCTCATGAAGCTGGATTCGGTAGTAATCGCGCTTCAGAAGAGCGCGGTGAATACGTCCCTGCTCCTTGCACACACCGCCCGTCAAAGCACCCGAGTGAGGTCCGGATGAGGCCACCCACGGTGGTCGAATCTGGGCTTCGCAAGGGGGCTTAAGTCGTAACAAGGTAGCCGTAGGGGAATCTGCGGCTGGATCACCTCCTAACGCACGGGACCAAGCGACACGCTTGGCCCACCACCCGTCCGTCACTACGACGGACACACGAGGGTTCCTCGACGACCTCGACCACCTCGATGGTCGGGCACCTTAGAACTGCCAAGGCTGACGCACACCTTCCCCGGCGAGGGGAACGGGCCCATAGCTCAGTGGTAGAGTGCCTCCTTTGCAAGGAGGATGCCCTGGGTTCAAATCCCAGTGGGTCCATACCCCGGACTGGAGTGAAACCGTGTCCCTTAAGTGGGAGACGGCGTAACGTTCAGGTCCGGAAGACCGATGCACCACCCCGTGAAAGCGCGGGTGGGAAGGGTTCGATGCACGCTCCTATACCACCTATAGGACGTGGCAATGACGACCGTATGTACGTGCAATCCAGGCGTCCACTGGATCCGACCGACCGGGTCACAGTGCGACCAACAATTCCAACAGCGTGGCTACTGTGCCAGCTGGTGGATGGCTCGGCTCGAGCGCCGACGACGGACGTGCCAAGCTGCGATAAGCCTAGAGGAGCCGCACGGAGGCAAAGAACCTAGGATTTCCGAATGGGAATCCCCACCGCAATTGCTTCGCGCAATGGGGAACGCCGGAAACTGAAACATCTCAGTACCGGCAGGAAAAGAAACCGCAAGAGATGTCGTGAGTAACCGCGCGTGAAAACGACCCAGTCCAAACCGAAGCCCTCACGGGCAATGTGGTGTTCGGACTGACACTCATCGCTCGACCAGTCTCGTGAAGTCTCCTGAAACGGAGCGCGATACAGGGTGAAAGCCCCGTAACGAGACTCAGTACGGCGTGCGTCAGCTCCAGAGTAGCGGGGATTGGAAATTCCTCGTGAATATCGCGGGCATCGACCGCGAAGACTAAACACGTCTCGAGACCGATAGCGAACAAGTAGCGTGAGCGAACGCTGAAAAGCACCCCACAACGGGAGGTGCAACAGAGCCTGAAATCAGTTGGCGATGGAGCGACAGGGCACACAAGGTCCTGCGAAAAATGACACGGGTGCAAACCCACAGTAAGAATCGTAGGAAGCCGGTGTTCTGTCGTACGTTTTGAAAAACGAACCAGGGAGTGCATCTGACTGGCGAGCCTAACCGGTGTATCCGGGCAGGCACAGGGAAACCAACATGGCCGCAGCCTTCACAGGCGAGGGCCGCCGTCTTCAAGGGCGGGGAGTCATTCGGATGCGACCCGAAACCAGATGATCTACGCGTGGGCAAGGTGAAGCGTGGCGAAAGCCACGTGGAGGCCTGTTAGGGATGGTGTCCTACAATACCCTCCCGTGACCTACGTGTAGGGGTGAAAGGCCCATCGAATCTGGCAACAGCTGGTTCCAACCGAAACATGTCGAAGCATGACCTCCGCCGAGGTAGTTCGTGAGGTAGAGCGACCGATTAGGGGCGCCGACTTCGAGAGAAGTCGGCCCCCTTGTCAAACTCCAAACTTACGAACGCCGTCGACGCGGGGAATCCGGTGTGCGGGGTAAGCCTGTGCACCAGGAGGGGAACAACCCAGAGCTGGGTTAAGGTCCCAAAGTGTAGACTAAGTGCAATCTGAAGGTGGTCTCAAGCCCTAGACAGCCGGGAGGTGAGCTTAGAAGCAGCTACCCTCTAAGAAAAGCGTAACAGCTTACCGGCCGAGGTTTGAGGCGCCCAAAATGATCGGGGCTCAAGTCTACCACCGAGACCTAGCCGCACCCGTAACACGGTGATCGAGTAGGTTGGCACTCTGTTCGGACGGAAGCGCGGACGAGAGTTCGTGTGGACCGAATAGGGACGAAAATCCTGGTCATAGTAGCAGCGTTAGTCGGGTTAGAACCCCGACGACCTTACGAGTAAGGGTTCCTCGGCAATGCTGAACAGCCGAGGGTTAGCCGGTCCTAAGTCTCACCGCAACTCGACTGAGACAACAGGGAAACAGGTTAATATTCCTGTGCCGCTATGCAACAAAACCAACGCCTTGGGAACCATCAAGCCGGGCTTTCGCCCGGTCAAATCCGAGAACTTCGTGGAAGCCGTAACGGCACGAAGCGAACGAATCCGGAAATAGCGCAAGTTGATGCTACCTAGGGCCCGTGAAAAGGGAGCATAGCGTCCGTACCGAGATCCGACACAGGTACTCTGGCGGCGAAAGCCAAGGTCTGTCGGGAACAACCGACGTTAGGGAATTCGGCAAGTTAGTCCCGTAAGTTCGCGATAAGGGATGCCTGCCTCGCATAGAGGCAGGTCGCAGTGACTCGGACGCTCCGACTGTCTAGTAACAACATAGGTGACCGCAAATCCGCAAGGACTCGTACGGTCACTGAATCCTGCCCAGTGCGGGTATCTGAACACCCAGTACAATGGGGCGAAGGACCCGTTAACGGCGGGGGTAACTATGACCCTCTTAAGGTAGCGTAGTACCTTGCCGCTTCAGTAGCGGCTTGCATGAATGGATCAACGAGAGCGTCACTGTCCCAACGTTGGGCCCGGTGAACTGTACGTTCCAGTGCGGAGTCTGGAGACCCCCAAGGGGAAGCGAAGACCCTATAGAGCTTTACTGCAGGCTGTCGCTGAGACACGGTCGCTAATGTGCAGCATAGGTAGGAGCCAGTACACAGGTACCCGCGCCAGCGGGCCACCGAGGCAACATTGAAATACTACCCGTTAGTGACTGTGACTCTCACTCCGGGAGGAGGACACCGGTAGCCGGGCAGTTTGACTGGGGCGGTACACGCTCGAAAAGATATCGAGCGTGCCCCAAGATTTCCTCATCCGCGTCGGAAACGCGGAACAGAGCGCAAGAGCAAAAGGAAGTCTGACAGTGTCCTGCACAACAAGGGACGCTGACGCGAAAGCGTGGTCTAGCGAACCTATCAGCCTGCTTGATGCGGGCGATAGATGACAGAAAAGCTACCTTAGGGATAACAGAGTCGTCACTCGCAAGAGCACATATCGACCGAGTGGCTTGCTACCTCGATGTCGGTTCCCTCCATCCTGCCCGTGCAGAAGCGGGCAAGGGTGAGGTTGTTCGCCTATTAAAGGAGGTCGTGAGCTGGGTTTAGACCGTCGTGAGACAGGTCGGCTGCTATCTATTGGGGGTGTTACGGTATCTGACGGGAACGATCGTATAGTACGAGAGGAACTCCGATTGGTCACCACTGGTTTACCGGTCGTTCGAGAGAGCGCGTGCCGGGCAGCCACGTGACACGGGGTAAGAGCTGAACGCATCTAAGCTCGAAACCCACCTGGAAAAGAGATACCAACCGAGACCACTCGTAGAAGACGAGTTCGATAGACTCGGGATGTACGCGTCGAGGCAACGAGACGTTCAGTCCGCGAGCACTAACAGGTCAACGCCACACACTCATATTGCCGCACTGCACCCGAGAAGTCGGGTCCAGGCGCTATCTGGATTGCACGTACATACGGTTACACCATCGAACTACCGACGTTGGACACATGGTTCGCGGTTCGATTCCGCGAGTCGGCGTTAAGGCGGCCAGAGCGGCGGGGCGACACCCGTACCCATCCCGAACACGGAAGTTAAGCCCGCCTGCGTTTCGGCAAGTACTGGAGTGCGCGAGCCTCTGGAAACCCCGATTCGCCGCCTCCCATTCATATCAGACCCCGCGACGGCATCCCGCCGTCGCGGGGTTTGTTCATTCTGAACCACGCCCGCGTAACAGCGGCAACCTCCGCCGAAGACCGCTATATTTAAGCGCGCCGAGCGATTAGCAGAAAGTAGCGCCAAGGTGGCAGAGTCCGGCCGAACGCAGCGGCCTGCAGAGCCGCCTACCGCCGGTTCAAATCCGGCCCTTGGCTTTTCTACGCGAAACAAAGAGAAGGAGCGATGGCCATATCTGTTCGAACTCCGGAAAACTCGCTAACGCTTCGTCTTCCGCCGGTTCGAATCCGCTCGTAGTTTCTCACGTCGTTCAGATACGCGAGTATTACGCGGTTCCCGAGGTCCGTCGACGAGTATCGTTCGGTGACTGACGAGTATTTCCGAGCGGGTGTCAATTGCACGTTGTTTTCCGGCTCGTCGCTCGGTCTGAGTGGCGTATGATTTAAGATATATCCGTAGCAAGAGAAAACCATGCTTGACCGACGGTCACTACTTCAGGGTCTCTCTGTCACTGGTCTTACCAGTCTTGCGGGATGTGGCGGTAGCCTCGACTTCGGCTCTGACCAGACGACCGACACCCAGCAGACGCCGGAGACGACGACAGTAGGGACGACGACATCGGTTCGGACGACGACGACCACCGTCGGTGCCGCAACCGTCGGTGGGACGACCGGCGACGACACCGAGACGACCGGCACCTCGTCGCCGACGGTGCCGACGACGGCCACGACGGAGACGACCACCGACGATTCACCGAACCAAGGCAACGGTGGTTCTCGGCCGCCTGCTACGACCGAAACGGGTTCTGACGTGGGTTCGGACATCTACGTCGGTAACGATACGGATGTCAACTAAAAACGAAATTTATGGCTGACAAAGTTCTCTTTCAGACCGACGACGCACTAAGCGAAACCAATCTCGCCGCTCGCCGTGCGCGCGACAACAGCACAGACTACGTTGAGCGCGGACTCGCGGTTACGCCCGACTGGGCGAACGGCAAGTTCGATGTCAGTGCCGGACACGCCGTCCTCAAGAAGAACGTGAAAGCGTACGATGTCTTCGCCGACCCCCGGAGTGGTCTCTCACTGGCCGACTCATCGGGGACGAACTACGTCTTCTTGGTCGTAGACCCCAGCAACCGGAACGACGTGACAATCGAAGTCAACGCCGATGGCTCTGCTCCGGGCAGTCCCTCGCTGTTGATTCAGAAACTCGACGCGGCCGCCAAAACCTCGTCGGCGGTGAACCGCCGACCCTCCGCGAGTTACGACTCGATTTCGGGCGTAGCCGACACGTTCGTCACTTCGACTTCGGAACTCGAATCTGCGTTCGCTAACCTCTCTGCTGGCGAAACGCTCCGTATCGCGCAACCCGACACGCCGTACCGACCGGGTCAGTGGCTCGACATCGACGCCAACTACGTCACCGTCCTCGCCGAAAGCCAGTTCGCGCGGGACGGTCAGCCGCTAATCAAGCCCGCAGACGGGAGCAACGTCGGTGGAGTTCGGGTCGGGCACGACTCCGCGACGAAACACGTCCGCGTCGAGGGACTCGGCTTCCACGGGAACAGTGGGAACATGTCCGGAACGGCGAAGCGTCTCCACGCGTTCGTCGCCGACCAGAACGCCTCCCACGTCACGTTCCGCGACAACTACGCGACCCAGACCCACCCGTATCACGAACTCAACTCCGGTGGGAGCGGGTTCACCGTTCGGAAGAACGCGGCGAACGTCGAACTCGTCGGAAATCGCGTCGATGACATCGGTGACCGGGGCATCCAAGCCGCTGGTACGAACCTCCTCGTCCGCGGCAACGTCCTCACGAACGGCTACGGTGACAGTATCTCGCTCAACGTCACGGAACCCGACGACGACTCGTACATCGCCAAGAACGCGAGCGTCGTCAACAACTTCGGACGCGACAACGCGAAGGGTAGCATCGTCGCGTTCGGGAAGTCGGCTTCGCGGAACACGACCCCGAGGAGCGAGCGGGGTTACTTCGCCGTCGTCGGGAACGTGGGAGCGGGCCAACATCGCAAACTCATCCAGTTCGGGCGAAACGCGGTCAACGTGAAGGCGGTGTCGGCTATCGGGAACGTCGGTGACGGGCGGAACGCCGACCACTTCGGCATCCGAAGCGCGGTCAGAAGCGAGGACTCGTGGGTGAACATCAGTAACAATATTCTGCTCGGCTACAACTACGGCGGCGTCAGGGTCACGAAGGGTCACAACGTCAACGTCTCGAACAACCTCATCGCGGGCGTCGGTGGCGAGGGAATCGTCACTTCGGGATACTCGAATCACAAGGTTACCGGAAACATAGTTCGGAACGCCGGAACCGTCGGTGTCAAAATGGTGAACCAGATGGCTCCTGCGACGGTCGCTCAGAACCAGATTCGTTTCTGTCAGGAACAGGGAATCGTCGTCAATCAGGGCGGCACCGCCAGTGACCGCGGCGTCACCGTCTACGGCAACTCGCTCGACGCGAACAACCAAGGCAGTAACGGCGTCCCGGAACTGGATGTCCAAACTCAGAACGTACTCGCCTTCGGGAACCACGTAGCGACCCGCGGCGGGAGCGCCTCGTTCTCCGACGCCGGAAGCGGAAATCTCTGGGTCGGAAACATGGCTCCCGCGGACGGGAGTGCGTGGTCGCTGGGGTCCGCGACGGGAGTCCGAACGATGGCGAACCGGCCGAACCCGGCCGGGGAAGGCTTCGTCGTGACGACACCGGACGGCACTGCCGAGTACGAGATTACCGTGGACAACAACGGGTCCGTCACGACGACGCAGCTCTGAGACGCCCTCGTACCCCGGCTTCGACCGAGCGATTCGGGAATCCGAACTCACCGGGAGGCAGTCTAACGTTCTCGAAGCACCGGAATCTCCGCGATTCGCTCGTCTGTCAGTTCCTCTCGAAACACGCCCGTCGGTCGCTCGAACTCGGTTTCGGTCCGAATCGTTCGCGTCGGTGTCACCACGAGGTCCATCGGCACGTCGTGGTCTTCGACCGGCACGTCTTCTTCGACCACCTGCGAGTCGTGGACCGTCGTGGCGACTGGCGTCTCCGGACCGACGAGTTCCAACTCCCGGAGGACCGCGTATTCGAGGTCACTGTACCCCTCGCCCTTGCCGACTCGCGCGCCCGCCGCGGTGACGGCGACGCTCCCCGAGACCACGAGGTCGATTTCCGGCACTTCGTCGGGACCCACCTGCCGGGCGTGCGATTCGACGTGCGAGATGGTCGGCGCGCTGTCGTACTCCTCGGGCGGAATCTCCGCGGGGTCGAGTTCGTAGAAGGGCTTCTCGTCACGGAGTCTCGGCACGGCCATGTAGACGGTCTTTTCCTCCCGGAGCGCGCGCCGACGGACGGGCAGTTGAGGCGCGTCGGGGTTGGCTTTGAGGGCGTCGGCAGACTGCCACTCGTCGGTCTCTGCGAGTCGGTCGGCGGCGTTCCCGGCCCCCTCGAAGTTCGGGATGCGGTCGTGGGGCGGGAAGGGAAACCGCGCGATGCCCTCGGTTTCGAGGTGGTCCCAGATTCTCTCGCGGAGGGCCTGTTTGTCCATCTATCGACCCTCCACCTCGACGGACTCGCCGCGTTCGGCGCTCTCGTACAGCGCGTCGATAGTCTCCATGTTCCGGACCGCTTCGTCGGCGTCGGTGTGCGGAGTCCGACCCGCCTCGACGCACGCCGCGAAGTGTTCGACCTCCAGTCGGTACTGGTCGGTCGGGTCGAACGTCTCGACTGCGTGGCGGCCGCCCACCTCGTACTCCAGTTCGACGCCGCCCTCGCCGCGCGGGACGAACGCCTCGCGCGCTTCGAGCCACCCGTTCTCTGCCTCGACGCGGTACCACTGGGCGTCGGCAGTCTCGAACCCGCAGGACACCTCCGCCGTTTTCCCCTCTCCGTACTCCAACACGCCCGCGAGTTTCGTGTCTACGCCGTAGTCGCCCGCGTCGTGGGTCGTCGCGTACGCTCGGTCGGGTTCCCCGAGGAAGCGTCTGGCCGCGCTGACCGCGTAACACCCCACGTCCATCAGACTCCCGCCCGCGAGGTCCGAGTCGAGGCGGACGTTCTCGGGGTCGTCCATCGGGAACTGGAAGGCGGCCTTCACCGAGCGAACGTCGCCCAGTTCCTCGCGGACGATTTCGACCGCGCGCTCGGTTCGGGGGTGGTAGCGGTACATGAACGCCTCCATCAGGGTCACGCCTCGCTCGGCGCAGTAGTCGCCGACTTCGCGGGCTTGGTCGGCGCTGACCGCGAGGGGTTTCTCGCAGAGGACGTGGAGTCCCGCGTCGGCGGCCTTCTTGGTCCACTCGGCGTGGAGTGCGTTCGGCAGGGGGTTGTACACCGCGTCCACGTCGTCGTCCGCGAGCAGTTCGTCGTAGGAACCGTACGCACGCGGGACGCCGAACGCGTCGGCGAACGCATCGGCCGACTCCGGGTCGCGCGAAGCGACCGCGAGGACATCGTGGTCAGTGGCTCGAATCGCGGGGACGACCGCCGCGCGCCCGATGTTGGCAGTGCTGATGACGCCGAAGTTCATGTCCGACACCTCGCGCGCCCGGCAGAAAAAGTCACAGTTCGAGACGCGGGCGGTCCGGCGCTCGTCGTGCCGGACGAATAATCTCCGGCACGAGGTCCGCAGTGGCGGGTCCCATCTCCGAATCCCGTCTCGGAAAGCATCTCTCGGTTCGCTCCCGTCCTATTCGCCCCCGATTCCGGCGGCCCGTTCTCATCGCCGAAAAGTAATCATTAAACCGCCCGCGTCGAAACGGTTCGAACATGCAACGACGAGCCGCGACGGTGTACGCCGTCCTCTTTCTCGTAATCGCCGCCGGGTCCTACTCGCTCATCGGAGTGGCCCAAGAGCCGGGGATAGACGTGCAAGGGGAGACGTACGCCCAGAACGACACGCTGACCGTCAACGGCTACGAGTACACGGTCACGTCGCTCGGCGACGGAGAGGGAACGCTCACCCGCGTCAACGAGTCGGCGCGCTACACCGCGGAGTTGGCGAACAACTCCACGACCCAGTTGGACAACTCCACGTACCGGGTCTTCATCCCGAACGAGTCCGACCCCAGTCAGTTCACGCTCCGTCAGGAGTTCAACCTGAGCGAGAACGTCACCACGGTCACGCAGAACGAAACCGAGTACGTCGTGGTCGACGACGGCCAGAACAAGTCGCTCGTTCCCGTCGAGGAGTACAAGAACCAGCAGTTCGGCGAACCCGAGACCCGCGAGTACGCCGAAGGCGACGACTTCCAGTACGAGGGCAACCGGACCACGGTGACGAACGTCACCGCCGACGCCGCGTCGGTGGCGTGGACCGCGCCGCGAGCGACGGAGAACTCGCTGAGCGAGGGCACGAACCTCACGCTCGGCCCCGAGAACGACAACGAGACGTTCGTCGCGCACTTCCCCGAAGGTGAGGAGGGCGTCGTTCAACTCGGTTCCGACCCCGCCGCCTACCAGTCGGAAGTCAGCGACATCGACAACTTCGACGAGCGCATCGCGGGTCTGTGGGGTATCGCCATCCTGAGCGTCCTCACAGTCATCCTGCTGTTCGGTCTCGCGTTCCTGCCGAACAAGTAACCGCCGCGCTCGGTTTCTCCGCGACTTCGGTTCGTCGCGCCCGATTGTCAGCGACGATGCCGTCGGTTCAGCGGTTCGCTCGTCGCCGCTCGTGCCCCGGTCCGGAACACTATATCTGTGTCTAACGAACCAGTTTCATTGTGAGAGGAATATTTTTATTTCTCCCCGCGCGGTCCGGTCTCGCGGCGGTCCGTCGAACCGCCGCGAGACCCCTGCCCGACCAGCACGAGAATCGCCTCGAGACTGAACAGTTCGGCCGCGTTCGAGTCCCCGGTTCAGTTCCGGGCGACCCACGCCAGTCCAGCGCCGACGGCGATGGCCGCCACCGCGCCGAGGGCCTGCCCGACCAGCACGAGAATCCCGCCGGACTTGTACGCCCACGGCGTGCCGACGATGGTCGCAAGTCCGATGAGAACGAGCAGTACGCCGAAGCCGATACCGAGCGGTTCGAGTCTGTCCGCGTTCGCGGTCGCCATGTGTCGTCCCTCCGGGCGCGAGGGGTTAACTGTTGTTGAAACGACCGACGACCGTCCCGGAAGGGAACGCCGTCAGTCTCGCTTGCGGTCGCTGTCCAACTGGATGTCGGCCTGCTCCAGCAGGTCTTGGACCTCCTCGCGCTTCTCTTGGTGGTCTTCGAGGAACTCGCGCATCAACTGGGCGGCCTGCTCCTTGCAGTCGCCACAGAGTCGCTCGCCGCCGACACACTCGTCGTAGACCTCCTTGGCGAACTCGTCGTCGTCGCCCGCCAGCAGGTAGGCGTAGAGTTCGTACACCGGACACTCGTCTGCCTTCCCGCCGAGTTCGCGCTGTTTCTCGGCCGTCTCCCGGCCGCCGGTGGTCGCGGCCTTCACCTTGTCGTAGCCGTCTTCGGGGTCGTCAAGCAGGCTGATGTGACTCGCCGGGACCGACGACGACATCTTCCCGCCGGTCAGTCCGGTCATGAACCGGTGGTAAATCGAGGAGGGCGCGACGAACCCGTAGCCGCCGTGGTCGAGTTCGACCTCGCGGGCCAACTCTTCGGCTTCTTCCCGAGACAGGTCGAACGAATCGACGTGTTCGTCGAAGACGCGCTTTTCGCCCTCCACGGCGTCGATGAGCGCCTCGAACGCCTCGTCGGTCGCGTTCCGGTCGAGGAACCGCACGCGGGGCCGGAGAGGTTCCTTTCCCGCCTCGCGTAGCTTCTTGGTCGCGCTCTCGCGGGCGTCGTCGGGAGCCATCTCGTCTGTTATCCAGTCGGCGGCGTCCTCGCACCGAACCGGTCCGTCGCCGCTCCCCTCGGCCTCCTCCGAGAGCGCCGCGTACGCCGCCGCGAGCAGTTCGCGCTCCTCGGCGTCGGCCTCGAAACTCGCGTAGGCCTTCGTCACGCCGAAGTAGCCCATCCGGGCCGCGAGGTCACGCGCGAGGCGGACGTGGGGGTCTTGGTCCGGGCCGACCGGGATGACCGTCGGCTTGGGTTCGTCCAGTTGCGGATAGAGGATGTCGGCCATCTGGGTCACGACGCTCTGCATGTGCGAGACGCTGGTCTCGCCCGAGAAGCCGTAGATGTTCTCCAACTCCGAGAAGTTGGCCTCCGACCCCAACTCGAACGCGAGGTCCTGCACGTCCCGGTCGCCCGACTGCCGGTAGAGGGTCCCCTCTTCCGGGTCGAATCCGAGTGCCAGAAGCGACAGGAGATAGTCGCGGGCGTGCTGGTCGATTTCGGCCCACGTCATCCCGCGGGCGCTGTGGGCTTCGAGGTCGGCGATGAGCGCGTAGGCGTCCCCGCCCTGCTGTTGGTGCCAGATTATCTCGTCGAAGACCAACTTGTGGCCGATGTGGGGGTCGCCGGTCGGCATGAACCCCGAGAGCGCGGCGAAGGGTTCGTCGTCGCGCATCGCGTCGGCGACCCGGCGGTAGTCCCGGTGGCCGAAGATGACCCCGCGGCGCATCAGGTAGTGGGGGTCCGGAACTTCGGGAAGCACCTCGTCGAACTCTTCGATTCCGAACTCCTCGAACAGTTTCCGGTAGTCCGAGACGGTCGCCGACCCCCACGGGTCGAGCGCAACGTCGTCTCCGCCCTCTTCTGCGGCGGTCCCACCGTCGGGAAGCGGTTCTTTTGCTGTCTCGTCCTCGCGTTGGCTGTCGGTGTCTCGTGTCATAGTCTCACTCGTGTCATGGCGTCAGTCGGCCTACGGAAATCCAGTCGGTTATCTCTTCGTTCGGTCCTACGAGCGCAAAAATCATCCGCTTCCTGACCCCGTGAGCGAGACGCACGTCGAGCGCGAGGTCCCGCGGCGAGAACACGTGGTCGGCCGGAAGCACGCGAATTAGACACTCCGAGTGGCCCAAATCATCGACCGACTCCACGTCGGCGTAGGTCCGGAAGTCCGCCCCGAACTTGAATCCGGTCTTGGGGACGACACCGCGCTCCCGGAGCGCCCGGTACACCCGAAGCCGTCGGTCGAATCGCGCGCCTTCGACCTCCCGGCCGCGCTCGCGGACCGTCTCGGCGTCCGCGTCGAGCGAGAGGACGCCCTCGCTGGCGAGATAGGCCGCCTCCACGAGCGACAACTGGAGCGCGCTCGGCACGTCCCGGTTCGGGTCCCTGCCGTCGAGCGGTTGGCCGTAGAAGCCTCGCTCGTGGAGCGTCTCGGGTGGGTCCCACACCAGCACGCGGTCGTCTACCACGTTGCCCGGAACGCCCCGCGGGAGGTCGGTGCCCGAACTCCCCCGGAGGTCGGCCCGGTCGGTTTCGAGGTAAGTAATCTCGCTCTCTTCGTCCACCACCGCGAGTACCACGTCGCCCAACTCCTCGGCGGGCACGTCTGCGCGCTCGCTGGCGACCCGGATTTGGTAGAGAACCGCGTCGTCCCACGGTCCCTTCCCGCGGGGGTAGACCACGAAGTCGGAGTTCGACCGCGGGGCATCGACCCACCCGTCGCGGGCAGGCGAGAGGTAGAACCCTCGGTCCCGCAGGTCGGCGTACACCAGAAACCGGGTCGTTATCTCCTCGCCCGCGTCGGCGAGGAACTCTCGGAAGCCCATCTTCTCCACGCTGTCGATGTCGCCCTTGAACAACAGGTAGGCGGCCTCGACCCGCGAGAGTGCGACTTCCTGCCCGCCGAGCGGTCGGCCGTACCCGCTGGAGTCGTAGTAGCGCTGGCGGGCGTCACCGCCGACCACCACTTCGTCGTCACGCAGGCGTCCGTCCATAGGCGTCGTTCCGGTTCGCGGCGTCAAACGGTTTCCGGTGTCTCGTCGCAGTCGGCGTCGAGACACCGCGAGTCGCCTCGGCACGTCGGGTCGTCGCCGCGTCCCGAGTCGCTCGGGACGCGGGGGAGACCGCAGTCGCAGGTCCCGACTACCGACCGGTCGGGGAGCGTGAACGTCTCTTCGCAGTCGGGGGAGTTCTCACACCCGAGATAGAGGGTGCGCTCGCGCAGGACCCGAAGGTCTCCGTCGCAGTCGGGACACGACCACTCGCGGTCGAATCGCTCGCGGACCGCGCCGTCCAAGTCCTCGCAGTCGCGGTCCACGCAGAGTTCGAACCGCGCGCCGCGTTCGACTGCCATCCGGGGCAGGCCGCAGTCGCAGGTCGAATCGAGCATCGCGGCGTCACGCGGCAGGCCGTACTCGGCCGGGCAGTCGAGGCAGGTGACTGCCCCGCGAGCGCGGACTAGCGTGCCGTCACACTTCCGGCAGGTGCCGACCCGCGTTCCCGCCGGAGTCGCGTCGTGGCGCGCGTGGTCGGGGTCGCCGTGGCTCTCGACGCGGAGGCGCTCGCGGTCCTTGACGGCGACGATGGCAAAGCCCCCGTCGCCGTCGGTTTCGCGGTGGACTGCCTCCGCGCGGGTAAGCCACGCGACCGGTTGGTACCCCTCGGCGTCGTGGACGAGGACGGTTCCGTCCGGCTTGTGGACGACTACGACTCGGCCTCGCTGGTGGCAGGAGTCGTCACTGCTCCGATGGGTCGTCGTACACTCTCCGGCGTAGACGTGGACGGTTTCGGTCACGGGAAGGGTTCGTCCCGTTCTCGGATGTAAACCTTCGCCCGACCGACGCGGTTACTCCGTCGCCGTGGTTTCGGCTTCCTCGGTCGTCTCGCCGTCGTCGGTAGTGACGCCGCCAGCGTCCTCCGGGACGACGAGGACCTGAATCGAGTCGGACACGTCCGGGTACTCGTAACCGTCGTCCACGTCCTCGATGCGTCGGACCGGCGCGTCTTCCTCGGGTCCGGTGTTCGGCCCGGACTGACGCGGGGCCTGATTCGGCCCGGCACCGGGTGCCTCGTTTCGCTCGGTCCCCGCGTCCCAGAGCGCGACCTGTCCGGTCACGTCCCCCGAGACGGGGTCGCCGTCGCGGAAGAACTCGATGCCGTTCGGTCCCGGCGCGAAGAAGAGGTCGTTCGACGGCACGAACATCGTGGCGAACGAGAGTCGGTCGCCCGGCGCGGCCTCCACCTGAAAGCCGTAGGCGTCGCCGGGACCGATGGGACCGGGTTCGCCACCCGCGACGGGCGTGTCGAACGTGCCGCTGGCGACGATGCCGTCAGCGCCCTCGATTGCGCTCGCCAGTTGCGAGGGGTCGCCGTCCTCCGCGAGTGCCTCCAGTCCTTCGGGTGCCGACTCGTCGGACGCGAACAGTTGCACGCTCGGCGAGTGGGCCGCGTACACCCCCGGCGAGAGGACGACCGGTCCCGGTTCGCCGCCTTCGGGTTGCAGTGCGTCCGGTCCGGAGGCGTTGACGATGCGGACCTGAAACGCCGTGGTCTCCCCGCGTGCGGTCGTCGTTCCTGCTTCGGTGGTCGTCTCCTGCGCGCCCGCGACGCCGACGGCCGTCAACGCGCTCGCGACGCCCGTCAGAACTGTCCGCCGAGTCGTCGGTATCGAGTCGTTCGTCATGTTTCGTCGGGAGAACGCCAACCGAGCGGATAAACCGGTTCCGTCGTTCACGCCCGAAAGTCGACCGTTCGACGCGGCAACGACCATTGCGACCGGGTAACGACGTATCTCCGCTGGAAACTCCGGCTTTCCGTCCGGTCGGAGGGAACGCCTTTCTCCGTCCGTCCCGTCGTCTCACTCGTGCAATCGAAGGCTGTGCTGTTCGACATGGACGGCGTTATCGTCAACTCCGAACGCTACTGGGTCGAGACCGAGCAGACCGACATCCTGCCCTCGGCCGTCTCCGGGTCGGCCGACACCTCCGAGACGACCGGGATGAACTTCCGGGAAATCTACGACTACCTCGAAGCGCGCCACGAGATGACCGCGAGTAAAGACGAGTTCGTCGCGCGCTACGAGGAGGCCGCCCGCGACATCTACGGCGAGAAGGTCGATTTGCAGGCGAACTTTCGGGACCTCGTGGCCGACCTCCGCGCGGAGGGCCGGACCGTCGCGCTGGTCTCGTCGTCGCCCCACGACTGGATTTCTCGGATGTTGGACCGTTTCGACCTCCGGGAGTCGTTCGACCGGGTGATTAGCGCCGAGGAAATCGACGCCAAGAGCAAGCCCGAACCCGACGTGTACGAGTACGCCGCCGAACAGGTCGGCGTCGCGCCCGAGGCGTGCATCGCCGTCGAGGACTCGGAGAACGGCGTCGAGTCGGCCGAGCGCGCCGGGATGCGGGTCGTGGGCTACCGCAACCAGTCCGACGAGCGGTTGGACCTGTCGGCCGCCGACGCGGTGGCGGAGTCGCCCGAGGAGTTGCGGTCGATTCTGCTCGGCGAGTGAGTCCCCCGGGAGCGTTGCTCCCGACGACACCGGCAGGCGCTCCTGATAGGCCTCGCGCGGACGGGTGCGGCGCGCACGCGCCGCGCCCGTCCGCACCGGAACGCCGGGTGAAACGGACCGCGCGGACGGTCAGAACAACCTAGACAGTGCTAAAGCATAGCTATATTTAGCTAAAACAAACGTAGAGATTTCTAATCCGCACAGACAACTCTCACGAGGTCCCTCGACGCGCGAACTTCCGCTGGCGAATCCGTCCCTGATTCCGACCCCGCCGTTCCGAGAGAGAAACGCCTTTCCTCCCCCGACCCCGTGAGACGAACGATGGAAGTCGCCGAGGCAGTCCCCGACCCCGAGTTCGCCGAGGTGTTCCCGTTCGAGGAGTTCAACGACATGCAACGCGAGGTCGTAGACGCGCTCCTCGAAACCGACGAGAACGTGGTAGCGAGTGCGCCGACTGCCAGCGGCAAGACGGCGCTGGCGGAACTCGCCATCTGTCGGACCCTCGAAGCGGGCGGCACCGCGCTGTTCGTCGCGCCGATGCGCGCGCTGACCAACGAGAAGGAGAGCGAGTGGGAGCGGTTCGAGGAGTTGGGCTACTCCGTCTACGTCGTCACGGGCGAACGCGACCTGAACCCCCGACGGGCCGAGCGCGCCGACATCCTCGTGATGACCCCCGAGAAGACCGACTCGGCGACCCGCAAGCACGATTCGCGCCGGTACGCCTTCATCCGCGAGGTGGACTGTTGCGTCATCGACGAGGTTCACCTGCTCGATTCGGAGAAGCGCGGGAGCGTCCTCGAAGTCACCGTCTCGCGCCTGCGGCGACTCTCGGACCCCCGCGTGGTCGCGCTCTCGGCGACGATGCCCAACGTCTCCGACGTGGCCGATTGGCTCGACGCACCCCCGGAAAACACCTTCCAGTTCGGCGACGACTACCGGCCGGTAGACCTCAACTCGGGGGTCAAGACCTACACCCACGGCGACAACTCCTTCGCCGACAAGTACCGCCGACTCTACCGGGCGCTGGACCTCGCGGAACCGCACATCCGCGACGACGGGCAGGCGCTCGTGTTCGTCTCCTCCCGGCAGGACACCGTACAGGCCGCGAAGAAGGCCCGCGACGAAATCGGCGAACGAGACGTTCCGATGGGCGCGCGCGGCGACTACGACTTTCACAACGAGGCCGACGACCTCCAGAACGACACGCTCCGGAAGTCGGTGCTGGACGGCGTGGCCTTCCACCACGCGGGTCTCTCGAAGGGCGACAAGGACCGGGTGGAAGAGTGGTTCAAGCAGGGTAAGGTTCAGCTCCTGTTCTCGACCTCCACGCTCGCGTGGGGCGTCAACCTCCCCGCCAGATGCGTCGTCCTGCGGGACACGAAGCTTCACGACCCCCTCGAAGGCGAGGTGGACATGAGTCCGCTCGACATCCTCCAGATGCTCGGCCGTGCCGGACGCCCCGAGTACGACGACGTGGGCTACGGATGGGTCGTCTGCGACCACGCCGAGGCCGACAAGTACCGACGCCTCCTGCGCGAGGGGAAGGAAATCGAGTCGCGCCTCGAAGCGGACTTGGACGCCCACCTCAACGCCGAAATCGCCATGGGGACCATCCGGGGTCTCGAAGACGTGATGGAGTGGCTCGAAACCACGTTCTACTACGTCCGAGCGCGGACCGAACCCGACGAGTACGGCTTCGAGAACCTCCGCGACCGGGTTCGGGACACCCTCGAACGTCTCGTGGAACGGGGCTTCGTGGAGACCGGCGAGGGTCTCGACGTGTCGGCCACGGCGCTCGGCCGACTCGCCTCGAAGTTCTACCTTCGACTCGACACCGCCGGGGAGTTCCGTGACCTCGCCGAGCGCGACGACATCGGGACCGCCGAGGTACTCCGGACCGTCGCGGACGCCGCGGAGTTCGACAGCGTGAGCGCCCGCCAGTCCGAACGCGAAGCGGTCGAGTCGGTGCTGGTGGGCCAGAACGCGGGCGACTTGGACCCCGGCGCGCGCAAGATTCTCGCAATCCTGCGCTCCACCATGACGGGCACGACGCCCGGCGAACTCCGGAGCGACGCGTGGGTCATCACCCAGAACGCGCTCCGACTGCTCGCGGCGCTTCGCGCCTTTTTAGAACGCTTCGACCGACCTCGCGCCGCGAACCTCGCGCGCCGGGTCGAGGCCCGCATCGAACACGGCGTGAGTTCCGACGCGGTGGGTCTGACCGCAATCGACGGCGTGGGTTCGGGTCGGGCGAGTAAGCTGGCGAAAGAGGGCATCGCCACGCCCGCGGACGTGCGCGAGGCGGGCGAAGACGGACTCGTGGATGCGGGTCTCTCGGCCGGAGTCGCCGAGGCGGTCCTCGAAAGCGCCAGCGACCTGCCTCGCGTCGAAGTCGAGTGGGGTTCGTTCCCCGACTCGGTTCCGCAGGGCGAAAACGACATGCGAGAGGTCACGGTGCGGAACGCGGGCGACGGCGCGCAGGCCGGAATCCGTGTGACCGTCAACGGCGTCGAGATGACAGAGACGACCACGTACCTCGACGGCGAGACGACCGTTCCGGTGGGCGTCTTCGGTGGGACCGCCGACGAGATGGAGTACGTCGTCGAAGTCGCGTTTCCCGAGTTGC
Source organism: Halorussus caseinilyticus (assembly GCF_029338395.1). Classification (NCBI taxonomy): domain Archaea; kingdom Methanobacteriati; phylum Methanobacteriota; class Halobacteria; order Halobacteriales; family Haladaptataceae; genus Halorussus; species Halorussus caseinilyticus. The sequence goes on from NZ_CP119809.1 coordinate 3,092,912, forward strand.
CCGTCCTTCCGGCGACCGACTCGCGGACGGTTCGGGTTCGCTAATCAGGTCAGTCGGCGCTCGCGCTCGCTTTCTCCGCGGCGCGCTTCAACATCCCTCTGTTGGTCGTGTAGTAGTAGTAGATACCCGCGCCGGTCGCACCGATGACGTTCGAGAGCGTGACCGCCCAGAACACCGCGTGGACGCCGAAATCGAGCCAGAGCGCCCCGACCGCCGCGATTGGGAGCCTGATTGCCCAGTACTTCAGGAGTCCGATGACCATGCTGACTTTCGTCCGGCGCGCGCCGTTGAATCCGGCGTTGAACATGTACGACGCGCCGAGCGCCCAGTAGCCGAGAACCAGAATCTTGAGGTAATCGACGGTCAGGCGGAATCCGTCGGGGGTCATGTCGGGCACGAACACGTTGACCAGCATCTCGGGCGCGACCCACTGGACGACGCCCGCGAGCGTGAGACCGACCGCGGCGATGGCCGCACCGACCCACGTCGTCCGGCACGCCCGGTCGGGCTTGTCCGCGCCGAGGTTCTGGCCGACTATGCTCTGGGCCGCGCCCGAGAGTCCCTGCGCCGGGATGAACGCCACGCTGGAGATTCGCGCCCCGACCGTGTAAGCCGCGACTGCGGCCGCCCCGCCAACCGCCGAGACGAGCGCGATGATGAGGACGCGGACCAACTGGCTGAGGCTTCGCTGGGCACCGGTCGGAACCCCGATTTCGAGGATTTCCCGGTACACGTCCAAGTCGAAGCCGACAGCCTCTCGGCGGAGTACGAACCCGCTCCGGCCTTTCAGGAACAGGCCGAGTGCGAACAGGAACCCGACGGTGTAACCGATTGCCGTCGCCAGCGCCGCGCCGCGGACCCCCATCGACTCGAACGGTCCCCATCCGAGGATGAGGAACGGGTCGAGTCCGATGTTGACGACGACGGCGATGACGTTGACGTACATCGCGGCCCGTGAGTCGCCCCATCCGACGAATCCCCCTTCGAGCGCGTCGCTCATCACCGACGAGGGGAAGCCGAGCATGTACGTCCCGAGGTAGGTGACTGCGAGCGTCGTCACCTCGCTTCCGGACATTAGGAGTTCGATGATGTTCTCGGCACTGAAGATGACGAGTACCGCGACGACGCTCCCGCTCAGAAACCCTAACGTCAGTCCGTGAAACGCTGTTCGGCATCCCTCCTCGGTGTTGTCGGCCCCGACGCGTTGGGAGACGATGACCTGCGTCCCAGTGGACACGACGATGGCGGCACTGTAGATGAGCGCTATCACGGGAAAGTTCACGCCGACGGCGGCGACTGCGTTCTCGCCGAGTCGTCCGACCCAGAACGTGTCTACTATCTGCTGGGCTACTTGTACGAGATTTTGGACGACTAGCGGTGCTGCGAGAAACAGCAGGGAACGAACGAGCGAACCATCGGTGATTTCCTCCCGCGATACGCCTACCATTTTTCCCCTTCTTCGACAATGATAGAATGCCGCTACTGATGATAAATTTTCCGATGTGTCTGTGTGATTCGATACGCCGTTCCATGACACCCATCTAACTGTTAATCCGATTTCTGGTCGGGGAGAATATATAGTTACCTCTCTTCGGTCGAAACGTACCATGCTTGGAGCGGAACGCCGCGCGGTCGCCACCCGCGCGCCAGACCTCGCGGGCCTCACGCCCGGCCGCACCGGAAACCTGAGCGTCCGTCGGGACGACCGATTCGCGGTCACGCCGACGGGCGTCGCCTACGACCGAATCGACGCCGAAGACGTGCCCGTGGTCTCTCTGGAGGGCGAACAGGTCGGCGGCGGGACTGCCCCGTCGAGCGAGACGCCGATGCACGCCGCGGTCTACCGCGAGTTCGACGCGGGGGCTATCGTCCACACGCACTCGCCGTGGGCCTCGACGCTGGCGATTCTGCGGGAGCCGATTCCGCCGGTCCACTACATGCTCGCGCTCGCCGGAACGACGGTTCCGGTCGCCGACTACGCGACTTACGGCACGGCCGAACTCGCCGAAAACGCGGTGTCGGCGATGGACGCGGCCGACGCCGAGGCGTGCTTGCTCGCCAACCACGGCTTGCTGGTGACGGGCGAGGACGCCGACGCCGCGCTCGAAACCGCGGTCAACGTGGAGTACACGGCCCGCATCTACTGTCAGGCGAAGGCGTTCGGCGAACCGGAACAGTTGAGCGCCGAGGAGATGGGAGACGTGGCCGAAAAGTTCGAGGGCTACGGGCAGGACGAAGATTGAACCTGTCGCAATTCGTGCCCTCGACTCCCATGATTCGTGCCCTCGAACCCCATGTTCAGTCTCCGGCGCGTGCTGGAGCGACTCTCGTGTCGCTCCAGCTCCGCGCGAGGGACTGAACGACCGCGCTCTGCGCGGGAGTGAGGAGGCTGGGGAGGTGTGAGGCTCACGATTGCTGTGAGACCGATTGTTGTCGAGGAAGTTACGTCCAGCAAGAGGATACTTGCTGAAGGTCCGCCCGGTACGCTCAGGACTCGGTGTTCGTGTTCTCGGTGTCCGTGTCGGTGCGTGTGGTCGCGTCGGTCCGAGTCGTCGCGTCGCGCTGGCGGCGCTCGCGCGCGGCCCGCCGACTCGCCCGACCCATCTTATAGCCGGTGTACAGCAGGTAGACGCCCGCCACGCCGACGAGGACGTAGACGAGGTACTCGACCGTTTGTGCCGGACCGGGCCTGAAGATGGGTTCCAGCACCAGCGCGACGACGTTGACTGCCTCGCCCGTGAGTCCGGTGACGCCGAGGATGCCCCACGTGATGGCACCGACGGCGGTGAGCAGGATGGCGAGCCAGTCGAGACCGTTGGTCTTCATGTTCGGGGGTACGGTTTTGACGGGCTTTGTTATTCGGGCCTTAGCGCGACGGAACAGTGCCGTACTTCGGTTTCGAATCGTTCCGCGGGACTCCGACTAGGCGGTTTCGGTTGCGTCTCTTCGAGTCGGTCCGCGACTCGTCGGTGAGAGACGAGAGCGGCGAAAGACTAGCTCCGCGCCGACCCGGAAAGATAGGCATAGATATTTAAAGAGATGAAAAACAATGCTTCAGGAAATAAAAAAGTTGCTTGCACGCGACGCGGCGGCCGAGGACAAACACGAACAGCGCGACGAGGAGCGCGCCCGCGACCGGTACTTCCTCCCGACCACACCATCGCGTCAACTGCGAACACACTCGTAAAAAATCCACCCCGCCGCACCAAAATCGACCAAACGCCCACCTACGACCGGAATACCCTATCCTTTTCACCACCCGCGCCCAACACACGCCCAATGAGTCGCCGCCGGAAACCCGATTGGCTGAAGATGCGACCGCCCTCGGGCCGGGAGTTCACGGGCATCAAGCAGACCCTGCGCGACCACGACCTCAACACCGTCTGCGAGGAGGCCAACTGTCCGAACCTCGGCGAGTGCTGGAGCGGAAAGAACTCCGAGTCGGGAGGCACTGCGACGTTCATGCTGATGGGCGACCAGTGTACTCGCAACTGCGGATTCTGCGACGTGGACACCGGCGGCGGGCAACCGCTAGACCCCGACGAACCCGCGAACGTGGCGAGCGCCGTCGCCGAAATCGGTCTCGACTACGTGGTCCTGACCTCCGTTGACCGCGACGACTTGGAGGGGCAGGGCGCGGCCCACTTCGCCCAGACGATTCGGGAAATCAAGGAGCGCGACCCCTCCATCCTCGTGGAAGTCCTCATCCCGGACTTCCGCGGCGAGGCGGACCTGATTCGGAAGATTATCGACGCCGAACCCGACGTAATCGCGCACAACGTCGAGACCGTCGAGCGTCTTCAACAACCGGTCCGGGACCCACGCGCTGGCTACGAACAGAGCCTCGCGGTCTTAGAACAGGTCGAACGCGAGTCCGACATCTACACCAAGACTTCCATCATGCTCGGCGTCGGCGAGTACGACCACGAGGTCTACCAGACGCTCAGCGACCTCCGTGAGGCGGACGTGGACGTGGTGACTCTCGGTCAGTACCTCCGACCCTCCCGCGACCACCTCGACGTGTCGAGTTACGTCCATCCCTCGAAGTTCGAGACGTGGCGGCGGGTCGCCGAGGACGAACTCGACTTCCTCTACTGCGCCAGCGGTCCAATGGTCCGGTCGTCGTACAAGGCGGGCGAACTGTTCGTGGACGCCGTGATTCGGGACGGCAAGTCGGTCGAACAGGCCCGCCGCGAGGCCCGCAACAGCGTCACCGCCTCCGACTGATTCACTCTCGCCGATTGCGGTTCGACTTCCGTTTCCGACCGTTTCGACCGTCGTGTCGCCAAAAACGAATTTGCGCCGCGATTCACGCAATACTTGCCGTTCGTTCACCCAGACCCCCCTAAATTGCGACGATGGACGACAAACGTCTACTGCTTCGGGAAAAAATTTAGAAAAAAGGGATTACGGCCGAGAGAAGTGAGGATTTCCACTGGAAACTCCCGCAAGAATCGTACCTATGGAAAGTTAGTTACGAAAACCCTATAATGCGTGGCCGTGACCTATTCGATATGTCAGGATGGGTTCGACCGTGAGTATTGTACACCAAGACCCCCAGGACCGCGTACAGGTCCTCGACGAGGACGGCAACGTGGTAGAGGGCGCGGACGTGCCCGACATCTCCGACGAGGAGATGGTGGCCATGTACCGCGAGATGAAGCTCACCCGTCACTTCGACGAGCGAGCGGTCTCGCTCAACCGACAGGGGCGGATGGGAACGTACCCGCCGCTCTCCGGACAGGAGGGTGCCCAAATCGGAAGCGCCCACGCGCTGGCCGACGACGACTGGTTGTTCCCGAGTTACCGCGAACACGGCGCGGCGCTCGTCCGCGGCCTGTCGCTGAAACAGACCCTGCTGTACTGGATGGGCCACGAGCAGGGTAACGCCATCCCAGACGACGCCAACATCTTCACCGTCGCGGTGCCCATTGCTACCCAGATTCCCCACGCGACGGGCGCGTCGTGGGCCTCGAAACTCAAGGGCGAGGACAAGGCGTTTCTCTGTTACTTCGGCGACGGCGCGACCAGCGAAGGCGACTTCCACGAGGGTCTGAACTTCGCGGGCGTCTTCGACACCCCCACGGTGTTCTTCTGTAACAACAACCAGTGGGCTATCTCCGTCCCGCGCGAGCGCCAGACCGCCTCCGCCACCATCGCGCAGAAGGCCCAAGCCTACGGTTTCGAGGGCGTGCAGGTGGACGGCATGGACCCCCTCGCGGTCTACAAGGCGACGAAGGACGCCATCGAGAAGGCCAAGAACCCCGGCGAAGACGACCTGCGTCCGACCCTCATCGAGGCAGTCCAGTACCGTTACGGCGCACACACCACGGCCGACGACCCGTCGGTCTACCGCGACGACGACGAGGTGGAGAAGTGGAAGCAGAAAGACCCCATCCCGCGACTGGAGTCGTTCCTGCGTGACCGCGGCGTTCTCGACGACGAGAAGGTCGAAGCCATCGAACAGGAGGTCAAAGAGGAAGTCGCGGACGCCATCGACGCCGCCGAAGCGGTCGAGCGTCCCGACCCCGCGGAAATCTTTGCGCACGTCTACGCCGACATGCCGAAGAAGCTACAGGAACAACTCGACTGGTTCGGTCGGATTCGAGACGAGTACGGCGACGAGGCACTTCTGGAGGACTAAACAATGAGCCAAGCAGAACAAGAGCAAGAGACCGAGAACCTGACGCTGGTTCAGTCGGTTCGAGACGGACTGTACACCGAGATGCAACAGGACGACGACGTACTCGTCATGGGCGAGGACGTTGGGAAGAACGGCGGCGTGTTCCGCGCGACCGAAGGACTCTACGACGAGTTCGGCGAGAACCGCGTCATCGACACGCCGCTGGCGGAGTCGGGCATCATCGGGACCGCAATCGGGATGGCGGCCTACGGCCTGAAACCGATTCCGGAAATCCAGTTCATGGGGTTCATCTACCCCGGTTTCGATCAAATCGTGAGCCACGCCGCGCGCATGCGGACCCGTAGCCGTGGCCGGTTCACCTGCCCGATGGTCATCCGCGCGCCCTACGGCGGCGGCATCCGCGCGCCGGAACACCACTCCGAATCGACCGAGGCGTTCTTCGCCCACCAGCCGGGTCTGAAGGTGGTCATCCCCAGCACGCCCTACGACACGAAAGGTCTGCTCACGTCGGCCATCCGCGACCCCGACCCCGTGATGTTCCTCGAACCGAAACTCATCTACCGGGCGTTCCGCGGCGACGTGCCGACCGAATCCTACGAGGTGCCCATCGGCGAGGCCGCCGTCCGGACAGAAGGGACCGACATCTCCGTGTTCACGTGGGGTGCGATGACTCGACCGACCGTCGAGGCCGCCGAGCAGTTGGAGGGCGAAATCGACGTAGAAGTCGTCGACCTACGGACCGTCTCGCCGCTCGACGAGGAGACCATCGTGGAGTCGTTCAAGAAGACGGGCCGGGCGGCGGTCGTCCACGAAGCGCCGAAGACCGGCGGACTCGGCGCGGAAATCTCCTCCATCATCCAAGAGGAGGCCCTGCTGTATCAGGAGGCCCCCGTCGAGCGCATCACCGGATTCGACACGCCGTTCCCGCTGTACGCGCTCGAAGACTACTACCTACCCGAACCGGCCCGCATCAAGGAAGGCATCCGGGACGCCGTGAGTTTCTGAATCATGGTACGAGAATTCAAACTGCCCGACGTTGGCGAAGGCGTCGCCGAGGGCGAAATCGTCAGTTGGCTGGTCGAAGAGGGCGACCCCGTTACCGAAGACCAAGCGGTCGCCGAAGTCGAGACAGACAAGGCAATCGTTGAGGTGCCCTCGCCAGTCGACGGCACGGTCCGGGAAATCATCCCCGAAGAGGGCGAAGTCGTGGAAGTCGGGTCGGTCATCATCACCTTCGACGTGGAGGGAGAGGAAGCCGAACCCGCGGACGAGACGACCGAGAGCGCGACGAGCGAGCAGTCCACCGAGTCCCAGACCGAGACCGCAGAAGAACCCGAAGTCTCCGCCGACGAGGAAGTCTCGACCGGCGAGGGCCGCGTGTTCGCCGCGCCGAGCGCACGCCGACTCGCCCGCGAACTCGGCGTGAACATCGCCACGGTCGAAGGAACCGGTCCGAGCGGTCGCGTGACCGAACAGGACGTGCGACAGGCCGCCGAGTCGCCCGACGTGCAGGACACCTCCGGAAGCACGGAAGGCCCATCGCCGATGGACTCCTCGGGTTCGACCGGCGGCCCGAGTCCGGAATCGACCGGCGGTGCCACGAGCGGACCCGCACCGGAGTCGGCCGACCGCGACCGGACGCTGGCCGCGCCCGCGACCCGACGTATCGCCGAGGAACAGGGCGTGAACCTGAACGCGGTCCCGGCGACCGAACAGCGAGACGGCGAGGCGTTCGTCACCAGCGAGGCCGTGATGCAGTACGCCGAGGCCCAACAGCAGGCCCAGCAGGAACAGGCCGAGACTGCCGCCGCGACCCCGGCGGGCGAACAGGTCGAGCGCATCCAGTACAAGGGCGTCCGCAAGACCATCGGCGACGCGATGTCTCGGTCGAAGTACACCTCGCCCCACGTCACCCACCACGACACCGCAGTCGTGGAGAATCTCGTGGACACCCGCGAGCGACTCAAGCCCAAGGCCGAAGAGCAGGGCATCCGCCTGACCTACATGCCGTTCGTCATGAAGGCCGTGGTCGCCGCGCTCAAACAGCATCCGAAACTCAACGCCGAACTCGACGAGGAGGCTGGCGAAATCCTGCGCAAGAAGTTCTACAACGTCGGTGTGGCGACGGCGACCGACGCCGGACTCATGGTGCCCGTGGTCGACGACGTAGACCAGAAGGGCCTGCTTCAGATTTCCAGCGAGGTCAACGAAGTCGTCCAGAAGGCCCGCGACCGCTCCATCTCGCGCGACGAACTGCAGGGTTCGACCTTCAGCGTCACCAACTTCGGCGCTATCGGCGGCGAGTACGCCACGCCCATCCTCAACTACCCCGAAGCGGCCATCCTCGGCATCGGCGAACTGAAACAGCGCCCCGTCGTGGAGGACGGCGAAGTCGTTGCCAAACACACCCTCCCCATCTCGCTGTCCATCGACCACCGCATCGTGGACGGTGCCGACGCCGCGGCGTTCGCCAACACGTTCATCGAGTACGTCGAGAACCCCGAACTCCTGCTTCTGGAGTAAGGTAGCGTCTTTCGCTCGTTTTTTGCGCTGTGTCGGTTCCGGTCTTTGGTCTCACGACTGCGACCCGCAAGTGGTCGCGCTGGCACGCGCCGAAGATTCACAGAAGAACCGACGTACTCCTCCCGCCGAACATCCGTGAATTGCTAACACGACGGCCTCGCCGCAAAATCCACCTGATTTTTTACCCAGAAGGACGAGTTTCCAAACATATGGTCGTCGGAGACATCTCGACGGGAACGGACGTGTTAGTAATCGGCGCGGGACCGGGCGGATACGTCGCCGCCATTCGCGCGGGCCAGTTGGACTTGGACGTGACGCTGGTGGAGAAAGACGCCTACGGTGGGACCTGCCTCAACTACGGATGCATCCCCTCGAAGGCGATGATTACGGCCTCGGACCTCGCTCACGAGGCGGGCCACGCCGAGGAGATGGGCATCTACGCCGACCCCGAGGTGGAGATGGGCGAGATGGTCGGTTGGAAAGACGGCGTGGTTGACCAGTTGACCGGCGGCGTCGAAAAGCTCTGCAAGGCCAACGGCGTCGAACTGATGGAAGGTCGCGCGGAGTTCGCCAGCGAGGACAAGGCCCGCATCGTCCACGGCGGCGAGGGACAGGGTTCCGAGACCGTCGAGTTCGAACACGCCATCGTTTCGACTGGAAGTCGGCCCATCGAGGTGCCGGGCTTCGACTTCGGCGACGACCCGGTACTCGACTCCCGGCAGGCGCTTGCGCTGGAGGAGGTGCCCGAGAGCCTCGTCATCGTCGGCGCGGGCTACATCGGGATGGAACTCGCGGGGGTCTTCGCCAAGTTGGGGACCGACGTGACCGTCGTGGAGATGCTGGACTCCGTGCTTCCGGGCTACGAGGACGACCTCGCGCGCCCCGTCAAGAAGCGCGCCGAGGAGTTGGACATCGACTTCCACTTCGGCGAGGCCGCCAGCGGGTGGGAGGAGTCGGGCGACGGCATCACCGTCCGGACCGAAGACGAGGAGGGCACCGTCTCGGAGTTCGGCGCGGAGAAGGTGCTGGTCGCCGTCGGGCGCGAACCCGTCACCGACACGCTCGAACTGGAGAACGCGGGCGTCGAGACCGACGAGAACGGCTTCGTCCAGACCGACGACCGCGCCCGGACGAACGTGGACCACATCTACGCCATCGGCGACGTGGCGGGCGAACCGATGCTCGCGCACAAGGCCAGCAAGGAGGGGCAGGTCGCCGCGGAGGTCATCGCGGGCGAACCCTCGGCGCTGGACTATCAGGCCGTCCCCGCCGCCGTCTTCACCGACCCCGAAATCGGCACGGTCGGCATGACCGAACAGGAGGCCCAAGAGCAGGGCTTCGAACCTGTCGTGGGTAAGTTCCCGTTCAACGCCTCGGGCCGGGCGCTCACGACGGGCCACGCCGACGGGTTCGTCCGCGTCGTCGCGGACGAACCGAGCGGGTTCCTGCTTGGCGCGCAAATCGTCGGCCCGGAGGCCTCCGAACTCATCGCCGAACTCGGCTTCGCCATCGAGATGGGCGCGACGCTGGAGGACGTGGCCGCGACGATTCACACCCACCCGACCCTCAGCGAGGCCGTGATGGAGGCCGCCGAGAACGCCCTCGGACACGCGATTCACACGCTGAATCGGTAACGGAGTTCGCGTCTCGGCTTTCTCGTTTTTACCGGCGGACGCCCAGTCGGGCAACGTACCGATACACTCGGTGGAACTAACGACTCACTGGCACCGTACCCTAGCCAACTATTATGTTACTTGGTAACGAATACCGTGGCATGTCTCGTTCCAGAACCGGCGGCCACTCCCCCTTCGAGCGACTCCGGACGCGCTTCGACCGCGACGACCTCGAATGTCCCAAGTGCGGGTACGACGACGCCGACGGCCGATGGCTCGTCGAGACCACGGGCGGCCGGATTCAGTACCGCCACCTCTGTCCGAGTTGCGGCCACGTCCGGCGACGGACGTTCCGCCTCGGCGGGGAGTGACGCCCGCCGCGGCGTCGTTCGCGGCCCGACGACCGGACGGTCCGCGCTCCGTCCGCGTCTGGACCGATTTATACGGCGGTAGCGGTCTCTCCGAGACATGCAACCGTCGGACTCCGGGGAGTCGTCGGAGAACGAACACGGCTGGGAAGTCGTCGAGAACATCGACGTGGACGGGCCAACTCACACCGCGATTCCACTGAGCGAGACGGAGTTAGAGAACGAGACGTGAGGCGAAGCACTGCTTGCCTCTTAGAACGAATTATCGATGCTAGACAACGGAAATTCTATGGATAAGATAATGATAACTTGCTTTTGTTCTTCGGCCGAAAATCTGTCACACCCGACGGCCTTTTAGCGTCCACCGCGAAACAACCGGGCACATGCAAGCAGTCACGCTCGGACCCGAGGGAACCTACTCCCACCGGGCCGCCAGCGCAGTCGCCGACGACGTGGCGTTCCGCGAGTCCGTGACCGCCATCGTGGAGGCCGTCGCGGACGGCGAGTACGACCGCGGGGTCGTCCCGATAGAGAACAGCATCGAGGGGAGCGTCACCGAGACGCTGGACGCCCTGAGCGACCGCGAGGTCGCCGCCGTGCAGGAAATCGTCACCCCAATCCGTCACGCCCTGCTCGCCCGGCGCGAGGAGTTCTCGGTCGTCGCCAGCCACTCCCAAGCGCTTGCGCAGTGCCGGTCGTATCTCGAAACCGAGTACCCCGACGCCGACCTCGAAGCGGTCGCCAGCACCGCCCGCGGCGTCGAACACGCTCGCGAGAACCCCGACGTGGCGGGCATCGGCCACCCGGCCAACGCCGAGGGCGACGACGACCTGCGGGTCGTCGCCGAGGGGATTCAGGACCGGACTTCCAACGCCACGCGTTTCTTCGTTATCGCGCCCACCGACGAGCGGTCGCAGGCGGGCGGCAAGTCCTCGCTGGTGGTCTACCCCAACGCCAACTACCCCGGTCTCCTGCTCGAACTGCTCGAACCGTTCGCCGACCGGGACATCAACCTCACCCGCGTCGAGTCCCGACCGAGCGGAGAACGCCTCGGCGACTACGTGTTCCACCTCGACTTCTCGGTGGGACTCTACGAGGGCCGCGCGCAGGAGGCCATCGCGGAGTTGGAGGACATCGCCGAGAACGGGTGGGTCCGGCGTCTCGGGTCCTACGACACGAAACACGTCCTGTACTGACTCGCTTCGGCCGGTTTTGGCTACTCGGTGACTCGGTACTTTCTGGAGGCAGGGAAGGTCTCTGCCCGCCCGCTCGCGGTCGTTCAGCGACATCTCTCCAGCTCGCTTCGCTCACCTCCGAGAGGGGTCGCTGAGACGACCACGGGCCTTCGGCCCGCGAGCGGGCGGCACCTTTATCCCACCCACAGCGGTTAGTTGCCCGGGCGCGTTCCGGCGGTTGGTCAGTCGGGGGCGTTCCGGCGGTTGGTCAGTCGGGGGCGTTCCGGCGGTTGGTCAGTCGGGGGCGTTCCGGCGGTTTTCTCACCGAGCGTCCGCGTCGGCCGGAGGCCGACGCTCGCGGCGACTGAATTTTTAAGACCGATGGCGTTGGACTCCAGTCGGGGGAACTATGGCAGGACGCAAGAATCCGTTCGAGGACTTGGAACAGATGATAGAACGCATGAGCCGCCAGTTCGAGAAGTCGATGGGCGGGATGGAGATGGGGGACCTCGGCGACGGCGGCGCGTCGGTGGACGTGGCCGACCACGGCGACGAGTTCGTCGTCACCGCGGACTTGCCGGGCTACCAGAAGTCCGACATCGACGTGACGCTCCGTGGCGACCACCTCCAGATTCGTGCCGAGAGCGAACAGGAGTCCGAGGAGACCGACGAAGACGACGGCCAGTACATCCGGAAGGAGCGCCGCCACCGCGCGGTGAATCGCTCGGTGACGTTCCCCGAGGACGTAGACGAGGAAGGCATCTCGGCCCAGTACCGAAACGGTGTGCTGACCGTGACGCTCCCGAAGATGAGCGCCGAGGAAGGCGACTCCCACCACATCGACATCAGCTAAGCGCAAACGCCTTCCGGTCCCGCGCGCAACCCTCGGGCATGACGCTCGACACAGGCGACGACGCGCCGACCGTGGAGGCGGAGAACCAGCGCGGCGAGACCATCGCGCCCGACTTCTCGGAACCGACGGTGCTGTACTTCTATCCGCGCGACGACACGCCCGGTTGCACCGTCGAGGCCGAGCAGTTCGACGCCGAACTGGAGAGCTATCACGACGCTGGCGTCTCGGTGTTCGGCGTCTCGACCGACGACGCCGAGAGCCACGAGGAGTTCGCCGAGAAGTACGAACTCCGCTTCGACCTGCTGGCCGACCCCGAGGGCGACATCGCCGACGCCTTCGACGTGGACACCTCGCGGGGCGCGACCCCGCGTACCACCTTCGTCCTCGCAGACGGCGAGGTGAAGGCCGTCTACGAGGGCGTGGACCCCGACGGCCACGCCCGAGCGGTCCTGAGCGATATGCTCGACGACGAGTTGGTCGCGCTGGAGTGACCCGCCGGTAGCCCGGTCGCGGGTACTCAAATCGCCGATACCGTTTTTCCCGGCCGCGCCGAACCGCGGACGTGTCCTCGCGCCGAGCCAGACTCGTCGGCGGTCTTCAGTGGGCGATTACCGGCGCGTACGTCTTCCTGTTCGGATTTCTCGCGGTCGCGTGGTACCTTCGGGCCACCCGGACCGCCGTCGCCCTCGACCTCTCGCCCGCGTTCGTCGCCGTCGTCGTTGCGAGTTTCCTCGCCGGGTACCTGTGGGTCGGGTCGTGCGCGCCCGCCGCGGGCGCGCACGACCGGCGGGTCGAGGTGGTCCTCACGATGCTCGTTCTCGGCTTCCTGCTCCCGTTCGGCGTGCCACCGCTGTTCGACCGCCTCGGCGTCGGCCGGACGCTCCCGCTGTTCGGGGTCGGCGTGGCCTACGCGCTGACGCTCGCGCTCTCGTACGGACTGGTCTACGGTCTCGGATTCCGGTTCTTCCTCGGCCCGGAGCGACCGGACGCCCGCGAGTGAATCAGAGAAGCGACCCGACTTCGGCGGCCGTTTCGTTGGTCCGCACGCGCCATCCCTGCGGCCAGTCACCGCCGCGCTTCGGCGGGTCGATTGGAATCCGCAGGGGGTGAAACGAGACGTGTTCGACCGACTCGGCGGCCGTCTCGCCGACGAACTCCGCGACTTCGCGCTTCGAGGACACGCCGCCCGACGCGAGGTCGTAGTAACCCGAAAATAGTTGGCAGACGACCACCTCGTCGTACTCGTCCACCTCGCCCTCGTCGGCGTAGTAGAATAGCTTCGCGGTGTTGTTCACGGGGTCTGCCCGTCGCCACTCGACTTCGACCGTGACGAACCGGTCTGGGCTCGTGCCCACCACGTCCACGGGAGTCCGCCGGACCCGATACTCGGTCTCCCAGTCAAGCGACGGCCGTCGCTCCGCGAGGGCGTCTCGGAGTCGGTCTCGAACCGCGTCGGCGAACTCGCCCACGAGCTGGTCCGACTCGCGGGCGGCACCTCAACGTTTCGACTGGCCGGACCTACCGGTGTCGGGACTTCTCCTCGACCTGTCGGTTGCCAACCACCCGCCCGAAAGCGTCTACTTGCCGTCGTGTAATCGTTCGCGGTGCAGACGCGGGACCGTTACGCGCGGACCCTCTAGAACATAATGAAAAATAATTAAGAACTGGCTCGGCGTACTCTCTCGTATGGCCTCAGAGACCATCAAGCACGGAGTAGACCTAGAACAGTTCGCGGCGTTCCTCGAACACGGCACCGAGAACCCCGACGACGTGATGCTCGGACTCGGCGCGACGGGTATCGACGAGGGGCGGCCGATGCACACGCTGGCGAAAATCGACGGATACAGCTACGGCGGCGACGAGATACGCCGGGCGACTCGGGAGTACACCTTCCAACTCGGCGCGTTCAAGGAAGTCGAGAGGGACGCGGGGTTCGTGGACCCCGACGACCGGCCGGAACCGGTCGAAGTCGCGCTGGCGGCGCTCACAGGGTGCATCAACGCCACCCTCGACGTGGTCGCCATGGAGAACGAAATCGAGTTCGAGAACCTCGAAACCGAGGTCAGCGTGACCCTCGACCCGCGTGCCTTCTTCGGCATCCGGGACGCAGACGACGCTGGCGACGTGTACGACGACTTCGCCATCGACGTGGAAGTCGCCGGGCCGGACCTCACGGACGCGGACGCCGAGACGCTTCGGAACGGCGTGGCTCGCTCCCCGGTGTTCAACCTCATGTCACGGTCCCACGAGATGACGCCGGAAGTTCGCGTGAAAGACGCGCAAGCGGCCTGATTCGCCGACCGCTACGTTTAGTGAACGCCCGCGTTCCGGCCACAAACGCTTATTTCTCCCGCCGTCGATACGTCTCTTCATGAGTGCCGGAGGTTCCGACGAAGCAGACGACGACGCGATACCAGCGCCGGTCAAAAAGGTCGCGCGGACGGTCACGCCGCCCTACCGCGGACGGCCCGACACCGAGATGACGACCATCGGAATCGTGTACTTCCTCGGGCTAGTCGTCCTGTTGATTCCGATGTTGCCGTTCATCGCCATCGTCTGGGTTATCTCGAAGGTGACGGGCTACTTCGCCCGGAAAGCGCCGACGGAGGACCTGTAGAACGGTCGAGTCTTGGCGAACGGACTACTGCGTGCCGGTGCCGATGAGGTCGAAGGGGTAGCCGTTGTCGTTCTCGTCGGCGTGTTCGTAGACGACGTGGGCCGCGGCCACGTCTTGGATGGCGAGACCGGTGCTGTCGAAGACGGTGATGCCGTCGTCGTCGGTCCGGCCCTCCAAGTCGCCGACCACGATGTCGCCGACTTCGCCGTAGATGTCGTCGTCCGAGAGAACGCCCTCGTGGTAGGGAACGTTGATTTCGCCCGAGTGGGTGGTCTGGGCGTGGTCGTCGATGACCAGTTTGGCGTCCAGCAGAATCTCGTCGGCGAGTTCGTGCTTGCCTTCGGCGTCCGCGCCCATCGCGTTGACGTGGGTGTGTTCGCCGATGTCCTCGCGCGTCACGATGGGGTCCTCGACGGGCGTCACCGTCGAGAGAACGTCGCACTGGGCGGCCTCCGCGATGGACCCGGCCCGGACCTCGAACTCGCCTTCGAAGTAGTCGATGAAGTCGGCGACTCGCTGTTCGTCCAAGTCGCTGACGACGACTTCCTCGATTGGTCGAATCTCCGAGATTGCTTCGAGTTGGGTGTACGACTGGACGCCCGCGCCGACGATGCCCATCGTCGTCGCGTCCTCGACGGCGAGGTAGTCGGTGGCGACGGCGGCGGCCGCACCGGTCCGCTTCATCGTGAGTTCGGTGCCGTCCATGATTGCCAGCGGGAAGGCGTTCTCGGGGTTCGAGTAGACCATCGTCCCCATCACCGTCGGCAGGTCGAACTCCTCGGGGTTGTCGGGGTGGACGTTGACCCACTTGATTCCGGCGGCGTCCCAGTCGTCTGCTTCGAGGTAGGCGGGCATCGACCGGAAGTCGCCGTTGTACTGGGGCAGGTCGATGTAGGATTTGGCGGGCATCTGGGCGTCCCCGCGGGCGTACGCGGCGAAGGCGTCTTCGACTGCCCGAATCACGTCGGGCATCTGGGTATTCTCGTCTACGGCTTCCTGATTCAGCAACAGCGTGTCCATACGTTGCTGATGGACTCCGTGGCCACTATAAACTATCTAAACCCGGCGAATCGCGCAACCTTCGCCGACTGAACTGAACACTCGCCTGACGTTCGACTCGGAAGAAGCAGGAACTCGAAAGAAAACGCGGAGTGTCGGTGACAGCGTTCGATTCGACGCGGCGGTCGGTCGGTGCAGTAGATGGCTCGGAAACGGCGGAGCTAGACTCGGGGCCTAGCTTACATCGCGCCGCCCATGCCGCCCATGCCGCCCATACCGCCAGCACCGCCGGGTCCGCCAGCCTCGTCGTCGCCCTTGTCGGTCGAGAGGTCGCCAGCGGAGATGATGTCGTCGATTTTGAGGACGAGGTTCGCGGCCTCGGTAGCACTGGAGACGGCCTGCTCCTTGGCGTGGGCCGGTTCCACGACGCCAGCGTCGAGGGTGTCCTCGATGTCGCCGCTGTGGACGTTCAGGCCCGCGCGCTTCTCGTCGGACTCGTGGGCCGAGCGCAGGTCGACGAGCGTGTCGATGGAGTCCAGACCCGCGTTCTCGGCGAGGACGCGCGGGACGAGTTCGAGCGAGTCGGCGAACGCTTCGACCGCGAGCTGTTCGCGGCCCGAAACGGAGTCGGCGTAGTCGCGGAGACGGCCCGCGACTTCGACTTCGATGGCACCGCCGCCGGAGACGACGCGGCCGTCCGAGACGGTCTGGGCCACAACGTCGAGGGCGTCGGTGACGCCGCGTTCGAGTTCGTCCACCACGTGGTCGGTCGAACCGCGCAGGAGGAGGGTGACGCCGTGACTGTCCTCGCCTTCGACGTAGAAGAGTTCGTCGTCGTCGTCGCGGCTCACGTCGCCCTTGCCGAGGTCGTCGGCCGAGGCGCTGTCGAGGTCCGAGACGACGTTCGCGCCGAGGACTTCCTTGAGGAAGCCGATGTCGGACTTCTTGACGCGGCGGACCGCGAGGATGCCTTCCTTGGCGAGGTAGTGCTGGGCCATGTCGTCGATGCCCTTCTGACAGAAGACCACGTCGGCACCGGTCGCCTTGATTTTCTCGACCTTCTCCTTGAGCTGTTCTTCCTCTTGGTCGAGGAAGCTCTGGAGTTGGTCGGGGTCCTCGATGTTGACGCTGGTGTCAACGTCGGTCTCCTCGATTTCGACGGCCTCGTTGAGCAGGAGGATGTCGGCGTCGACCGCGCTCTTGGGCATGTTGTCGTGAACCGGGTCCTTGCTGATGACCGCGCCCTTGAGGAGTTCGGACTCGCCCGCCGAGCGACCGGTCTGGGTCTCGGTCTTGACGTATTCGAGGTCCACCGTGCTGTCGACGGTGACCTGCTGGACCGCGTTGACGATGATTTCGGAGAGCGCCTCCTTGTTGAGTTCCGCGCCCTTGCCGGTCATCGAGGTCTCGGCGACCTTGCGGAGGAGTTCCTCGTCGTCGGTGTCAACGTCCTCGGCAACGTTGTCGATTTCCTCGCGGGCCTTCTCGCTGGCGAGGTGGAAGCCTTTGATGATGGCCGTCGGGTGGATGTCCTGTTCGAGGAGGTCCTCGGCGTTCTTGAGGAGTTCGCCCGTGACGGCGACGGCCGTGGTGGTGCCGTCTCCGGCCTCGTCCTCTTGGGTCTCGGCGACCTCGATAATCATCTCGGCCGTCGGGTTGTCGATGTCCATCTCCTTGAGGATGGTCACGCCGTCGTTGGTGATGGTCACGTCGCCCATCGAGTCGACGAGCATCTTGTCCATCCCTTTGGGTCCGAGAGTCGAACGCACCGCGTCCGCGACCGCGCGGGCGGCGGTGATGTTGTGTTCCTGAGCGTCCTTGTCCTTGACGCGCTGGGACTCTTCGGACATTACTATCATCGGCTGGCCTTGCATTCGCTGTCCTCGCTGACTCATAGTACATCCGAAGATATGATTGTGATTCTATATAAACCTTTTCTTCTACGACACTTGGTAACGTGCCGAAACGTTACACGGACACACCGGAAATCGACGCGAAGAAACTCGGTACCGGTCATTTCTCTGGGAAACGTTGACACGGAACCGCCGCCGAACCCTCCGATAATCGCTCGGGGGTTTATATGTCATTATCTGGCCGAAAGTATTAATTTCGAGTCCGTAATCGGTTGATGCGGAGATAGAACGACGAAAAAGTACGACGACGTTCCCGTGATTTCCGTCTGGCTCGGAACCGCGATTACGTGTCGCCTTCTATATAGAATCTCCATGGGTATCCTTTGCATCCTTCTGCTCAGACCAGATATTACCGAATCAGCCCGTTATATGCTGGAATTATAAGGGTACTTAATCTAGTTCGGGTTCTCATTACCTGATGACGTTCGATAAAGGACGGCAGTCGGACGACGTATCGCGCCGGATGTTCCTACTCGCGTCTGGGGCAGGTGTGACGACCGCGCTCGCCGGTTGTACCGGTGGCTCGGACGACTCCAGCGAAGACACGACCGCTGGGGACGACTCCGGAAACGAGGAGACTCAGGAGAACTCCGGCGGCATGGACACGTCGATGCTCAGCGCCGAGGGGTCCTCGACGGTGTACCCCATCTCCAACAAGGGGAGTTCCTACTGGAACTCGAACGCGCCGCCGAGCGACGGCGAGTACTGGGGGTCGAACAGCGAGAGTACCGTTCCGGGATGGAGCGAAATCGAGACCGACCAGCGTCTCGCCGACTACTTCGCCGGTCTCTACGGTTTCGAGCCAACCGGTAAGCAGGCCAACCCGCCGTTCCCGACGACGGTCGGCCTGAGCCACTCCGGAACTGGCTGTAAGTCCGTCCGAGACGGTCTCGTGGACATCGGTAACTCCTCGGGTCCCATCACGGCCGAACTCGGCATCAGCGAAAAGAAGCGCGACGAGAACTACGTCGACCACGTCGTCGGCCGCGACGGTCAGCCCGTCGTCGTGAGCAAGGACATCTGGGACGCTGGCGTCCAGAAGCTCACCGGCAAGCAAGTCAAGAAAATCTATCAGGACGAGATTACCAACTGGAAGGAAGTCGGCGGTCCCGACAAGGAAATCTACTGCATCGGCCGCGCCGAGGGGTCGGGTACCGACACCGCGTTCCGCCTCAACATGCTCGGTGACGCCGAGGCCCCGATGCCGGGCGTCGACACCCGGAAGGGTCAGAACCAGCAGGTCAAGACCGTCGTCCAGCAGAACGAGGGTGCCATCGCGTACATGGCGCTGGCGTTCACGGGCAAGCAAGTCAAACCCATCGCCATCGAGTTCGACGGCACGACCTACAAGCCCGACAAGAGCGCGAGCAACACCATCTTCGACAGCTCGTACCCGCTCAACCGGGACCTCCACATGTACACGAAAAAGACCGACGAACACCCCAACGGTGTCGACAAGCGCGAAGCCGCGTTCATCAACATGTTCCTGACCACGTTCGGTCAGAAGGTGTTCGTGGAAGCGAACAACTACATCCCGCTCCCGGACAAGGACATCGAGAAGGAGAAGGGCAAGCTACCCGACCAAGCGTAAGGTAGCGCGCCGGTGTGAACTTCGTCGTTCCGTTTTCGAACTACCTCGATACTAGTACACAAAATGGCATCTGTGACTGAAGCTGACTCGACTGGACTACGTGGGGCGTTCCAGCGAAAGCTGACGGAGGCGCGTGAATTCGTCGAGGACACCGAGGAAAGCGCACTCGCGGCCGGTGGGGTCGCCTCGCTCGCGCTGTTGGGCACCTTCGTCGGATTTCTCGTGGTGTCCCCTCTGACGGTCGTCGCCTTCTCCGCGTTTCTGGTGGCAGTCGGCTACGGCTGGTTCCGTCACCAAGAACTGACTGCACACGCGCTGACGCTGACGATGACCGTCTCGACCATCCTGATTCTGGGACTCATCACGGTGTTCATCTTCCTCGAAGCGTGGCCCGCCTTCGAGTACGCCACCGCCGAAGTGTTCGGCGTGGGAGTCCCCGGTCTCCGACTGTTCACGGAGACGCTCTGGGACCCCGTGAACCAGAAACGCTTCTCGCTGGTTCCGATGATTCACGGGACGGTCGTCGTGACGATAATTGCGACGTTAGTCGCCGGACCGCTCGGGGTCGCGGCCGCCCTCTTCATCAGTGAAATCGCGCCGCCGACGGTGCGCGAACTCGTCAAACCGGGCGTCGAGATTCTGGCCGGTATCCCCTCCATCGTCTACGGGTTCATCGGATTCACCATCCTGAGTCCGTGGGCGAGCGACCAGTTCGACCTCGTGGGACAGGGAACCTACGTCTTCGTCGGCATCGTCGTCGGCTTGATGTCGCTCCCGACGGTCGTCTCGGTCGCCGAGGACGCCCTCAACAGCGTGCCTGAGTCGATGAAGAGCGGGTCGCTCGCGCTCGGGACGACCGACTGGCAAACGATGTCCTCGATAACGCTCCCGGCGGCGTTCTCGGGCGTCTCGGCCGCGGTCCTGCTGGGCGTCGGGCGCGCCATCGGCGAGACGATGGCCGCGACGGTGATGCTCCGGAACAGTCCGGCGCTCCCCGACCCGATTTACAACGTCTTCTACGGCTACGAGACGCTCACGTCGCTCATCGCGGCCCGGTACGGTAACGCTCACGGACTCCAGTTCAACGCGCTGTTCGCGGCCGGGGTCGTGCTGTTCGTCACGGTCCTGTTTCTCAGCGTGGGTTCGCAACTCATCGAGAAACGAATGAACGAGAAACTCGGGGGCAACGAGTAATGAGTAGCATCACTGACGACGAAAGAGGCAACCTCGTTCGAGAGGGGACCTCGACGGTAGAGGCGACTGCGGCCGCGACGGTCGGACTCTCGGCCCTGCTGTTCGCGCTCGGCTTGGCGGCCCAGTTCGAGATACTCACCATCACCGACTCGCTCGCGGGCGTCCAGATGACGACGATACTCGGGGCGCTTCTCGCGCTCATCGGACTCGCCGTCGTCGGCTTTGGCGTCGGCTCCCGGTTCGGAGTCGTCTCGACGGAACCACAGGCCGACGCCGGACTGGTCGCGGCGACGGCCTTCGCCGGAATCTGGTTCGTCGTCGGCGGACTGGTCGGGTCCCAGACGCTCGGTCTCGGGTCGGTCGGCTGGTTCGCCGTCGCGCTTCTCGGCGCGGGAGTCGCGTTCGCGGCGACTGTCGTCCCGCGCGAGGACATCGGTTCGACGCTTCCGGCGGGCGCGCTGGCGGTGTTCGCGGGTCTCGTCTTCCTCACTGGCACCATCGGCCCGGACTGGACGTGGGCACCGAACGGGCTTCGAGCCACGTTCTTCCCGCGGTTCGTCGTCCCGGCCGTGGTCCTGTTCTGCGCGCTGGTGACTGGGTGGTCGGCCGCGAAAGCCTACGGCGGGTTCGGGGCTCGCGGGCGTCACGTCGGCGCGCACGTCCTCATCTACCTCAACGCCTCGGCCATCATCGCCGTCCTCGTCGGACTCGTGGCGTTCGTGACGGTGAAGGGCGCTCCGGGCGTCTTCGAGGGCATCACGATTGGCTCGGGTGCCGGACCGGAGACGACGATCGGTCTCTTCGGTTTCAGTTACACCGTCGTCTGGCCCGTCTCGTGGCCGTTCCTCATGAACGGCGTTTCACTGCTGGCCGAGGTGGACGGGGTTCTGCCCGCCATCGTCGGCACGGTGTGGTTGGTCGTCGGGTCCGTGCTGTTCGCGGTTCCGCTCGGGGTCGGCGCGGCGATATTCCTGAGCGAGTACGCCGACGAAGGCCGGTTCACCGAAATCATCGAAATCGCGACTAACGGCCTGTGGAGTACGCCGAGCATCGTCTTCGGCCTGTTCGGGTACGCCTTCCTCATCCCGCGATTCGGCGGCCAGAAGTCGCTCCTCTCGGGCATGCTGACGCTCGGGTTCATGTTGCTCCCGCTGGTCGTCATCACGTCCAGAGAGGCGATGCTCTCGGTGCCCGACGAGTACCGGGACGCGAGCGCCGCCCTCGGGGTCACGAAGTGGCAGACCATCCGGAGCGTCGTCCTCCCGGCGGCGCTTCCGGGCGTCGTCACGGGCGTCATCTTGGGCGTCGGCCGCATCGCGGGCGAGACTGCACCCATCCTGTTGACGATGGCCGGTGGCACCTTCGTCCCCGGAAACCAGACGGTGGACGTAATCGGCGGCTTCGAGTTCACCGCGTCCCCGCCGTTCGTCTCGAACCCGGAACTCCTGCAAGCGACCAGCGCGCTCCCGTATCAGGTGTACGCTCTCATCACGGCGGGCGTGCAGGGGCCGTCGCTCGATAGCCCCGACAACTTCGCGTGGGGTCTAGTGCTGGTACTTCTCGCAGTCGTGCTGTCGTTCTACGCGGTCGGTATCGTCACGAGGTACTACTTCCGAAGAAAGCTACACCAATGACAGAGAGTACGATTCAATCCCGAACCGACAGCAGTACCGACACGTCGCCTTCGACCACGACGGGCGAGTCCGAAGAGCAGGTGCGCGACGAGTGGACCGACTACGAGTTCGACGGCGCGCCCAAACTCTGCGTCGAGGACCTCGACGTGTACTACGGCGACGACCACGCGCTCAAAGGCGTCTCGATGGACATCCCCGAAGAGAGCGTCACGGCGCTCGTCGGACCATCGGGATGCGGGAAATCGACGTTCCTGCGGTGTCTCAACCGGATGAACGACCGCATCACTTCGGCCACCGTCGAGGGGTCGGTCGAACTCGACGGCGACGAGGTGTATCAGGACGGCGTAAACCTCGTGGAACTGCGCAAGCGCGTCGGCATGGTGTTTCAAGCCCCGAACCCGTTCCCCAAATCCATCCGGGACAACATCGCCTACGGCCCGCGTAAGCACGGCGACATCGACGACGGACTCCTCGATAGGTTGCTCGGCCGAGCAGACACCGAGAAGGAGGACGAACTGGTCGAACGCTCGCTGAAGCAGGCGGCGCTCTGGAAGGAGGTCAGCGACCGACTCGACGACAACGCCCTCGGCCTGTCCGGTGGTCAGCAACAGCGCCTGTGCATCGGCCGGTGTCTCGCGGTGGACCCTGAAGTCATCCTGATGGACGAACCCGCCTCCGCGCTCGACCCCATCGCCACCGCCAAAATCGAGGACCTCATCCACGACCTCGCCGAGGAGTACACGGTCGTCATCGTGACCCACAACATGCAACAGGCCGCCCGTATCTCCGACCAGACCGCCGTCTTCCTCACCGGCGGGGAACTGGTCGAGTACGGCGACACCGACCAAATCTTCGAGAACCCCAACAGTCAGCGCGTCGAAGACTACATCACCGGGAAGTTCGGGTGATACCGATGAGCAGTTCGACAACCGAGACCGAAATCTCTCGGAAGGTCCAGTCGGTCGGCGGGTCGTCGTTCACGGTGTCGCTCCCCAAGGAGTGGGCGACCGACCACGGTCTCGAAGCGGGCAACGAGGTGTTCCTCTACCCCCACGAGGACGGGACGCTGATACTCCGGACCTGCGAACGGAGTGACGGCACCACCGCTCCCGACCTCTCGGTGGACGACCTGTCCGAAGACCGCCTCCCGTGGGTGGTCTACGCCCTCTACGTCGCGGGCGAGGACCGGTTTACGCTCCGGACGACCGACCGGTTCACGTCGGCAGAGCGCCGGGCGATTACCACGGCGGGCAACGACCTCGTGGGCTTGGAAGTCGACGACGAATCGACCGACGCGGTGACGTTCCGGAGCATGCGGCGCTCCGAACGACTCTCGGTCGGCCAGACGGTCCTCAACCTCCGGTACGTCGCGCTCTCGATGCACCGGAGCGCCACGAACGCCCTCTTCGACGCCGACTCGGACCGCGCCCGCGAAGTCCTCCAGCAACCCGAGGACGTGGACCGCCAGTTCGCGCTGGTCAGTCGGTGCGTCGAACGCCGAATCGGTCTCCCGCGCGGCCCGAACCGCCCGAACGTGGACCGCCGGACCGCGCTCGACTACTACGCCATCGCCCGCGAACTCGAAGGCGTGGCGTCGTGCGCCGAGCGAATCGCGGCCGTCGCGCTGGAACTCGACGACCCGCCGACCGGCACCGCCGAATCGGAGTTAGCCGACTACGCCCGGCGCTCTCGGACCGTGGTCGAACGCGCGGTGGAGGCGACCATCAACGGACGCGAGCCAGAGACTGCCTACGACGCGCTCGACCGGTGTGAGACCCTCGCCGAGGACTTCGACCTGTTGGAACGACCGTCCTACGACGCCGACGAAATCGACTCCTACTACGCCGCGTTGCTCTTCGACGCGCTCGACCGCACGGCCGACCACGGCGGCAGAATCGCGGAGCGGGCGCTCAAGATGGGCCTGCGCGAGGAGTAAGTCAGGAACGGTCGGCGAAGTATCGGTCCTGTAGCCGCGGTTTACACTGGTTCATCGCCCAGTTTTGACACCGACCCACGGATTCCAGTGTCGCTTCTTCCACGTCTTCGGAGGGTACGACTCCCCAATCGACTCCTTCCGTACTCACTTTCGCGGACGTGAGACCTCCCATCTCCTCGTAACACGACTCCTCGAAGAGTACGAGCGTTCGCTCTCGCTCTCGGTCGATTTCGTCCAGCCAGTAGTCCAACTCCGAATCGACGGAGATGTTGATGTCTTGGGGCAGTCGGTCGCGGTCCGATTGCCCGCGCTCGCCGAACGCCAGTTCCGGTAACTCCGAACGCCGGGGAACGTCGTCTAAGAACAAGAATACGGCTACATCTGCGTGTTCGAGGAAGTCTCTACTCACTTGCCACCAGAACTCGCGCCGCTCTTGCTCGTCGTATCCGTCCGGACACTCGTCGTTCCGGTCGGTACAGAGCTTGGCAGACTCGAACCCGTGACTCTGAAGTCGTAACTTGAGCTCGGTCAAGTAAGCGTGACTGTCGCCGACGTAAGGGCCAAAGATGTGAACGTGTAGATACGGGTAGAGTGCTTTGTCCGAAAAGTCGTTTACTCGGTCTACTGCACCGTCGAAACCGTCGGGGAATCGCTCGACTATCGTCTCCCCCCAGTCGGACGATACCTTTAACACAGTTGGTCAAGTGAACTTGACTCTCTGAGTATCGCTTCCAACTGTCCGCACCACGTTGGAGGGAACGACCTCGAACAACTGGCTCCCAGCCGGGAATCCAAACGAATATCTGCCCCTCGAATCAAGAAATATTCAGGACCTTCCCGTCCCGGACTACTACGTCGAAGGGGTAGACATCGACATCGAACCGAAAGAAGGGGAAACTATCCCCGGTCAGGTAGCGATGGACTTCGAGATGTCCGACCCCGAGTACAACGAGTACGCGGGCGGATTCCGTTGTCAAGCGTCACTCGACATGCAACTGTTCACCGAGGGGAACGCCCCGTGGCAGGTCGAAGGCGAGGACGAAACGGAGCAGTTCGGCGAGGCGAGTATGGAAACTATCGTGTTCGTCTCCGGACCGTACTCCCGCTTCGAGGAGTACATCGAGACGTGGGACGCGAACGGCTACGAAGCACTCGACGAGGAGTTTATCTATCATTTAGAGTCGGGCATCCTCCAACACGTCATCACGCCGATTGGGGACCTGCTATCGAATTCCTACAGCGGCGTCGTCCCTCGGATGATTTTCACACCTCGATTCGATGAGCAGGATGCAAACGAAGAGACGCCGACCGGCAACGAGTAGTCGTCTCGGCCGACAGACTTCCACGACTTCGGTCGGTCCCTCGGGGACCGTAGTTACTGAACCGTCGAGAGCGGGCCCTCGGTCCGCTCACGCCGATGCGAGCGCCTCGTGCGCTCGCCGTGTGGTTCGCAGGAAAATACGCCGGGACTGGGATTTGAACCCGGAGCGAGACGGTCCGGGCGTGCGGCCTGCGGCCGTTCCGGGCGTGCGACTCGCAGGGGTTAAAATCCCAGTTCGATACCGATTTCCTGCTCACGGAGAGGCGAGCGCACGAGGCGCTCGCCGTGTGGTTCGCAGGAGAATACGCCGGGACTGGGATTTGAACCCAGAACCCCGTAAGGGGACACGCTTTCCAGGCGTGCGCTTTGCCATTCGGCCATCCCGGCCCGGACGATGGTAGTTCCGTCCTGCGCTTAAACCCTTCCCTTCAGAGCGGCGGGCGGGGCCATCGGCCCCGCCCGCGGCCGTCGTGCGGCGCGACCGTCGTCCAAACCAACCGAAAGATTTCTTTCCCAATGGAAAAGATTGCTCAAAGAACGGAAAAGAAGAACGAGACGTAGGTTCGGACGGCCCTCTCACCCGAACAGGCGTCCCTCGGCCAGATACGACAGGCCCGTCGCGCCGACGCCGACGGCGAGCGCCGCGCCGAACTTGACCGCGAGCGAGTAGCGATACCCCGTCGCCAGTTCGTACCCCTGCAGGGCGACCAGAAAGGCGAGGACGCCGACGAGTCCCCAGAGGACGCTGGCCTTCACGCGGGGGCGAATCGGACCCGACTCCAGCGTCACGTCACTCGCTGGTGGCGATGGCCTCGATTTCGACGCCGACGCCCTTCGGGAGGTTGCCCGCTTCGACCGCGCTCCGGGCGGGCGGGTTGTCTTGGAAGTACTCCTTGTAGGCCTCGTTCATCTCGTCGAAGTCCTCGATGTCGTCCAAGAACACCGTGACCTTCAGCACGTCCTGCATCGTCAGACCCTCCTCTTCGAGGATGGCTTTCACGTTCTCCAGACTCTGGCGGGTCTGGACCGCGATTTCCTCGTCGTCCAGCAGGTCCCCGTCCGGCGTCATCGGAATCTGGCCCGCGGTGAACACCATGTCGCCGTTGGTCGTCGCCTGACTGTACGCGCCGACCGCCTCGGGCGCGTCCTGCGTGCTGATGATGCGCTTCATACCGAACACTTCTCGCCCTGCAACTTAAACTTGGGCAAGAGCGTCCTACGCCAGCATCTCCACGTCGAATCCTTCCTCGCGGAGCGCCGAGAGCAGTTCGTCCACGTGGTCCTGCCCGCGGGTTTCGAGGTCTAACTCGACTTCCGTGGCGTTCATGGCGATGTCCCGCGAGGTCCGGTCGTGCTGGATGCCGTAGATGTTCGCCCGCATGTCCGAGATGATTTCCAGTAGGTCGCCCAGCGCGCCGGGTCGGTCCTTGAGGACCGTGCGAATCTTGACGTACCGGCCGGTCTCGACCAGTCCGCGCATGATGACCGTCGTGAGCGTGTTCATGTCGATGTTACCACCCGAGAGAACCGGGACGATAATTTCGTCGTCGTCGTAGTCGATGGCCCCACCGAGAAGTGCCGCCAGTGGCACCGCGCCAGCGCCCTCCACGAGCGTCTTGGCGCGTTCGAGCAGGTGCGTGACCGCCACGGCGATTTCCGAGTCCGAGACCGTCACCACTTCGTCCACGTACTCCTCGATAACGTCGAAGGGTCGCTGGCCCACGCTTCGCGTGGCGATGCCGTCCGCGATGGTGTCCACCGAGTCGAGCGCGTGAATCTCGCCCTTGTCGAGCGACGTGGCGACGCTCGACGCGCCGTCGGCCTGCACGCCGACGACCCGCGCTTCGGGTTTCTGCTCCTTGACGGCGGTGGCGACGCCCGAGATGAGACCGCCGCCGCCGATGGGGACGACCACCGTGTCGAGGTCCGGCAGGTCCTCGACGATTTCGAGACCGATGGTTCCCTGTCCCGCCATCACCATCTCGTCGTCGAACGCGTGGACGTAGGTCCGGCCCTCCGCGTCTTCGAGTTCGTGGGCCTTCGCTTGGGCGTCGTTGTAGTCGTCGCCGTGGAGGACCACCGTCGCGCCGTAGTCGCGGGTCGCCTTGATTTTCGAGATGGGCGCGTTCTCGGGCATCACGATTTTCGAGTCCACGCCGCTTTTCGTCGCCGCGAGCGCGACCCCCTGCGCGTGGTTGCCCGCGCTCGCGGTCACGACGCCCGCAGATTTTTCGTCGTCCGTAAGCGTCTTGATGCGGTTGGTCGCGCCCCGAATCTTGAACGACCCCGTGCGCTGGAGCGTCTCCAGTTTCAGGTGGACCTCCGCGCCGGTCATGTCCGAGAAGGTGTGACTGTAGTCCAGCGGCGTCCGCCGGGCCGTCTCTTCGACTCGCACCCGAGCGTCGAGAACGTCCGAGAGAGCTACCATGGCACGAAGTAGTCCCGGTATCTGTTTAACCCTTTTTCAACTGCCGTCGGACCGTCCGACTCGACAGTCACGACTCTCGGTGGGTGGAACAGGGGGGAAAGGGGGAAGTGGGCGCGAAGCGTGTGACGCGCAGTTAGACCCAATGAACGCAGATACTTAAAGCCCCGGTCCACGGGGTGAAAGTAAAATCGCAAGAAGGCGGCGGGATAAGACGGTTGTCTGACGGACGGCACACGATTTTCGGCACGTAAAGCTAATGGCCGTTTTTCTTCATCTGACGAACTATTTATAAACTCGACCACATTAATCCGCGCTCTTACCGGGGTAAAATCTCGCGCGCGGTAGTGTAAATAAATTGATGGGTGTTCGGAGGTCGTAGTCAATCCGATTCCGTCGTAAAATCATATGACGCGGTACTGAATATATTCATTTCCCTTACCGTTTCGGGAACGTTGGACAGTCAGTTGTCACAAAATCTGGTAGCTACTTAGTCAATTTTAACTACTGTGCTTCCTAAGTCTCATCCAACGTGTCAAATTCCGAGAAGTCGGTTTTGGAAACAGTCGTCGGAATTCTACCATGGACACAATATAACCCGTGATAACCCATGAACAGTGACAAGGAGGCGGAAATTTATAAGTCCGGATACGAGGAACTTCAGAATACGGTCGAAAACCAGCTTGCGGACCATCACGAACTCAACCAACGTGCGATAGATTTAGCGAAAATCGATATTCTCGCGGTCAGTATCGTCGTTTCTGGAACGAGTCTCTCCCAACAGATACGTGGCATTCCATTGATTATCGCTGGCTTGGGGGCCCTACTGCTTTCTCTTTGGCACTGCCTCCAAGTCTACCGTCCCCGTGAGTTCACGAACGGTATTGGTCCGGGGTGCCGACGAGCAAATTGGGGATTTAGTGGATAATGGCGGTGATATGGCAGAACACTATCGTAATCTCATGATTTCTTTCAAGAAAATGGTTAAATATTGCAAAGAATCTTACGATGATGGAGTCCGGTATTTTCGGGACGCACTCTGGTCCTCCTCGGCCGCAATTCTTCTCTTTTCAGCCCTCGTTCCTCGGGCGCTAATTCAGGACTATCCCGACTACGGTGATTACCTCGTCGTCATAGTCGTCGCAATAGCTCTAATCTGCGGAAGGTACTTGTATGCTGACGAGTAAACTAAAAACATGACTGACGAAGAAGACGATTCGGACGAGGGGTACGAAATCCACTTCGTAGCAAACAGCGAACCCGACGACGACTCCGCGTAAACCGACTGTCACGCGGAACGAAGCTTTCGAGAGTCGCGTTCAAGCGACCGCTTTCGGAAATAAGTTCGCTCGCGGTCTTACCGCTCGTCGATGGGTACCCAGTCGGCCTGCTTCGCGCCGGTGTACTTGGCGCGGGGCCGAATCAGGCGGTTGTCGTCGTACTGTTCGAGGACGTGGCCAATCCAGCCACCGACCCGCGACATGGCGAAGATGGGGGTGTAGAGGTCGATGGGGATGCCCATCTGGTAGTAGGTCGAAGCCGAGTAGAAG